>NZ_CP028924.1:0-307531 GCF_003061515.1 Colwellia sp. Arc7-D
TTGGATCTTACACTTTGGCAAAAATGTTTGTCTGTTCTTCAAGAAGAATTACCCGCACAACAATTTAGTATGTGGATTCGACCACTACAGTGCGTGGTTACAGACAATATAATGACGTTATATGCGCCAAATAGGTTTGTACTAGATTGGGTAAGAGATAAATACGTTAATCGCATCAATGAGCTCGTAGGGATGCAAGATAGCGCAAATCCACCTTTACTTCGTTTTGACGTAGGTAGTATTCCATCACAAACACCTAACATTCAAAATAGTATCAACCAAATTCAACCTAATATTCAGCCTGCTAATAGAGATACTGCTGTTCCAGAAAGTAATTTGCCTAAAACGACAAATGTTAGGGTTAAGTATACTTTTGACAACTTCGTAGAAGGTAAATCAAACCAATTAGCACGAGCCGCCGCTTCACAAGTTGCTGACAATCCTGGTGCTGCATACAACCCGCTATTTATTTATGGCGGCACAGGTTTAGGTAAAACACATTTATTACATGCTGTTGGTAATGGCATATTATTAAATAAACCTAATGCTAAAATTGCTTACATGCATTCAGAACGTTTTGTTCAAGACATGGTGCGCGCACTGCAAAATAATGCCATGGAAAAATTTAAGCAATATTACCGTTCAGTTGATGCTTTATTAATAGATGATATTCAATTTTTTGCTGGTAAAGATCGAACTCAAGAAGAGTTCTTCCATACTTTCAATGCTTTACTTGAAGGTAATCAACAAATAATTTTAACCAGCGATCGTTATCCTAAAGAAGTTGACGTTGAAGACAGACTAAAATCTCGATTTGGCTGGGGACTTACCATCGCTATTGAACCTCCAGAATTAGAAACTCGTGTCGCTATTTTAAAACGTAAAGCACAAGAGAGTCATATAAATCTTGCTGACGAGGTTGCTTTCTTTATTGCTAAACGCCTACGGTCTAATGTTAGAGAATTAGAGGGCGCCTTGAATAGAGTTATTGCAAATGCTAACTTTACTGGTCGAGCAATTACGATTGATTTTGTTAGAGAGGCTTTACGAGATTTACTTGCCTTGCAAGATAAATTAGTCACTATTGATAATATTCAGCGAACCGTTGCAGAATATTATAAAATTAAAGTAGCAGATCTACTGTCAAAACGTAGAAATCGTTCAGTTGCTAGACCTCGTCAAATAGCCATGGCATTATCTAAAGAGTTAACTAACCATAGTTTACCTGAAATAGGTGATGCTTTTGGTGGGCGAGACCATACTACAGTGCTACATGCATGTCGTAAGGTGAAATCTTTACGTGAAGAATCTCACGATATAAAAGAAGATTATTCAAATTTAACAAGAACATTGTCATCATAATAATAAGTAAGTTAATAGTGAGTCAGAAATGAAATTTTCATTAAATAGAGAATTACTCTTGAAGCCATTACTATTGGTTTCAGGTGCTGTAGAACGAAAGAGTACATTACCCATTTTAAGTAATATACTTTTTGACGTAAGTGGGCAATCACTTACTTTAACAGCTACTGATTTAGAGTTAGAGATGGTTGCGTATGCCACTGTCGATAATCAATCAGATGATGGTCAGGTAACTATTCCTGCACGTAAGTTACTCGATATTTGTAAAAGCTTACCTGATGACTCTATGCTGACTTTTGAAACTGATAATGACGTTATAAAAATCAGTACAGGTCGCAGTAAATATTCATTGTCAACTTTACCTGCTAGTGACTTTCCTAATATTGAAGAATGGAAGGGTGATGTAGAATTTACATTATTGAAATCTGAATTACTTCGTTTGATAGAAAGTACCCATTTTTCAATGGCTAACCAAGATGTTCGTTACTATTTGAATGGCATGTCGATTGAAACTGAAGGCCATGAAATACGCTCTGTAGCTACTGATGGTCATCGTTTGGCTATATGCAAAATTTCCAACCCTGAACTTGAATTACCTGCTCGCCAAGTGATAGTGCCTAGAAAAGGTATTTTAGAGATTATACGTTTACTTGATCCTGTTGATGAAGGTATTCAAGTATTCTTAGGCTCTAATCATATTAGAATAATAGATACTGAATTTTCATTTACCAGTAAACTTGTTGATGGTCGTTTCCCAGATTATAGACGTGTACTTCCCCGTAATGGTGATAAAATTCTTAATGCTAACAAAGATGTGTTAAGACAAGTTTTATCTCGTGCTTCTATTTTATCAAATGAAAAATTCAAAGGTGTACGTCTTAACTTTGGTCGCACGGAATTAAAAATTACGGCTAACAACCCTGAACAAGAACAAGCCGAAGAAGTTATCGAAATAGATTTTCCATACGAAGAAGTTGAAATTGGTTTTAACGTCAGTTATGTATTAGACGTTTTAAATGCCATTAAAGAAACGGATGTTAAATTCACACTTGCAGACGCAAATAGTAGTGTAGTGATTGAAGGTGGCGAATCTGGAGAAGCCTTGTACGTTGTTATGCCAATGCGTTTGTAAGAATGAGTATTGGTAAACTAATTGTTCAAGATCTCAGAAATATAGAAAATATATCGATTGAATTACATTCAGATTTAAATTTTATTATTGGTGATAACGGTAGCGGTAAAAGTAGTTTATTAGAGGCTATTTTCTATTTAGGACATGGCAAATCTTTTCGTAGTTCTAATGTGGTTAATTTATTACAGCATCATAAGCACAGCTTTACTGTAAGCGCTAAAACTAATAAAGATTGCCAAATGGGCGTTAGAAAAATTTTTAATGGCGCCACTGCAACGAACACTGAAATAAGAATAAATGGTGAAAAACAGAATAAATTTTCTGTTTTAGCAAAAAATATTGCTGTACAGGTTATAACGCCAGAGAGCTTTAAAATATTTTTTGGTGGGCCAAAGCAAAGAAGAAGATTTATTGATTTAGGATTGTTTCACGTGAAACATTCATTTTCAGATCACTGGAAAGAGTTTTCACGCATTCTAAAACAACGTAATGCTTGTTTACGTTCTAAAACTACGGGCAGTACGTTAAATTATTGGACAGATGTTTTTGCTGATAGCTCGCAAGTTATTGCTGACCTTAGATCTGAATATGTTAAAGAGTTGACTAAAGAGTTAAGTTTTTGGCTTGAAATAATGTTACCTTCAGTATCTAAAGAAATTGTTATTCAATATTTACAAGGCTGGAATAGTAAGAAGAATTTACTAGATGTATTACAGCAATATCACGATAAAGAATTAGCAAACGGATATAGTTTATTTGGTGCACAAAAATTTGATGTTAGGTTTTTACTTAATGGTGCTTCAATAGATAATCAATTATCACGGGGACAACAGAAGTTGTTTTTACTAGCGTTAACTTTTGCACAAGCAAAGTTGATTGAAAGAGTTAACCTAGTAAAACCAATTTTATTAATTGATGACGTAGGTGCAGAGCTAGATATTCATTCTAGAGCATTATTAAATAATGCAATAGCAGCAATAGAATGTCAGGTTATTGTAACCGCAATTGATAAAGCAGCGGTGGAACAACTTGTTCCACAGAAAGAAAACTATAAAATGTTTCACGTGAAACATGGCAAACTATCAGTAATGAGTGAGTAGGCTACAAGCTATGACAATAGAAAATGAATATGACTCGGCAAGTATAAAAGTACTTAAAGGCTTAGATGCAGTTCGCAAAAGACCAGGGATGTATATAGGTGATACCGATGATGGCACAGGTCTTCATCATATGGTATTTGAGGTGTTGGATAACTCAATTGATGAAGCACTTGCAGGTCACTGTAGTGATATTATTGTTAAAATTCACTTAGATGGTTCTGTATCTGTTAGAGATGACGGTCGTGGTATTCCGACAGAAATTCATCCTGAAGAAGGTATTTCAGCAGCAGAAGTTATCATGACAGTATTGCATGCTGGTGGTAAGTTTGGTGGTGAAGACTCAGGCTATAAAGTTTCAGGTGGTTTGCACGGTGTTGGTATTTCTGTAGTAAATGCTTTGAGCCACAAATTAAAACTTAACATTCGAAGAGATGGTAAGTTATTCGAACAGTTTTATCATCATGGTGTTCCAGCCGAGTCTTTAAAGGTTGTTGGCGAAAGTGATAAAACGGGTACAGAAGTTCGATTCTGGCCAAGTGAAGATACATTCACCGATGTTCTATTTCATTATGACTTACTAGTGAAAAGAATCCGTGAATTATCATTCTTAAACTCTGGTGTATCAATCAGACTTATTGATGAACGTGAAGCCGGTAAAGAAGATCATTTCCACTTTGATGGTGGTATACAAGCGTTTGTTGATTATTTAAATACTAACAAAACACCCGTTAATGAAGAAATATTCTATTTTGATTTAGAACGTGAAGATGGAATTATTGTTGAAGTTGCAATGCAATGGAATGATGGTTTCCAAGAAAGTATTCATTGTTTTACTAACAATATTCCACAACGCGATGGTGGTACACATTTAAGTGGTTTTAGAACAGCATTAACACGTACGCTTAATAGCTACATGGTTAAAGAAGGTCTAAATAAAACTAAGAAAGGTGGTAGTACTGAAACAAGTGCATCTGGTGATGACGCTCGTGAAGGATTAACCGCAGTAATTTCAGTTAAAGTACCTGATCCTAAGTTCTCTTCGCAAACTAAAGATAAATTAGTTTCATCGGAAGTTAAAACTGCCGTAGAACAAGCAATGGGCGAAAAATTAGGTGAATACCTATTAGAAAAACCTGCTGTTGCTCGTACTATTATTATGAAAATTGTTGATGCTGCACGTGCACGTGAAGCCGCTCGTAAAGCACGAGAAATGACACGCAGAAAAGGTGTGTTAGATATTGCAGGCTTACCTGGTAAGTTAGCAGATTGTCAGGAAAAAGATCCGGCACTATCTGAACTATATATAGTGGAAGGGGACTCTGCTGGCGGTTCAGCCAAGCAGGGAAGAAACCGTAAAAACCAAGCTATCTTGCCATTAAAAGGTAAAATTCTAAACGTAGAAAAAGCGCGTTTTGATAAAATGATATCTTCACAAGAAGTAGGTACGTTAATTACAGCCTTAGGTTGTGGTATCGGCCGCGACGAATATAACCCTGAGAAACTACGCTACCACAGTATCATCATCATGACCGATGCCGATGTGGATGGTTCTCACATACGTACATTACTACTGACATTTTTCTATCGTCAAATGCCAGAAATTATGGAACGTGGATATATATACATTGCTCAACCACCACTTTATAAAGTGAAAAAAGGTAAGCAAGAGCGTTATATAAAAGATGAGAATGGTTTAACTGAATATTTAACAACGCTTGCTTTAGAGAATGCAGAAATACATGTAAATGAATCTGCCCCGGCGTTATCAGGTTTACCTTTAGAGAATTTAGTAAAACAATTCCGAAAAACTCATGAAACTATAAAGCGTGTTTCTCGTTTGATTCCTGCTGATATTCTAGAGAAAATGATCTACAGCGACGTTATTTCTACTGAAGATTTTAACAATAAAGAAAAAGTTGAATCTTGGACAGCGAACTTACTTAAACAGTTATCTGACCAAGACGGTAATGGCTCTATTTATACTGTTGAAGTTAAGCAAGATCCAGAGCGTAATGTTTACTACCCAAGCTTTAATGTGCGTAAGCATGGTATTGATACGGTATATGATTGTGACTATGAATTTTTTGACTCAAAAGAGTTTGCATCAATTCAAAGTTTAAATAAAGCAGTGAACGGCTTAATGGAAGAAGGTGCTTACGTTAAACGTGGCGAAAAAATTAAGCAGATTACTGAATTTGATGAAGCGTTAACCTGGTTAATGGCTGAGTCAAAACGTGGTCAATACATACAGCGTTATAAAGGTCTAGGTGAAATGAACCCAAGTCAATTATGGGAAACAACCATGGATCCAGAATCTCGCAGAATGCTTCAGGTAACTATTGAAGACGCTATTGCAGCTGACCAATTGTTTACTACATTAATGGGTGATCATGTTGAACCGCGTAGGCACTTCATTGAAGAAAATGCACTTAAAGTAGCTAACTTAGATGTTTAGTGTTTAAAAACTTTTAAGATATAAATGCCCGATCACCAGATCGGGCATTTTTTGTTTATAACCTTGCAAAATATGTTAATAAAATATCAAACATCTAGGCAAGGGCACTAGGCTAATAAAGCGACAAACGTTATAATTAGCCTTATTTAATACAATATAACCATAGATTCGGAATGTTATGAGTACCTTTAATATAAAGACCTTTCAAGGACTAATACTGCAGTTGCAAGATTATTGGTCGCGCCAAGGCTGTGTAATCGTTCAGCCATTAGATTTAGAAGTAGGGGCAGGTACATTTCACCCGATGACATTTTTACGTTCTATTGGTCCTGAGCCAATGAGTAGTGCTTATGTGCAACCATGTCGTCGTCCTACTGATGGTCGCTATGGTGAAAACCCAAACCGCTTACAACATTATTATCAATTTCAAGTAATGCTGAAGCCTTCTCCTGACAATATTCAAGAACTGTACCTTAACTCTTTAAAAGAGATGGGTATTGATCCACTTGTACACGATATACGCTTTGTTGAAGACAACTGGGAGTCACCAACGTTAGGCGCATGGGGCTTAGGTTGGGAAATTTGGTTAAACGGCATGGAAGTTACGCAGTTTACTTATTTTCAACAAGTCGGTGGTATTGAATGTGCACCCGTTACAGGTGAAATAACCTACGGTTTAGAACGCTTAGCTATGTACATACAAAACGTTGATAGTATATATGACCTTGTTTGGACCGATGGCCCAATGGGTAAAGTATTGTATGGCGATGTATTTCACCAAAATGAAGTTGAGCAATCAACTTATAACTTTGAACATGCAGACGTTGACGCATTATTTAAAACCTTTGATCAATGTGAAAAAGACAGCCAAAAACTGATAGAAGCTGGCTTAGCATTACCTGCTTATGAACAAGTAATGAAAGCATCACATGCTTTTAACTTACTTGATGCACGACACGCAATATCGGTAACAGAACGTCAACGTTACATATTACGGGTGAGAACATTATCAAAAGCTTGTGCACAAGCATACTATGCAAAACGTGAAGAACTCGGTTTTCCACTGTGTAAAAATAATTCAGCAAATGGTAGCTCTACTAAGGAACAATCATAATGACTACAGAAACACTACTGATTGAACTAGGTACTGAAGAATTACCACCGAAATCATTAAGAACCTTAGCAACGACATTCTTCGATCATATTAAGTTGCAGTTAGACGATGCTAAACTCACGTATTCAGATATCCACTGGTATGCAACACCAAGACGTTTAGCGGTAAAGGTTGATAACTTAATAGCAAACCAAGCTGATAAAGCCATAGAAAAACGTGGACCTGCGGTAAACGTAGCATTTGACGCTGAAGGCAATGCGAGTAAAGCTGCAGAAGGTTGGGCGCGTTCAAATGGTATTACTGTTGCAGAAGCCGAACGTTTAGTTACTGATAAAGGAGAGTGGTTACTTTACAAAACTATAGAGCAAGGCAAGCACGTAGAGCAGTTAATTCCTGCCATGGTTAATAACGCCATTGCTAAGTTACCTGTACCTAAACCTATGCGTTGGGGCTCAGGTAGAACACAATTTATTCGCCCAGTTCATACCTTAACCCTAATGTATGGCGCAAGTATTATTCCAGGTGAATCGCTAAATATTAGCTCTAACAACTTAGTGACGGGTCATCGTTTTCATCATCACGGAGTTGTAGCATTAAGTCATGCAGATGATTATGAAAGCGCACTAAAAGCAGCACATGTTGTTGTTGACTACCAAGCACGTAAAGAAACTATCCAACAACAAATTAATGTAGCAGCAACAGAAATTGGTGGCATCGTTTTACCTGACGATGATTTACTAGAAGAAGTAACTTCATTAGTTGAATGGCCAGTAGTGTTAACTGGTAGCTTCGATGAAGAGTTTTTGAATGTACCAGCAGAGCCATTAATTTATTCGATGAAAGATCATCAAAAATACTTTCCAGTGACAGATGCTGAAGGTAACTTGTTGAATAAATTCATTTTTGTGTCAAACATAGACAGTAAAGACCCAAGCCAAGTTATTAAGGGAAATGAGAAGGTAATCCGCCCACGTTTAGCTGATGCCGAGTTTTTCTTTAAAACAGATAAAAAACAATCACTTGAATCAAGATTGGAGAGTTTAGAGTCTGTATTGTTCCAAAAACAGCTGGGAACTGTAAAAGCGAAGTCTGAACGCATTGCTAGCTTAAGTGAGTTTGTTGCCAATGTAATTGGTGACGATGCCGCTATGGCCCATCGTGCCGGTTTACTCAGTAAAACTGATTTAATGTCAGATATGGTTCTTGAGTTTCCACAAGTACAAGGCACCATGGGTAAATATTATGCGCAACATGATGGTGAACCAGAAGCTGTTGCACAGGCACTTGAAGATCAATACCGTCCACGTTTTGCTGGTGATACACTGCCAGAACAGAACATAGGTTGTGCGGTAGCGATTGCTGATAAGGTTGATACCTTAGTCGGTATATTTGGTATTAATCAAGCTCCAAAGGGCGACAAAGACCCATTTGCTCTACGTCGTGCGGCCATTGGTTTACTACGTATTATCATCGAGAAAGACCTTAATTTAGATATTGCTGATTTAGTGGCTAAAAGTGTTGAGCTTTATCAAGACAAGCTAACGAATCAAGACGTAACTAAACAAGTACTTGATTTTGTTTTTGGACGTTACCGTGCTTATTATCAAGATCAAAATATTAGTGTTGATGTTATACAAGCCGTGTTAGCGAATGCACCATCGGCGCCACTAGACTTTAATAAGCGTATTCACGCCGTAACACACTTTAAAACTTTAGCAGAAGCAGCGACATTAGCAGCGGCTAATAAACGTGTCGGTAATATTCTAGTTAAATTTAAAGGCAAACTGTTTGAGGCGTTTAATCAAGGTTTAGCATTAGAAACTGCAGAAACAGAATTAGCGACTGCATTTTCAGCGGTAAAAACTAAAATAGCACCATTAATGGCTACAAAAGATTATCAAGGCGCATTAACTGAGTTATCAGCATTGAAGCTTCCAATTGATAACTTTTTTGATAATGTCATGGTAATGGCTGACGATGAACAAGTTAAAACTAATCGACTGACGTTACTAAACGAAATTCGTAATAGTTTCTTTGCTATCGCAGATATTTCATTATTGCAGTAGAAATTAAGTGAGATAAAACTAAGAAGGGAATGCTATGGCATTCCCTTTTTGATCTATCATTTTATATTAAGAAAAATTAAGGTGCTAAAAACTTCCAATATTTAACCCGTCTGTACATCCATAACACTTTTAAAATATGCATTAGCAACTTTTTATCTAGATGCTGATTTAAAACAAGGGAAATAGTCTGGGTATATAGGTAGAGATTAAATCTCTACTGTAGGGCTAAGTGCAGTAATTCTAATGCCATTCTTCAATTCTGTAGCTGCAGCTTTTACTAAATGATTCACAGCATCATTTATTTTTCAATTGCAGTTATTTATTATACGTTGCAAAGAAATAGTGTGTTTTCTTTGATGAGCTTCGAACGTTCTGGCAACTTAGCTGATATAAATAGACTGACGTCAATCTTATTTACCTGTGCTTAATAAACTTTGTTTCTACCATTATTCTTGGCTTTGTATAAAGATATATCTGCACGACTAATCCATGATTCAGGTGTATCACCAATATTATACTCAGAAACACCTATAGATAGGGTTAATTTGATATCGTGAATAAACTTATGATTCTCAACAACATGACGTATTTTTTCAGCAAGTTTTTTAGCGGTTTTTAAGTTCATACTCAAGGGGGCAATAATAAACTCATCACCACCGTATCTGTAAAGTGAATCCAACACTCGTGTATGCTCTTTTACTAACTTACATACAGATATTATAATTTGGTCTCCAATAGCGTGCCCATATTCATCATTTATTTCTTTAAAGCCATCTAAGTCCAGTAATAGTAAGCAAATTGAATATTGTTCACGGCTCTGGTTAGCAATTACCTCCGATAGCTTTGTTCCTAATAATCGTCTATTACCTGAAGCTGTTAATGGATCTATGGTCGCAAGTAAAGCTAGTTCGCGTTGTTTATTAGTGTATGCACGAAACATTACGAAGGATAGAGATGCTGTTAAAATAGTGGTGGATAAGATTGTTATGAACTCAATCAAGTTTGTATGTGGGTAAACAATGATTAGCATTATAGACAACAGTATTATGTTGATGATTTTTGCCAGTTTTACGGGCACTAAATAGTGGATTGCGATAATGGCAGGGGCTACCCAAAGAATTTGTGATTGTCCTTTCATTGCTATACTTGTAAGGAGTGCAATAGCTAAAAAAATGGCATTTAAAATTTTTACAACAGCTGTTTTTCGGGTTATAAATATGTACGAAAAAAAAACTAATAATGTTATTGATATTATGCCGTCAACAATCGCTAAAGTAATGTCACCGTAGTGCCAACGTAATATTGCAAACGGGAATATGCATATAGAGCCAAGCAAATTCAGAAATAGCAATACTTTCTCCGATACCCCTCTTTCTATCATACAGCTTTCCTTTTCCTGATGGTTTTCAATATTTACTTAGCTTAAAATCAGAGCACTTTTGTATATTTATATTAAAGCATTAATTAAGATCTAGGTAAACTTGTCACTGAAGAATATCAATAACATGAAAAAGAATGAGGTGTTGGGAAGAGGTTATAGGTGAATCCCCCTTAGCTCTCTAAGGGAACCTTTCGGTACTATTTTCCTTCGTCGGCTTTTAGTACTAAAGCAATCCAATTTTTGACCTATTTTCAATAACTTAGAACATCGGTTTCTTGGCAATTACAGTCATTATATCTTCTACCCTGAACGATCGTTTTGGCGGAGAAGCGGCCTGATAAATTTCACGAAACATGGTTGCAAAGCAGTCTAGACCTAGAGATATGTTCAAATTTAAATTAGTCATGACTTTTACTCAAAGCTGATATTACGGATATGAAATTTAACGATTTATAAGTGTCGATATTGTGCGGTTAAGCTATTGTCTGTTACTTGTAGTTCATGGACGCAACTATTCTTATGACCATTCGATAATTAATACTTAGCAGATATTGAGACTTACTATCCCAAGCCTTTCTTTATAACGTATTGAAAAGGCATTTCTTTAATTTGTTGTTCAATAAGTTCATGCTCCATAAATCGACAAAAACTGGGAATGTCACGAGCAGTAGAGGGGTCATCTGCACTGACCAATAGTGTCTCACCGTTTGCCATTTTACGAATTGTCAGGCGCAGCATCATTACGGGTTCAGGGCAGCGAAGCCCAATCGCATCTAATTGTTGGTCGGTGTTAGAAAAAGGGCTATCGGTCATGCTTTGCTGAACCTGATTATAAAAAAGTATTTAGCGGCAATTTTAAAGCCTATTTAAAATGACGCAACTATAAATTTATTTATAATATTTTAATATCAAGTTGTTTTAGTCTGTCCTTAATTATATCAAGCCCAATTATCGCTAAATAAGCTATTAATTGTGCTGAATAGACTTGCTTTGTGATGTAAGGAGTGAATAATTGATCTATCGTTATTTTTCCAGGGTCATCAAATGCCGTTAGGTAGTTTCCGGTTTATCAAAACCATTATATTAAGTGGCTTATTAGCCAGCACCTTTTCATTTGCAAATGATGATAATCAGCAAAGAAATATTTTTCTTGAAGCTGAAAATCAAGTTTGGAACGCTAGTTCAGCCACATATCAAAACCTATATAAGCAATTGCATTATTATCCGCTACAACCTTATTTAGATCAGAAAAGGTTAATGACCAAAATGAAGCTGTCGTCAGCGACAGAGATCAGCGAATTCTTAACAAAATACGAAGGAACTCCGCTAGATTGGCCTTTAAGAAAGAAATGGTTAACCTATTTAGCTAAGCGTAAGCAGCCAGTACTTTTTCAAACATTTTTTAAACCCACCAGTAATGTCGAATTAACCTGCCAACATTATAGTTTTGAATTACAAACGGGTGTTGCGCCAACTAGAGTTTTACCTAAAGTAAGCGCTCTTTGGTTGGTGGGTAAGTCACAACCCAAAGTTTGTGATCCCATATTCAAAAAATGGCAACTAGCGGGATATCGTACTAATGACCTGATATGGCAACGCATTGTGTTAGCGGCCGATGGTGGTAAACATAGCCTTATTCCTTATCTAACAAAGCTATTACCGGAAAAAGAACAAGCTTTAGCTAAGGTATGGCATAAAGTTCGACGAGATCCTGCTTATATTGGTAAATTGTCTAGATTCAGTAATAAATCAGCACGTGAAGCTGAAATAGTGGCTTATGGTCTCAAGCGATTAATATGGCGATCGCCTGAAAAAGCGCTTGATACTTATGCATTAGCAAAAACTTTATTGCCATTTACTAAAGAACAAGAGCAACAAATTACCGTGAAGTTTGCGTTAGCGCTTGCCAGTAAAAATCATGCTGATGCTGCTAGTTGGCTAGTGCAGGTAGATGAAAAGTTATTTAGTAGTAATTTAACCCAGTGGTATATAACTGACGCGTTGCGCGACCAAAATTGGCAACATATAAAAGATAAACTATTAAAATTACCAACAACAGCGCAGCAGAGTTTACAGTGGCGTTATTGGTACAGTAGAAGTTTATTAGCTACTGATGATTTAGTGCAAGGAACTAAGCTCTTAAGCGAACTTGCACAAAGTCGACATTACTATGGTTTTTTAGCTGCTAGTTACTTAAATAAAGCGTCTAATTTTCAAAATATGCCACTTGTTGTTAGTGCAGAAGAAAAAGCGTTTGTGATTAAAAGCCCTGAAGCTAAACGAGCTTTTGAGTTGTTTGCGATAGGACGTTTTCATCATGCTCGCTTAGAGTGGAACTATTGGCTGTCTAAACTGAATCAGCGTGACAAGCTAGTTGCTTCAAAAGTGGCTAATGAAATGCAATGGTATGATCGTGCAATATTTACCTTAGCCAAAGTAGGCTACCTTAATGATGTTAATTTACGTTTTCCACTAGGTTTTGAAACTGAAATTAAACATTATGCTGATAATCAAAAGATTAATCCCGCTTGGGCGTTTGCTATAACAAGACGCGAAAGTTCGTTTATGTCTGATGCTAATTCTCCAGCAGGCGCTAAGGGCTTAATGCAAATTATGCCGGGTACAGCGAAACAATTGGCAAAAAGAAAGGTTTCAAATCAGTATTTATTTAAAGCAAAAAATAATATTAAATTAGGCACGAAATATTTACGAAATTTACTCGACAAACATGACGGTAATCAGGTGCTTGCGACCGCTGCATATAATGCAGGTCCTTATCGAGTTAAAAGTTGGCTAAAAGATGCAGAGCCATTACCAGCAGACGTTTGGATAGAAACAATACCGTTTAAAGAAACCCGAGAATACGTTAAAAGTGTGCTAGCTTATCAGCAAATATATCAACATAAAGTCGGGCAAAAAGGGTCTTTATTCGACCTGATTATCGCAATGAATATCAACGAATAGCATTTTAGCTAAGCATTATAATCTTGTGCTAAACACGGTATAATTAATATCAAAGAAATTTAGAGAGTTACCAGATGAATAAACTAGCAAGTCATTATCCAGCTCATGTTGCTGAGTTGCAAAAACGAACTAAAGCCGTATTAACAAGAGAAAATCTTGAAGGTTTAGTCATTCATTCTGGTCAAGAAATTAAGGCATTCTTAGACGACAACAGTTACCCATTTCGAGTGAACCCGCACTTTAAAGCTTGGTTACCTTTGGTTGACGTTGCTAACTGTTGGTTGATCGTTAACGGTTCAGAAAAACCTACCTTGATATATTACCAACCTGTTGATTTTTGGCATAAAGTTATTGGCTTAGCGGATAACTATTGGAATGAATTTTTCGATATAAAAATTCTAGCTAAAGCGAGTGAAGTTGATAAGTTATTACCTTACGATAAAAAATCATTTGCTTATATTGGTGCTCACATTGAAGTGGCAAAAGCGTTGGGATTTGAACATATTAATCCAGAGCCGCTAATTAACTACTTGCACTATCATCGCGCTTATAAAACCTCATACGAGCAAGAGTGTATGCGTCGTTCAAGTGCGATTGCGGTTAAAGGACATAAAGCAGCAAAAGCAGCATTTTTTGATGGCGCCTCTGAATACGATATTCAACATGCTTATTTAAAAGCAACACAACATGTAGAAAGTGAAACACCTTACGGTAATATCGTGGCGTTAAATGAAAACACTTCAATTTTGCATTACACCGCATTAGATCGTGGCGTACCACAAGCACACCGTTCTTTTTTACTTGATGCCGGTGCTAATTTTCATGGTTATGCTTCAGATATTACTCGCACGTATTCTTTTAAACGTGACCGCTTTGCTGAGCTAGTTGCCCGTATGGACAGCTTAATGTTAAGCGCCGTAGATGCTTTAAAGCCAGGCCTGAGTTATGTAGATCTGCATATTGCCACTTATCGTGAAATTGGTAAGGTGTTAAAAGAGTTTAACTATATTAATGTTGATGTAGATACTGCCGTAGAAACTGGCATTATTTCGACCTTTTTCCCGCATGGTTTAGGGCATCATTTAGGGTTACAAGTACATGATGTAGGTGGATTTATGGCAGACGAGCGTGGTACACATGTTAATACCCCAGAGCCTCATGCATTTTTACGTACATCTCGCGTAATAGAAAGTAATCAAGTATTTACGGTTGAACCCGGATTGTATTTTATTGATTCATTGCTTGCTGATTTAAAAGCCTCACCCCACGGAAAAATGATAAATTGGCAAGAAGTTGATGCTATGCGTCCATTCGGTGGTATCAGAATAGAAGATAATATTATTGTGCACCAATCGCATAATGAAAATATGACACGAGATTTTGACTTAAACTAAGACTATATACGTGTCTAAACCCTATCAAATAGCGGCTCAAGCAATTATTGATGAAACAATAGTTACCCGTAGTCGCTTTATTTGTTACCTTCAGCCTTGTGCAAGTAGTGCAGAAGCAAAAGCTTTTATTAAAAGCTTACAAACCATGCACCCACAAGCTAATCACCATTGTTATGCCTTTGTTGCTGGTCGTCCCGAAGATAGTCAGTTATATGGATTTTCAGATGACGGTGAGCCATCAGGTACTGCAGGTAAACCTATGCTAGCAATGCTTATGGGCAGTAATATTGGTGAAGTTTGTGCTGTTGTTGTGCGATATTTTGGTGGAACTAAGTTAGGACCAGGAGGGTTACAAAGAGCTTATGGTGGTAGCGTTAAGCAAGCACTGGCTATTTTACCAACAAAATTGAAAATTCCTATGGTACGTAAAACACTAGCGTGTCAATATACCCAAGTGAATGATGTACTCTATTTTATTGAACAAATTGGTGGTGAAATTATCCAGCAAGACTACAATGAAACCGTGGTTCTTACACTTGCAATACCAGATGAAAAAATTAAGCTTTTCCAGCAGCAATTACAAACAATGTCTGCAGGGCAGCTAACCCTACAACCCATAACCTAAAAGCAATAATAAACTACTGTGCAATTTAAAAATATCATCCGAATATTAGGTTTATTAGTCGCTTTACTAAGCGTAACTATGCTGCCGCCCGCTTTTATTTCTCTTGTTTATCGAGATGGTGGTGGTGTTTCTTTCTTAATGTCTTTTCTTTTTTGCCTAATAGCCGGACTTTTATTTTGGTATCCGTATCGAGCTGAAAAAAGTGACTTAAGGGCGCGTGAAGGCTTTTTAATTGTTGTCCTTTTTTGGACCGTTTTGGCAAGCTTTTCAGCTGTGCCCTTAATGTTATTAGATCAACCTAATCTTTCTGTTGCTGATGCCTTCTTTGAATCTTTTTCTGGTTTAACCACTACTGGTGCAACTATTTTAACGCAGATTGACGGCTTGCCACACGCCGTGCTTTGGTATCGCCAACAGCTACAATGGTTAGGTGGTATGGGTATAATCGTTTTAGCGGTAGCTATTTTACCTATGTTAGGTATTGGTGGTATGCAGCTATATCGAGCCGAAACTCCAGGCCCAGTTAAAGATTCAAAAATGACCCCGCGTATTGCAGACACAGCTAAGCATTTGTGGCTTATTTATGTATCACTTACCACGGCATGTGCTTTAAGTTATTGGGCTGCAGGAATGAGCTTATTTGATGCGGTATGTCACTCGTTTTCAACTATCGCCATTGGTGGCTTTTCAACTCATGATTTAAGCATGGGCTATTTTAATAGTCCATTGATCAACTTTATTTGTGTATTTTTCTTACTAGTTGCCGGCGTCAATTTTGCACTGCATTTTGCCGTTGTTAACAGTCGCTCACTGCGCAGTTATTTTTATGATTCAGAATTTAAAGCTTTTTTGAGTATCCAATTTACCTTAATTTTTATCTGTTTTATTGTCCTAACAAGTTTTAACGTTTATCAATCAGGTTTTGAAAACTTTGAGCAAGCGCTTTTTCATGCGGTTTCTATTAGTACTACTGCAGGTTTTTCAGGTACATCAGCTGGCGAAGCCACGTTTTCTAACTGGCCCACATTACTCCCCATTTTATTAATTTTCTCGAGCTTTATTGGTGGCTGTGCTGGTAGTACCGGTGGCGGTATGAAAGTCATCCGAGTGGTATTACTTTACTTACAAGGTATACGAGAATTAAATAAATTAGTTCATCCTAAGGCAGTCTTCACCATCAAACTCGGCAATAAAGCCTTACCTAATCGTGTTGTTGAAGCTATTTGGGGCTTCTTCTCTGCCTATGCAGCGGTATTTGTTATTTGTATGTTGTTGCTTTTAGCGGCGGGTATGGATGAATATTCAGCATTTACTGCGGTAGCCGCATGTTTGAATAATCTTGGTCCTGGGTTAGGGCAGGTAGCGGCTAACTTTGCTGACATTAATGATTTTAGTAAGTGGGTATTGGTTGTTGCTATGTTGTTTGGGCGCTTAGAGATATTTACTTTGCTGGTGTTATTCACACCAGCATTTTGGCGAACCTAATTCATATTATTTGAATGTTTACTAGATGTGTAAATTAGAAAAACGTTATTGCATCTAATTGAAATAACGCTTCAACGTCGCTTATATAACGTTTGTTAACTAAGAACAATACCACATGATCTTCTGCTTGAATTCTAGTATCTGAATGCGCAATAAATACTTCATCGTCACGTACAATTGCGCCAATGGTAGTCCCTGGTGGTAACTTAATTTGTTGAATAGTTTTACCAACCACCTTTGATGACCTTTCATCACCCTTGGCGACGATTTCGATCGCTTCAGCCGCACCACCACGTAAACTATATACATTATCGATATTACCACGACGAACATGGGTCAATAGTGCTGATATTGTTGCATGTTGGGGAGAAACTGCAATATCGATGTTACTACCGTGTACTAAGTCAATATAAGCGCTGCGCTGGATTAACACCATGGCTTTGCGTACACCTAAACGTTTCGCTAATAACGAAGACATTATATTAGCTTCGTCATCGTTGGTTACGGCAATAAACACATCAAACTGATCAATATGTTCTTCCATTAGCAGTTCTTGATCAGACGAGTCGCCGGTAAAAACCAGGGTATCGTTCAACTCAGACGCTAAATAAGCTGCACGTTTAGCTGAATGCTCAATTAATTTAACTTGGTGATTTTTTTCTAATAGGCGAGCTAACCCAGAGCCGATATTACCACCGCCGGCGATCATGATTTTTTTGTAGGGTGCCTCTAGCTTTTGTAGCTCATTCATTACGGCGCGAATATGTATTGAGGCAGCAATAAAGAATACTTCATCGTCAGCTTCAATTACGGTAGTCCCTAATGGACGAATAGGCTTACCATTTCGATAAATGGCTGCAACCCGGGTATCAATATTCGGAATATGCTCACGCAAGGTGGAAAGGGCATGTCCTACTAATAAACCGCCGTAATAAGCTTTAACGGCAACCAAGCTAACTTTACCTTGAGCAAACTCTAATACTTGCAATGCGCCTGGGTAATCAATTAACCGAGCAATATCGCGCGTTACTAGCTGCTCTGGCGCAATAACATGGTCAACAGGAATATTTTTATTTTGAAATAGTTCATCTTGATACTTAAGGATTTTACTTGAACGAATACGTGCAATTTTATTGGCGGTATTAAATAGGGAATAACAAATTTGACAAGCAATCATGTTAATCGCGTCGTCGTTGGTTACGGCGACAACTAACTCAGCATCTTCAGCGCCAGCTTGCTTGAGTACATCAGGGTGAGAACCATGACCAACCACAACGCGCAAATCCATTTTGTCTTGTAATTCACGCAAGGTTTCGCTGTTGGTGTCGATTAACGTAATGTCGTTTTTTTCACCGACAAGGTTTTCCGCTAATGTGCCACCAACTTGTCCAGCACCAATAATTATAATTTTCATTTAAGATTGCTTTTATTGTTGTGTTTTAACTAATTTAGCGTAGTAAAAACCATCCATTGAATTTTCGCTGGTCAGTATTTGCCAGCCAATATCGTCGGTGTTTTGGGTAATTGATATATGTTTTGCATCAGGATTTTCATCAACAAAACGTTGAACTTGCTGACTATTCTCTTCAGGCAATACACTACATGTTGCATATAGCAAAGTACCACCGGGTTTCAGCAAAGACCATACATTTTTTAATATATCTTGCTGTAAGTCAGTTAATACATCGATGTCTTGGCTTTTACGCAACCACTTTATATCAGGGTGACGTCGAATGACACCTGTGCCAGAACAAGGGGCATCTAATAAAATTCGGTCAAATAATTGTCCATCCCACCATTTTTCAGGTGTTGCTGCATCGCCGGCAATAACATTTGCTTGCAGATTAAGGCGCTCAAGATTCTCATGCACTCGCAGTAAACGAGTTGCTTCAATATCTAAGGCAGTCATGGCTTTAATTTTTGGACTATATTCGAGAATATGGCAAGTTTTACCACCGGGTGCTGCACAGCAATCGAGTACGTTATCATCAGGTTGGCAATCAAGTAGAATTGCAGCTTGTTGTGCGGCTCCATCTTGAATTGATACCCAACCGAGTTGAAATCCAGGAAGCTTGTTTACGTCAACAGCTTCAATTAAGCGAATGGCAGATGAAGTTTTATCAATATAGGCAAATTCAATGCCGGCTGCTGCTAATAGGGTTAAATATTGCTCAAGACTATGGTGAAGCGAATTTACTCGCAACCACATTGGTGGTCTTTCCATATTCGCGATGAGAATAGCTTGCCAACTGTCAGGGTAGCTAGTTTGTAATTTTTTAATAAACCAAGACGGATGATTATATGCGATAGCGGCAGGTAGCTTAGTATTATCAGGCTGAGTATTACTTTCAACCAATTGAGCTTGCTGGCGTTGAAAGTTTCTTAATATACCATTAATAACACCTTTCAAATGTTCACACTTTAAAGGCTTGCAGGCAGAAACTGTTTCGTTAAAAGCGGCGTGATCTGGAATACGGGTATATTTTATCTGATAAATGCCAACCAATAATAAGAAATGCCCCACACGCTGTTTGCCAGTTAATGGCTTTTTAATAAAGTCACGTACATCATGTTCAAGTTCTGGTAAGTACCTTAAAACGCCATAACAAAGTTCTTGTAGTAGCCCTTTATCTTTTAGGTCTATTTTTGCAATTTGTTGTGGTAGTTCATCTGACAAGCTACGACCTTTATCAACAACAGCAAAGGTGCAACGGGCAGCGAGGGCTCTAAGATTAGCGGCCATAATTAAGTTAACCCTTGTTGAGGTGACGTGGAACCATTGATTAATTGGCCTTTGGCAAACCACAGGGCTTTACCATTAAGTATATCGGCTACGGCTAATGCTTTTTTGCCCGGCAGTTGTAATGTTTCGAGCCTAAGCGCATTGGTCGTTGTGGCAACGACAATGCCTTGTTTATCGCAGCTAATAATCGTTCCAGGTGTTTGTTTGTGATCAAGCGTTATAACACTGGCTTGTAATACACGAATACGATGTTCATTATCGTTTTCGTGAAAAGTAAACTGAGCGACAGGCCATGGAATATATGCCCTTATTGTACGATCAAGTACTGCAGCAGGTTGTTGCCAGTTTATCTCAGCGTCTGCTTTATCAAGCTTGGCGGCATGGGTAGCTTGGGTATTATCTTGAGGCTGGCGTTTATACTGACCTGAAGCCATAAGCGTTAATGTTTCTAATAAAGCTGTTGGACCAAGCGCTGCTAATTTGCTGTATAAACTTGCGCTAGTGTCAGTTGATGTAATGTCGCAGGTAGCGGTTAAGATCATATCACCAGTATCTAGGCCTTTATCCATTTGCATTATGGTAACGCCCGTTTGTGGATCGCCAGCTTCTAAAGCACGTTGAATGGGCGCTGCACCACGCCATTTTGGTAGAATAGAGCCGTGAACATTAATACAACCTAATCTTGGTGTTTCTAAAATTACTGTTGGCAGCAGTAAACCATAAGCCACCACAACCATAACATCTGCTTGGTAACTGGTTAGGGTTAGTTGTGACTCTAAAGATTTAAAGTTTTCAGGCTGCTGAACAGGGATATTATTTTCTAACGCTAATAACTTAGTGGCACAAGCCGTGAGCTTTTTACCACGCCCGGCAGGTTTGTCAGGAGGGCAATAAACCGCAACAACATTGTGTTGTGATTGCAAAAGTGCTGCGAGGTGTTGCGCAGCAAAATCTGGTGTGCCAGCAAAAATAATATTTAATGGTTGTGTTAAGTCGTTGGACAAAGGTATTTCCAAAATGCAATTGAATTAAATTGTTCTACGTTTGAAAAAGATTAAGCGTTTGCTTTATCTATGCGTGCTTCTTTTTCTAGTTTTTTCTTAATACGTTGGCGTTTTAGTGGCGATAAGTAGTCAACAAATAAAATACCATCAAGATGATCGAGTTCATGTTGAATACAAATAGCTAATAGTTCTTCTCCGTCTAAGGAAAATTCTTTGCCATTTTCATCGAGCGCGGTTACGGTCACGGCAACACTTCGGTCAACTTTTGCATAACAGCCAGGTACAGATAAACAGCCTTCTTCATTAATAAGCGTATCGTCACTTTTACGTGTGATAATAGGATTTATTAAGACATAAGGATGTTCTTTGTTTTCAGAAACGTCCATAACGACAATTCGTTGGTGTATATCAACTTGAGTTGCTGCCAAACCGACACCATTTTCATCGTACATGGTTTCAAACATGTTGCTGATAATAGTGCGAATTTCATCATTAACTTCAGTTACAGGTTGTGCTTTGGTTCTTAATCTCTCATCAGGAAATCGTAATACAGGTAAAATAGCCATAATTTATCAAAAGAGTTCGCGAAATATCGCATAGAGTGTTATGTTTCAATTTTAGCCATTAATTATAATTAATCATAGTGGTTTAGGATAAAACCTATAATAATAGGCAGATTAACATGCTAATAAGAATATTTTCGTTGATACTTGGCTTAACTTTGTCATTATCTTTACTGGCTGATGAGTTAACAATTAAGTCAGATGCCCCTAAATCTTATGTCGTTAAGAAAGGGGATACCTTATGGGAAATATCCGGTATATTTCTCAATCAACCTTGGTTGTGGCCTAAATTATGGCGCCTTAACCCAGAAATCAATAATCCCCATTTAATTTATCCTGGTGATGAATTACGCCTAGTTTTTGACGAACAAGGCCAACCTATGTTGGTTAAAGGTAAACCTGAACTTAAATGGTCGCCTAAAATTCGTAAACAATTAAAAGATCAAAACCCAGTGAGTACGTTACCGTTGCACGCTATTGCACCTTATATTCGCTACGACAGTGTAAAAAGTGCAGCTGAATTAGAAGGACTTCCTCGCATTATTGGTAGTGATGAAGGCTACAAATCTAGTATCGACGGTTTGAAAGTTTATATTAATAGTGACCTGACCATAGGTCAAAGCTATGGCGTATATCATAAAGGTGATGCCATTGTTGACCCTAAAACCAATGAAAACCTTGGATATAACATTAGACTTGTTGGCACCGGTAAAGCAACACACACTGGTGATATGAGTAAAATGCAACCTAGTACCATTTATATTGATGGTGCAAAACGTGAAATTCGTTCTGGTGCTTTTGTTATCCCAGTAAATGAAGGTCAACAATATCCTTCTATTTTCACTATGCGTGCAGCATCACAAACCTTAGAAGGGCTTATTGTAAGCTCTGTTGCTAAGTTACGTGAATTTGCAAAATTTGATGTCGTAATGATTAATAAAGGCAGTAGCCAAGACATGCAAGTTGGTGATGTGCTTACTGTGAAGCGTAAAAGTCCTGCAGTAGTTGAAACAGATAGTGGTCCACAATACACTAAAGATACTTCACGCTGGAACAAGTTAGCCAGCGACAATTTGTCAGATTACGATATGCCTGCAGAATCTATTGGGCAAGTTATGGTATTTAGAGTTTATGATAAGGTCAGTATGGCGCTAATCTTAAACTCTGAAAAACCACTTCGTGTGCTTGATGGAGTTGCCGCGCCGTAACCTTTGAGTTAGCCACTCTTAAGGAGAAGCAAGTGGCAAATAATATTAATAGCAGTGAAGCATTAACATCAACACATTACTGGCTAGCCGTGAAAGCAATTCCACGGTTAGCCAGCCATAAAAAAATTGCCTTAGTTGAAAAATATGGTCTAACGGCTTTGTTTTCAGTATCGACTGATTTAACTAAGTCAGGTTTAACCAGTAATCAGCAACTCGCTATATCATCACCTGATTGGCAAACATTCTCAAAAATAATCACTGATTCACATCAATGCCAAAGTCAAATTGTGACCTTTGACTCACCCGCATATCCTCTATTATTAAAAGAAATTTACGATCCTCCCATCGTGTTTTTTATTCGTGGCAATATTGATTTATTGTCATTGCCTAAAATGGCTATTGTGGGCAGTCGCAATGCAACCGTGTCAGGCCGTGAAATAGCCTACAAATTAGCAGGAGAGTTATCTGAACAGTTTGTTGTAACCAGTGGTATGGCTTTAGGTATAGACGCACAGGCACATTTAGGCGCATTGAATAATAAAGGTTTTACTATTGCCGTTGTAGCGACCGGTTTAGATATAACGTATCCGGCTCGACATAAAGTTTTACAAAAAAACATTATTGAAAATAATGGTCTAATTATTAGTGAATTCCCCCCTGGTGTAGCGCCAAAGGCAGGGCACTTTCCAAAACGAAACCGTTTAATTAGCGGTTTAAGTTTGGGGGTTGTTGTGGTTGAGGCGTCACTAAAAAGTGGCTCTTTAATCTCAGCGCGTTGTGCATTAGAGCAAGGTAGAGAAGTATTTGCCGTACCCAGTTCAATTTATAATATACAAGCCAAAGGCTGTCATTGGTTAATTAAACAAGGTGCTAAACTTGTAGAGGACATTGCCGATATAGTAGAAGAGTTTGATGATATTGAATCAGAAGATTTAAACTTAAGTAGAAACAAAGAGAAAGATAATCCGACAGAAAAAATAGAAGAACAAGACTTGTGTAACGATTCAATGTTAGCTAGTGTGGGATATGAAATTACACCTGTAGATTTGGTGGTTTCACGATGTAAACTACCTATCGATGTAGTGCTAACACGTTTAACAGTGCTTGAACTTAGGGGACTGGTATCTGCTGTACCAGGGGGTTACCTTAAATTAAATAGGGGCTAGTTATGTTTGATATCTTGATGTACCTTTTTGAAAATTATATTCATAGTGAAGCTGAAGTGATGGTGGATCATGAATTACTTACGGATGAATTAACTCGTGCTGGTTTTCACCAAGATGAAATTTATAAAGCACTGGCTTGGCTAGAGAAACTTGCTGCCTTGCAAGATACCGAGACTTATCCTTATTTAACAAGAGTAGGTAATAAATCTATTCGGATTTATACCTCACAAGAATGCCAAATTCTAGATGTAGAGTGCCGTGGCTTTTTGATGTTTTTAGAGCAGGTAAATTTATTAGACTTTATCACTCGTGAAATGGTTATTGATCGGGTGATGGAGTTAGATACTCAGTTCTTTTGTATTGATGATTTAAAGTGGGTTGTATTGATGGTGCTATTTAATGTGCCAGGTAAAGAAAATGCCTACTCTCAAATGGAAGACCTTATTTTTGATGAACAAGAAGGGCCTTTACACTAACGCTTTTCTCATGCGTAATTTGTTGGAAAATTACGCTACAGTTCATGTCATAAAATATGACATAATAGCGATCTAATTTTTTAGGTGTCTATTATGTCAAATCCCGAAAAACCATTATTTTCACGTCATGAACATGCCTTAGAAAAAGCCAATGAAGTCTGCCCTGATTGCGGCGCTAAACTTGTTATTAAACACAGTAAGTCAGGTTCTTTTTTTGGTTGTGTTACTTACCCTGAGTGTCAACATACTCGAGCTGTTGTAGAACATGAACGCGTTGACGACAAAATATTAGTAGGTAGTGAATGCCCTGAATGCAGTAGTGAACTTGCCGTTAAGCAAGGCCGCTATGGTATGTTTATCGGCTGTACAAACTACCCAGAATGTCACCACATTGTTGCACAAGATAACAATGAACTCGAACAACAAAACGTTACTTGCCCACACTGTAAAAAAGGCAACCTACAGTCAAAAGTCAGCCGTTTTGGCAAAACATTCTATTCTTGCGATCACTATCCAAAATGTAAATTTGTCGTCAATCATGAACCCGTTATGGGTGAATGCGAAAAGTGTGGTTTTGGTTTGTTATTGAAAAGGCAAATGGCGGCAGGAGAAAAACTCCAATGTGCGTCTAAACCTTGTAGTCATTTTCAGAAAAACGAATCTGTTTGATATAAAAAAACCAGCAACTTGCTGGTTTTAGTAAAGCATAGTCTTTAAGACAATTTAACTTAGTTTGTTTTTGAAACCAGTAACATAAGGTTTAAGCTCTTCAAATGCCGCTTCAGGTAAAATATCCGCTAATAGGCTTAATCGCTCAGCTAATTGTTTTTCAGAATTGCCAGAGACATTAATATGGCCCATTTTTCGGCCAGCGCGTTTACTTTTCCCATACCAATGCAAAGTAGTACTGGCGACATTCAAGATAGCATTAGGTACTTCATCTTCACCCAGTATATTGATCATAGCTGAAGGACGAATTAACTCGGTACTACCTAAGGGTAAGTCGCAAACCGCACGTAAATGGTTTTCAAACTGACAAGTATCTGCACCTTGTTGTGTCCAGTGTCCTGAGTTGTGAACCCGTGGGGCAATTTCATTCACCAGTAATTGTTCATCAATTTGAAAAAATTCTATGGCTAACACACCAACATAATTTAACTCATTGGCGATACTATCAAATACTTGCTTAGCTTGTGCTTGTAGAGTTTCATTTACTTGCGTTGCAATCGATACACTTAAAACACCATTGGTGTGATGGTTTTCGGTTAACGGATAAACTACGGTATTACCTTGGCTATCACGAGCACCCACTAGAGAAACTTCTCTATCGAAAGGGACCATTTGTTCAGCTACAACCGCGTGTTGAACACCTTGTTCACCGCCATCAAAAAAAGCTTTAATATCTAGCCAAGTTTCATCTGCTTTGGCTTTATCTTTTAATCTCCACTGACCTTTACCGTCATACCCGGCTAAAGCACTCTTTAAAATTAGCGGAAAAGACAAGTGAGCTAACGCTTGGTCAAAGTCTGCTTTTGTTGCAATAATTTGGTGTTTAGCATTGGCAATATTACATTTTACTAGCAGGTCTTTTTCTAACCTTCTATCTCCACCAACTTTAATCGCTTGGCTTGACGGGCGAAGCTTTCCTGATGCTTGGCACAATGCAAGGGTTTGGTGATCTATGTGCTCAAATTCAGCGGTAATAAAATCTGCGAACTCAATGCCTTGCGTTAAGTTACCAAAAATAATATTTGTTGAAAGCGGGTCAACTACATTACCTGAGCCAACATCGAAAGCGCGTATATTAATATTTAAAGGCTTAACAGCTAATGCCATCATACGAGCAAGTTGTCCTGCACCTAATACTAAAACATTCATTGAACTAGCCTTATTCAGCAGGGTTTGGATTATCAAGAATTGTTTGTGTTTGTTCAGTTCTAAATTTTTCAACCGCGGCTTGTACTGTCGGGTCGAAGGTACCAATAATCTGTGCGGCTAGTAAACCTGCATTTGCAGCACCGGCAGTACCAATAGCTAGTGTACCAACAGCAATGCCTTTAGGCATTTGTACAATAGAGAGCAGAGAATCTTGACCACTTAACGCTTTTGATTGAACTGGAACACCTAACACCGGCAAACTCGTATAAGCAGCTGTCATACCTGGTAAATGTGCAGCGCCACCAGCGCCACCTATAATAACTGTAATGCCTCTATCTCTAGCGCTTTCTGCATATTCAGCTAATAAGTGTGGTGTTCTGTGTGCTGAAACAACTTTGGTTTCATAAGGAACATTAAATAAATCTAACATTTGCGCAGCATGCTGCATGGTTGGCCAGTCTGATTTTGAGCCCATAATAATTCCAACTTTCATACGCGATGTGCCTTTTGATAATGTGATTAGAGACCTAACGTTATAGCGAGCAGACTGGCTTTAGCATTAGGTGAAATTTAATGGCAGATTATACCGCGTTTATAAATTTTCTGAAACGGGAAATCTATTTCGATTATTTTGAATAAATAATACTTTATTTATTCTCATGTTGATAATGTTGAGAGCCTCGTAATCAAAACGATAAAGGTTTACTCTTTAGATGCAACATGGCTGATTAAACTAACCCTACAGTGGGAGATATAGCATTTTATAAGGGCAGCCTTTAAATGTTTAACCACACTTTATTCTGAAATATTAAGTCGAGACGTTATAGACCAAAGGATGATTTTTTATTTTGATTTTCAGCGTATGATTATTTTATTTAAAATGCAAAGTGTCGCTAAAATTTATAGCAGAAGCGGATTATGTGTTTGTTCATTGTGCTTTAGCCACAAGTAAAGAGGACGCTCATGAGTAATATTTACAATCAAGGCTTGGATAAAGTCGCAGCGAACAGTCAACCACTGACACCGATTAACTTTTTAAATCGAACAGCTGATGTTTATCCTGACAAAGTAGCAATTATCCACGGTAAGCAAAAAATCACTTATCAGCAATATCGTAAAAATGTTCGTAGATTAGCATCAAGCCTGATTAAGCTTGGTGTTAAGCCCGGACAAACCGTTAGCATTATGGCGGCAAATATTCCGGAATTTCTCGATGCTCATTTTGCTGTGCCACAAATAGGCGCGGTGCTTAATGCTATTAATATACGTCTCGACGCACACAATATTGCTTTCATATTAGATCATGGCGAATGTGACGTGTTGCTAACCGATACCGCTTTTTCATCTGTGGTTAAAGAAGCACTCGCTATTTCAACGCGCAAACCACTGATTATTGATATTGATGAT
The DNA here is from genome assembly GCF_003061515.1 of Colwellia sp. Arc7-D. NCBI lineage: Bacteria > Pseudomonadati > Pseudomonadota > Gammaproteobacteria > Alteromonadales > Colwelliaceae > Colwellia > Colwellia sp. Arc7-D. The sequence continues at coordinate 27,524 of NZ_CP028924.1, forward strand.
AGTGAAGGCCCTGGTGGAGAAAAAATTGGCACCATGGATTATCAAGAGTTATTAGCGCAAGGTGATGAAAACTTTTCACAATCTTTCGTACAGGATGAATGGCAAGCATTAGCATTAAATTATACTTCCGGAACTACCGGGAACCCCAAAGGAGTAGTGTATTCACATCGCGGTGCATACCTTAACTCTATAGGTCATAATTTTATTTGGCCAACCAATAATAAAACCAACTACCTTTGGACCTTGCCAATGTTTCACTGCAATGGTTGGTGTTTTCCGTGGACTATTGTGGCAGTAGGGGCACGCAAATTTGTTTAAGGCAAGTCGAAGTAGGCGCTATTGTGAATGCGATGATCGATCATAAGGTAAGCCACTTTTGTGGTGCACCTATTGTGCTTAATATGATCTTAAATGCAGATGAAGAATTACTAGCGAAATTACCCAAAAATATTAAAGCGATGACTGCTGGCGCACCACCACCTGCAGCGGTAATAAAAGGTATCGAAAACCTCGGTATTGAAATAACACAAAGCTATGGTTTGACAGAAGTTTACGGTCCTTGTGTCGTGAGTGAATGGAAAGATGAATGGAATGACAAAAGCCCTGATGAACGAGCAGCATTAAAAGCACGTCAAGGTGTGCGTTATCCGACTCAAGAAGATGTTGACGTACTCGACCCAGACACCATGCAACCTGTTCCTGCTGATGGTGAAACTATGGGTGAAATAATGTTTCGTGGTAATACCACCATGAAAGGTTACTTAAAAAACCCAACAACAACGGACGAAGCTTTTGCTAATGGATGGTTTCATTCTGGCGATTTAGCGGTGAAGCACCCCGATGGCTATATAGAAATTCGCGACCGCTCTAAAGATATTATAATCTCGGGTGGTGAAAATATTTCATCGGTTGAAATAGAAGGCGTGCTTTATATGCATCCCGCTATTTTAGAAGCAGCTGTTGTAGCTAAAAAAGATGAAAAGTGGGGCGAAACCCCTTGTGCTTTCGTTGGATTAAAGCCAGGTCAAACATTAACCGAACAAGAAGTTATACAACACTGTCGTGAGCATATGGCAGGCTTTAAAGTGCCTAAAACCATCGTTTTTAGTGACCTACCTAAAACATCTACCGGTAAGGTACAGAAGTTTGTATTACGACAGCAGGTTAAAGCGTTGTCTGAGGCTTAAGCTAACCCAAAAGCAAAGTTGAACATCGTAACGGTAAGCGTTTTATTAACGCTTACCGTTTTTTTATAGCTAAGCATGTAGTTTATGCATAAAAAAAGTATAATCACGGTTAATTAATCTTTACTTAACTTACATAATAAAACCAATGGCTACAGCATTAGAAACATTTCAAGAGGGTGGCGTTTTAGCTTATCCGACCGAATCCGTATTTGGTTTAGGTTGTGATCCGGATAACGACGAGGCAATTGAAAAATTGTTGTCGATTAAATCACGTTCAGCAGATAAAGGTTTAATTCTACTTGCCGGTAACTACTCTCAGCTTTTACCTTATATAGATGACAGTAAAATACCACAAGATAAACGCTATGCTGTGTTATCACGTTGGCCTGACGGTATTACACAGTTAGTCGCTAAAAATGCGAATATTTCGGCGCTATTAACAGGGCGATTTGACACGATTGCTGTGCGAGTTACCAGTCAACCAGACGTTGTTGCGCTTTGTTTAGCTACTAACAAACCCATTGTTTCTACCAGTGCTAACTTAAGTGGGCAGCCCCAGCTAAAACGTGGCAAGATATTCCAAGTGACCTCGCTGATAAAATTGATTTTATTATTAAAGGTAAAACCTTAGGCTTTGAACAGCCTTCTACTATTATAGATGCATTATCTGGAGATATTATTCGCTCATGAGCACTGTAAATATCAATGTTGTAATTGAATTTCTAAAGTCCTTACAGGACCAAATTTGTGCTTCTTTAGAAGCCGCTGATGGAAGCGGTAAGTTTATTGAAGATAACTGGGTGCGTGCAGAAGGTGGTGGCGGTAGAACTCGTGTACTAACTAACGGCACTGTTATTGAGCAAGGTGGCGTAAACTTCTCCGTGGTTTCTGGTGATAAATTACCACCATCAGCAACGGCGCATCGTCCAGAATTGGCTGGTCGTAAATGGCAAGCTTGTGGCGTTTCATTAGTTATTCACCCTAAAAACCCTTTTATTCCAACATCTCATGCTAATGTGAGGTTTTTTATTGCGGAAAAAGAAGGCGAAGCTCCGGTATGGTGGTTTGGTGGCGGTTTTGACCTCACACCCTTTTATCCGTTCAAAGAAGATGTTGTGCATTGGCATCAAACAGCCAAAGATATCTGCCAACCTTTTGGTGATGATGTTTATCCAGAATATAAAAAGTGGTGCGATGAATACTTTTATTTAAAACATAGAGACGAAACACGTGGTGTTGGTGGTCTATTTTTCGATGATCTTAATAAATGGGACTTTGAACAATGCTTTGATTATATCAAAGCGGTTGGTACTGGTTTTATTGATGCTTATGTACCCTTGATGGAAAAGAGAAAAAACACACCATTTGATGAGAATAACCGTCAATTTCAGCTTTATCGTCGTGGTCGCTATGTCGAATTTAATTTAGTTTTCGACCGTGGTACTTTGTTCGGTTTGCAATCAGGCGGTAGAACAGAATCAATTTTAATGTCGATGCCACCTTTAGCGCGTTGGGAATATAATTTTCAAGCCGATCCAAATAGTCCAGAAGCTGCACTACAACATTACTTAGTGCCACAAGACTGGTTACATTCAGCTTAACAACCCACCTTAAAGCCCAAGTAGCATAACAGCTATTTGGGCTTTAAAAATATCGAGTTACTGTTTTATACTTATTGAAAAATTCATCCCAGTTTTATTCAGGTTTTAAACAAACCTTGTGCCAGATCAAATTATCAAAAATCGAGTCAGCGTAAAATTACCTTAATGAACCAACAGTTTATTTTCATCTTTACAAAAGGTAATGCTTTCATGAAAACTTCAATAATTAAGGGATTAATTCTCTCAGCAATAACACTTTCACCACTAGCGATTGCTAATCAAGCAGGTGACTTTCTTGTTCGTGGTGGTGCAACATTGATTAACCCTGACAATAGTAAATCAAATATTATGTTAGGCGGTGCTGACTCAACAATGACCCTAACAAATGGCAATAACACACAATTAGGGCTTAACCTTGTCTACTTTTTCGATAGTAACTGGGCAATCGAGCTTTTAGCGGCCACTCCTTTTAGTCATGATATTACTATTCAAGATAAAAATTCAGTGCTTGGCGTTAATGGTGAAAATTTAGGACAAGTAAAGCATTTGCCACCGACACTCAGCGCGCTCTATTACTTTGAAAATAACTCGGCGTTAAAACCATATGCAGGTATCGGTTTAAACTACACAGTTTTCTTTGATGAGGGATTTTCAACAGGGCCCAAGTCATTAGGATTAAGTAATCTAGCATTAGACGACTCGTTCGGTTTATCCGTTCAACTTGGCGCAGATTATCAGCTAGATGAAAAATGGTCTTTGAATGCGTCTATTCGATATATCGATATTGATACTCAAGCAACCTTTGACGTGGCTGGTAACAGTATTGGCAAAGCAGATATTAGCATCGATCCTATGGTTTATTCCTTGATGTTAGGCTATAAGTTTTAAATTAAACAAAATTGTTATAAAAAGCAGTAACTGTGTTGCTGCTTTTATGTTCCTATCTTTTCATAACTGCGTTAACCTTAGGTTAAACACTTAAGCTAGAAACCTCATGGATCAATATCGTGTATTTGGCAATCCAATTGCCCAATCTAAATCACCCTTTATACATCAAAAATTTGCCGCACAATCTAAGCTCATAATAAACTACCAGAGCGAATTAGTTACATTAGGGCAATTCGAAGTGGCCGTTAATAACCTGATTGCAAATAACGGTAAAGGTGCCAATGTTACAGCGCCTTTCAAAGAACAAGCATTTGCAATGTGTGATGAACTTAGCGAAAAAGCCAAATTAGCTGGCGCTGTTAATACTTTAATTTTTACCGATGGTGTTATCTATGGCGATACGACAGACGGAATAGGTTTAGTTAGCGATTTACTTAGGCACCAAGTGACCTTAAAAAATAGTAATATTTTATTGTTAGGTGCTGGCGGTGCTGCCAAAGGAGTTGTACAAGCCTTATTCGAACAATCGCCTAAATCATTAACCATTGCCAATAGAACATTAAGCAAAGCTCAAGCTATTGCAGAGCAATACCCTAATAATGCGATTAAAGCGATCACGTTTGCTGATACTGAAGAATTAACCTTTGATGTTATTATAAATGCAACCTCGGCGGGTTTATCGGGTGACAGCTTGCCTATATCAAATAAAACCATCCAACATGCAAATACCTGTTACGACATGGTCTATGGCAAAGAACCTACAGCATTTCTAAAACAAGCAAAATTACTCGGTGTTGAACATATTATCGATGGCTTGGGTATGTTAGTAGGGCAAGCAGCTGCAAGCTTTCAGTTATGGACAGAAGTGAACCCCGATGTCGAACCTGTACTGCACTCGTTAAGAGAACAATTGCTATAACGGCATAAAAAGAGAAATAACGATATGAACCAAGCTATTATATTTAACGATGATTTACATTTTGATAAGGCGCATGACGCTTGGTCTTTTACTGGACAACTGTCAGGACAGAGGATAACGATATATTTTCATTCAATGCAATTAAAGCAGTTAGCAGAAATAACTAACTGCACAAAATATGATTTAGAAGAGGTCACCGAACTCTGGCTCGAGAAAAATGAGCCAGAAGGTGATGAAATACATATTGAAATGAAGTAAATAATATCGCTCACTAGCTATTAGCTAAATACTCAGCCTTTAATTCTACATAGTTAATGGCTGACTGCTTTAGAAAGTTAGCTTCACTTTCTTTCAACTCTCTAGCCTGCTTAACAGGGTTACCCACATATAAGTAACCACTTTTTAATGTTTTATTTGGTGGGACCAAACTACCAGCGCCTATGAACACATCGTCTTCTACAACTGCACCGTCCATAATAATAGCGCCCATGCCAACAAGAATTCGATCACCTAACACACAGCCGTGCAACATACACTTATGACCGACAGTAACATCGTCACCAATAATTAATGGATTGCCACTAGGGTTACCTGAACTTTTTCGGGTGACATGCAAAACGCTACCATCTTGTATGTTACTTCTCGCGCCGATAGTGATTTTATTTACATCACCTCTAGCCGCGACTAATGGCCAAACACTTGTATCATCACCTAAAGTAATGTCACCAACAAGCACAGCAGACTGATCAACATAAACAGCATTACCTAATGTAGGAGTAATACCACGATAGCTTCGGAAATTATTATGCATAAATATAAGACTTTTTAATGGTTGATTTAGATATATTAGCAAAAACCAGCCATGAAATAGCAATCTTCATATATATAGTTTTATTTAAGTAACTAAAGATAACGCCAAAGAGCACAATAATAGTAGCTAAGGTCGTGCAATTAATCAGCGTATCGAACATTAAAAACTCAACCACAGCAAGGGTTGTACAAATAAAAAGCAAACAAACATCTTTTCGCAATTTAATTGCATTTAGGTGTTGACGTGAGGTCAAAAATCTCTAAAATGCGCTCCAGTTCCAAGGGGTCACCCCAACGAACTGTTTTAATAAGTTATCTAGCACGGTTTAGGCTGATTTAGATAACTTAACGTTTTAAAGATAGGTTTTGAAAGTTTTAAAAACTTTTAAAATAAATTCAAATAAAACGTTGACATTAAAACTGAGTTGCGTAGAATGCGCATCTCGCTTCAGGCAAGGCCTGCAGCAACGAAGCAAAGCGAATGAGATTTTGTTTCGGTTAGTTTTTTACTTCGAGTATCGACTAACGTTCTTTAACAATTAGTTATCATGCAATTTGTGTGGACACTCACATTAACGTTGATTTTACATAGTTACCCTCGGGTAACAAAAAAACAGCTTAATATGATGTCACACAAAAAATAAGTATCATTTAGACTTTCGAGTTTAAATATACGTTTTATGTAGTTACTTTCTTCTTTAGTCGGATAGGAAGTAACACGACAGAATTCATTGAGCAGATGTCTTTTCTTAGTTAACTTTGGTTAGTTAAGGTGAGCATCACAAACGATTTTTAATTGAAGAGTTTGATCATGGCTCAGATTGAACGCTGGCGGCAGGCTTAACACATGCAAGTCGAGCGGAAACGAGAATAGCTTGCTATTCGGCGTCGAGCGGCGGACGGGTGAGTAATGCTTGGGAATATGCCTTTGAGTGGGGGACAACAGTTGGAAACGACTGCTAATACCGCATAACGTCTACGGACCAAAGGGGGGACGCTTCGGCACCTCTCGCTCATTGATTAGCCCAAGTGAGATTAGCTAGTTGGTAAGGTAATGGCTTACCAAGGCGACGATCTCTAGCTGGTTTGAGAGGATGATCAGCCACACTGGGACTGAGACACGGCCCAGACTCCTACGGGAGGCAGCAGTGGGGAATATTGCACAATGGGCGAAAGCCTGATGCAGCCATGCCGCGTGTGTGAAGAAGGCCTTCGGGTTGTAAAGCACTTTCAGCGAGGAGGAAAGGTTAGTAGTTAATAACTGCTAGCTGTGACGTTACTCGCAGAAGAAGCACCGGCTAACTTCGTGCCAGCAGCCGCGGTAATACGAGGGGTGCAAGCGTTAATCGGAATTACTGGGCGTAAAGCGTGCGTAGGTGGTTTGTTAAGCAAGATGTGAAAGCCCTGGGCTCAACCTGGGAACTGCATTTTGAACTGGCAAGCTAGAGTTTTGTAGAGGGTAGTGGAATTTCCAGTGTAGCGGTGAAATGCGTAGAGATTGGAAGGAACATCAGTGGCGAAGGCGGCTACCTGGACAAAGACTGACACTGAGGCACGAAAGCGTGGGGAGCAAACAGGATTAGATACCCTGGTAGTCCACGCCGTAAACGATGTCAACTAGCCGTCTGTAGACTTGATCTGTGGGTGGCGTAGCTAACGCGCTAAGTTGACCGCCTGGGGAGTACGGCCGCAAGGTTAAAACTCAAATGAATTGACGGGGGCCCGCACAAGCGGTGGAGCATGTGGTTTAATTCGATGCAACGCGAAGAACCTTACCATCCCTTGACATCCAGAGAAGAGACTAGAGATAGACTTGTGCCTTCGGGAACTCTGTGACAGGTGCTGCATGGCTGTCGTCAGCTCGTGTTGTGAAATGTTGGGTTAAGTCCCGCAACGAGCGCAACCCCTATCCTTATTTGCCAGCGCATAGTGGCGGGAACTCTAAGGAGACTGCCGGTGATAAACCGGAGGAAGGTGGGGACGACGTCAAGTCATCATGGCCCTTACGGGATGGGCTACACACGTGCTACAATGGCAAGTACAGAGGGCAGCAATACCGCGAGGTGGAGCGAATCCCACAAAGCTTGTCGTAGTCCGGATTGGAGTCTGCAACTCGACTCCATGAAGTCGGAATCGCTAGTAATCGTAGATCAGAATGCTACGGTGAATACGTTCCCGGGCCTTGTACACACCGCCCGTCACACCATGGGAGTGGGTTGCAAAAGAAGTGGCTAGTTTAACCCTTCGGGGAGGACGGTCACCACTTTGTGATTCATGACTGGGGTGAAGTCGTAACAAGGTAACCCTAGGGGAACCTGGGGTTGGATCACCTCCTTATCTTGAAGTAAAACAGCTTAATGGAAACCTCGGTTTCATGAGTGTCTACACAAATTACATGATAACAAATTAGAAGAAGTCCAAACATGCTAGCTTCGGACGTAAATTCTTGAAAGAGAAATAGGTCTGTAGCTCAGCTGGTTAGAGCGCACCCCTGATAAGGGTGAGGTCGGCAGTTCAAGTCTGCCCAGACCTACCAATTTTGTCCTCTATCGGCGTTGGTTCATCACTCGTGTAGAAAGCCTACACTTTGCGATAAACCGCCTTGATATAGAACAAAATATTACGTTTTGGCTAAAGTATGTTTCCCATTGCGGGGCTATAGCTCAGCTGGGAGAGCGCCTGCCTTGCACGCAGGAGGTCAGCAGTTCGATCCTGCTTAGCTCCACCACTTCTTCACTAAGAATTGAAAGACCAAACTTAAGTTACGCTTTGTTTAAGCTACTTTAAGTTTGGTTTTTAACCAAGTCACCACCGAATGCGTGTGAATGACAAGTTCTTTAACAATCTGGAAAGCTGATATAAATACCGGTATTTATATGGCAAACACGGTGTCGCGCTGTTGTTTGTAAATTATAAATACCAAGCTGTTGTTGACGGGAATATCGCCTGTTAATGATGGTGATTACGGTTCCTCCTCGGAAACGTAATCAACCCGGTAGTAAATTTACTTTTACGAGTTGAATTTATTACCACTCTTATTCAAGACACACTTTGTGTGCGTGAAAATGTCAGACTTTACAATTGAGCAGGTTTTGTCACCTGCTTGTACCAAATAGGAAACTACTTGGGGTTGTATGGTTAAGTGACTAAGCGTATGTGGTGGATGCCTTGGCAGTTAGAGGCGATGAAGGACGTGTTAATCTGCGAAAAGCTTTGGTGAGGTGATAAAAACCGTTATAGCCAAAGATGTCCGAATGGGGAAACCCACCCAAGGTAACTTGGGTATCATTAAGTGAATACATAGCTTAATGAGGCGAACCGGGAGAACTGAAACATCTAAGTACCCCGAGGAAAAGAAATCAACCGAGATTTCGTTAGTAGCGGCGAGCGAACGCGAATTAGCCCTTAAGTGGTTTGTAAGTTAGTGGAATCTACTGGAAAGTAGAGCGATACAGGGTGATAGCCCCGTACACGAAAATAAACTTATCATGAAATCGAGTAGGTCGGCACACGTGAAACGTTGACTGAACATGGGGGGACCATCCTCCAAGGCTAAATACTCCTAACTGACCGATAGTGAACCAGTACCGTGAGGGAAAGGCGAAAAGAACCCCTGTGAGGGGAGTGAAATAGAACCTGAAACCGCATACGTACAAGCAGTGAGAGCCGGATTTAGTCCGGTGATTGCGTACCTTTTGTATAATGGGTCAGCGACTTATATTCTGTAGCAAGGTTAACCGAATAGGGGAGCCGTAGCGAAAGCGAGTGTTAACTGCGCGTTTAGTTGCAGGGTATAGACCCGAAACCCGGCGATCTACCCATGGGCAGGTTGAAGGTTGAGTAACATCAACTGGAGGACCGAACACACGTATGTTGAAAAATGCGGTGATGACTTGTGGGTCGGAGTGAAAGGCTAATCAAGCCGGGAGATAGCTGGTTCTCCCCGAAATCTATTTAGGTAGAGCCTCGCACGAACACCATTGGGGGTAGAGCACTGTTAAGGCTAGGGGTCATCCCGACTTACCAACCCTTTGCAAACTCCGAATACCAATGAGTGATATGCGGGAGACACACTACGGGTGCTAACGTCCGTTGTGAAGAGGGAAACAACCCAGACCGCCAGCTAAGGTCCCAAAGTACTAGTTAAGTGGGAAACGATGTGGAAAGGCATAGACAGCTAGGAGGTTGGCTTAGAAGCAGCCATCCTTTAAAGAAAGCGTAATAGCTCACTAGTCGAGTCGGTCTGCGCGGAAGATGTAACGGGGCTAAACTAGTCACCGAAGCTGCGGATTTGTTCTTAGGAACAAGTGGTAGGGGAGCGTTCTGTAAGCCGTTGAAGGTGAGTTGTAAAGCTTGCTGGAGGTATCAGAAGTGCGAATGCTGACATGAGTAACGATAAGGGGAGTGAAAAACTCCCCCGCCGAAAGACCAAGGTTTCCTGTCCCATGTTAATCAGGGCAGGGTAAGTCGGCCCCTAAGGCGAGGCGGAAACGCGTAGTCGATGGGAAACAGATTAATATTTCTGTACTTCTATATATTGCGAAGGAGGGACGGAGTAGGCTAGGTGAGCACGGCGTTGGTAGTCCGTGTGAAAGTATGTAGGCGGTTGTCTTAGGTAAATCCGGGACTTCATTCAACGCTGAGATACGAGACGAGACTCTACGGAGTTGAAGTCATTGATGCCATGCTTCCAGGAAAAGCTTCTAAGCTTCAGATATATAGGAACCGTACCCCAAACCGACACAGGTGGTTAGGTAGAGAATACTAAGGCGCTTGAGAGAACTCGGGTGAAGGAACTAGGCAAAATAGTACCGTAACTTCGGGAGAAGGTACGCTCTCTCGTGTGAATCCCTTGCGGAGTAAGCACAGGAGAGTCGAAGTAACCAGGTGGCTGGAACTGTTTATTAAAAACACAGCACTGTGCAAAATCGAAAGATGACGTATACGGTGTGACGCCTGCCCGGTGCCGGAAGGTTAATTGATTGGGTTATCTTCGGAGAAGCTCATGATCGAAGCCCCGGTAAACGGCGGCCGTAACTATAACGGTCCTAAGGTAGCGAAATTCCTTGTCGGGTAAGTTCCGACCTGCACGAATGGCGTAATCATGGCCACACTGTCTCCACCCGAGACTCAGTGAAATTGAAATTGCGGTTAAGATGCCGTATACCCGCGGCTAGACGGAAAGACCCCGTGAACCTTTACTATAGCTTGACAGTGAACATTGCTCCTACATGTGTAGGATAGGTGGGAGGCTTTGAAACCGTGTCGCCAGATGCGGTGGAGCCAACCTTGAAATACCACCCTTGTATGCGTGATGTTCTAACCTAGGGCCCTTATCGGGCTTGGGGACACTGTCTGGTGGGTAGTTTGACTGGGGCGGTCTCCTCCTAAAGAGTAACGGAGGAGCACGAAGGTTGGCTAAGTACGGTCGGACATCGTACGGTTAGTGCAATGGCATAAGCCAGCTTAACTGCGAGACAGACACGTCGAGCAGGTACGAAAGTAGGTCATAGTGATCCGGTGGTTCTGTATGGAAGGGCCATCGCTCAACGGATAAAAGGTACTCCGGGGATAACAGGCTGATACCGCCCAAGAGTTCATATCGACGGCGGTGTTTGGCACCTCGATGTCGGCTCATCACATCCTGGGGCTGAAGTCGGTCCCAAGGGTATGGCTGTTCGCCATTTAAAGTGGTACGCGAGCTGGGTTTAGAACGTCGTGAGACAGTTCGGTCCCTATCTGCCGTGGGCGTTTGAGAATTGAAGAGGGCTGCTCCTAGTACGAGAGGACCGGAGTGGACGAACCGCTGGTGTTCGGGTTGTTATGCCAATAGCATTGCCCGGTAGCTACGTTCGGAACTGATAACCGCTGAAAGCATCTAAGCGGGAAGCAGGCTTTGAGATGAGTTCTCACTGGAGCTTTAAGCTCCCTAAAGGGTCGTTGGAGACTACAACGTTGATAGGTTGGGTGTGGAAGTGCTGCGAGGCATTGAGCTAACCAATACTAATTACCCGTGAGGCTTAACCATACAACACCCAAGTGGTTTTGTTGTATGAAGTTTGACAAAAAGTGTAGGAATACACGCATCACGCATGACAATTGTGTGAATAAGAGAAGCGTCGTTCTTTGGCATCCATGCCAACACGACATTAGTGCATCCGTGCACGTCAAAACGTATTTATTATCATTGAGACACGTCTTAATGAACGGCTTTCAAGATTGTACCCTTTTTGTCTAGCGACAATAGCGACATGGCCCCACCTGATCCCATTCCGAACTCAGAAGTGAAACGTGTTAGCGCCGATGGTAGTGTGGGAGTTCCCATGTGAGAGTAGGACATTGCTAGGCTTCTTTTCAGAATACCCAGCTTATGCTGGGTTTTCGACCCTGTGGAGGGGTTCCCGAGTGGCCAAAGGGATCAGACTGTAAATCTGACGGCTCAGCCTTCGGTGGTTCGAATCCACCTCCCTCCACCATCATTCTATAAACCCGTAACGAAAGTTACGGGTTTTTTTTGTTTATACCTAGAAATAAAATGTAGCTGTTAATTAATCTACTCGGCATAAGCTCTATCATTGCACTAAAGCCGTCTATAATGTATTCTCCACCGCTGTTTGACATTGGCTCAAACCATTAGTGAGAAGAGTATATTCTATGAGTTTTACCGAGTTAGGTTTATCTGCCCCAATACAAAAAGCTATTGCTGAGAAAGGTTATGATACACCATCACCTATACAAGCTCAGGCAATACCTGCTGTGCTTGCTGGCAAAGATGTTATGGCTGCAGCACAAACTGGCACAGGTAAAACAGCAGGCTTCACATTACCTATTCTTGAATTACTATCTCGTGGTGATAAAGCCCGTGCTAACCAAGCCCGAACTCTTATTATTACCCCTACTCGTGAGCTAGCTGCACAAATAGCTGAAAATGTAGAAATGTACGGTAAGCATTTGCCATTGAAATCTGCGGTAGTGTTTGGTGGTGTTAAAATTAATCCTCAAATGCAGCGTTTACGTGAAGGCGTTGATATTTTAGTTGCTACGCCGGGCCGACTATTAGATCTATATAATCAAAATGCTGTTCGCTTTAATCAATTAGAAATTTTAGTACTTGATGAAGCTGACAGAATGTTAGATATGGGTTTTCTTCGTGATATTAAGAAAATTTTATCATTGCTACCAAAAACGCGCCAAACGCTACTTTTCTCAGCAACGTTTTCTCCTGATATCCGTGAACTTGCAAAACGCATGGTTAATGACCCTGTAGAAATTTCAATTAGCCCAAAAAACACTACAGCTGAAAGAGTTGAACAATTGATTTACTCAGTTGATAAAAATAGAAAATCAGCCTTACTTACACACTTAATTCTAGAAAATGACTGGCAACAAGTTATCGTGTTTATGAAAACTAAACATGGTGCAAATAAATTAACTAAACAGCTAGATGCTGCAGGTATTCAAGCCGCCGCTATTCATGGTAATAAAAGCCAAGGCGCAAGAACTAAAGCGTTAGCACAATTTAAAGAAGGCAAAATTAGTGTCTTAGTGGCAACTGATATTGCTGCTCGCGGTATCGATATTGACCAATTACCACAAGTCGTAAATTTTGAGTTGCCTAATGTGCCTGAAGATTACGTTCACCGAATTGGTCGTACTGGTCGAGCAGGTTCTAGTGGTCATGCCGTATCATTAGTCTGTGCTGATGAAATAGATTTACTGAATGACGTTGAGCACGTAATACAAACACATATTCCAAGAGAAATTGTGCCAGGCTTTGAGCCAGTACATGCTTTGCCTGAATCTCGTAATTTACGCGCTTTAAAACCTAAAAAGCCAAGAAAGTTTAAATCTGAAGGTTCGGAACATAAAGATGGTCAACGTTCTGGTGATAATGCACGTGGTAATAAACCTACGGGTAAAAACCGACGTCATATTGGCAATAGCTCAGCAAGTAACCCTTATGGCAATAGCGAAAGTAAAAGTGGCAGTCGTCGTAGAATTAACCCGAGTAAGTAAAGTGAATACAACAGTTAATTAATATTTAACTGTTGTAGATTGCCAATAAATTATTGTTGAGCTAGCAACTTATCCAAGTTGTTAGCAAAAGCTTGTCGATCACTTTGGCTGATCGGCGGCGCACCACCTGTATCAATACCACTTGAACGTAATGTGTCCATAAAATCGCGCATATTAAGGCGTTGTCTAATATTGCTTTCAGTGTAGAGCTCGCCTCTAGGATTTAAGGCTAAACAACCTTTCTCAACAACTTCGGCAGCTAAGGGAATATCCGCGGTTATCACTAAATCATTTGGCGCGGCACGTTTAACAATTTCATCGTCAGCGACATCAAAGCCTGCTGTAACTTGAACAAAGCTAATGACCTTAGATGGCGGCACTTTTAAATAGTGATTTGCTAATAAAGTTGTGGTTGTTTGTGTACGTTCTGCGGCCCTGAATAATATCTCTTTAATCACAACGGGACAGGCATCTGCATCAACCCATATTTTCATGGTTTACCTATAAATTATAAATGATTTAACTAGTGGTAATGTAACGCTAAATGTCGTGTAATGTAAGTACTGCTAGCGTTAATCAACCATAATCAATTTACTATAACTAGGAAAAACCATGAATCAACCACAACGCGATATTACCTTAAGATTTTTAGCTGAACCACAAGATGTTAACTTTGGTGGTAAAGTTCACGGTGGTGCGGTAATGAAATGGATAGATTTAGCAGCGTATGCATGTGCAGCAGGTTGGAGCGGTCGTTATTGTGTTACGGCTTATGCTGGTGGTATTCGGTTCATAGCCCCAATTCATGTTGGTAGTTTAGTCGAAGTAGAAGCTAAGGTAATTTATACCGGTAACTCTTCAATGCATATAGCGCTAGAAGTTAATGCCTGTGATCCTAAGTCACTAAATCGTCGTTTAACAACCCATTGTATTGTGATCATGGTTGCCGTAGATCAAAACGGGCAGTCTGAACGTATTCCTGAGTGGATACCAAAAACTGACGCAGATATAAAACAACATGAAAGTGCAAAAAAATTAATGGAAATGCGCAAACAAATCGGCGAAGAGATGCAAATTTTTGTAGAATAGCGCCAATAAATAAAGTTGATCAGGATTACATGTGTTAGAGCCAGAAAAAATTAAACAAATATTGCAAATGGATGATGCACAACGTGCTGCTTACTTCATTAATGAAGCGGTTAGTCAAAATTCCTTGTGGATATTAACTGATGAGCATGGCTGTGTAATGCTAAACACTGAAGATGAAGATTGTGTTCCGGTTTGGCCTAATGAAGAGTTTGCCAAAGCTTGGGCAACTGATGAATGGCAAGCTTGTCAACCAGAAGCTATTTCTTTAAATAAATGGTTTAGTCGTTGGAGTACCGGATTAGCTGAGGATGAACTCGCTATTGTGGTATTTCCAAGTCAAGACGAGCAAGGTTTAGTTTTTTATCCTGATGAACTAGAGCATGAACTTAAACAAAAGCAACAATCGATTAAGAAGCGATAAATAGCCATGAGTTTTACGTCCCTAGCATTAGATAAATCACTTACTGACGCTGTAAAAGCTTTAGGCTATGACCAACCAACCCCTATCCAGCAGCAAGCCATACCCGCTATTTTAGCGAATAAAGATATTATGGCAGGGGCACAAACTGGCACAGGAAAAACAGCGGCTTTTGCACTCCCTATTCTTCAGCGTTTGAGTGCAAATATACCTGCCCAAAGACCGATAAGAGCACTGGTATTAACCCCTACCCGTGAATTAGCACAACAAGTGTATAAAAGCTTTGTAAGCTATGCTGAAAATACTGAGCTTAATATTGCCGTTGCTTATGGTGGCGTAAGTATTAAGCCACAAATTGAAGCGATAGAAAAAGGCGCAGATGTTTTAATTGCTACGCCAGGTCGATTGTTAGACCATATAATTAATGGCAGCGTGTTATTAATTCATCTTGAAACTATTGTCTTTGATGAAGCTGATCGTATGTTAGATATGGGCTTTAAAGATGAAATAGACCGTATTCTAAATCGTTTACCGCCAAAGCGTCAGACATTACTGTTCTCGGCCACTTTCGATGATGCCATTTTTAAATTAAGTAAAACTTTACTTAATGATCCTGAGCTTATTGAAGTCAGTGAACGTAATACGGCAGCTTCACAAGTAGAACAAATTGTTTATACCGTTGATAGTGATCGTAAACGTGAGTTAACCTCATTTTTAATTGGTTCTAAAAATTGGCAACAAGTCCTTATATTTACGCGTACGAAACAAGGCGCTGATGATCTAGCAAAAGAAATGTCTAAGGATGGTATTAAAACCCAATCCATTCATGGTGATAAATCTCAAGGCGCTCGTGATAAAGCATTAGCAGATTTTAAAGCAGGTAAAACTCGTGCTCTAATTGCTACTGATGTTGCAGCAAGAGGAATAGACATTAATGATTTACGTTACGTCATTAACTATGAGCTACCTTATATTGCTGAAGACTATATTCACCGCATTGGTCGTACAGGCCGTGCAGGTAATGACGGTTTAGCCATTTCGTTAATGAGCCCGTCAGAAGCTTGGTTGTTAGAAGCCGTTGAAAAGGTATTAGACACACGCCTAATGCAACAATGGCTACCCGGTTATGAACCAGACCTAACCAAAAAAGACTTACCAGCACGTAAAAATACGCTGGGTCAGCAAAAAAAACACGGTAGGCAAAAAGCCTTTGGCGATAAAAATAAAGCAAAGACTAATGCTAGTAAGTCGCGCCGTCGCTGATAAGTAAGACAATATTTAGACGTTAAGCCGAATTAAAACATTCGGCTTTTTTATGCCTAAAATTTAAAGGGTAAATAAATAGGCGATTAATGCATTATATTCAGCAAAGAAGTTATTGCGATCTAACGATTTACTATCAATCATATATTTACCGTTTACCACCATGGTTGGCACACTGGTAAGTTGACTGTTTTTCGAGAGATTGTCTTGTATTTTCTTCTCTTTTTTTGCTTGACCGATCACCGAAAAGCTCTTCATACCTTGATCGAATTTCTTACCATTACCGCCAATTGAAACAAAAATATCATGTATATCTTTTTGATTTGAAATAATTTCTCTATCGGTTTGTAAGTACTTAAAAACAGCTGCAGTAAACTCATTATTTATATTCAATTTTTCAGCAACGATAAGCGCTTTACCCAGCATAAATTGTATTTCTGGGGATGTGTGCCCCATAAAATCTACATGTACTTTATTAAACTTAGCCTTTTCAGGTATCACTTTTTTAAAACCCTCAAGGTAAGGTTCATAAGCACGACAAGATGGACAGTAATAGGAAAAATATTCAGTTAACTCAGGTGTCGAGGTTTTCTTTTCAGCGACCACAGTATAATGCTTGCCTGCTTCAAATTTTGCTGAAAAGCTAGGGTAGCTTGCTATAAGTAGAAGGGTTGCGGCCAATGTACTGATAATTTTTAATACTCTAGTCATATTTATCCTTAACAATTATATTGAGCAAATGCGATGACGGTTATTTGTTAACGCGTTATTCGGCCAGCCAAGCCAGCCCAAAGTTTATATACTAGTGTGTAGACAAAGCCTATAAGGTAATGTTCATTAGAAAATGTAAAAAGAAGTGTCAAAAGTAAGCAAGTATAGGTTTTCAGGAGAAAAGTGTTGAGCAGTTAAAATCAGTTTATTGGTAATTTATTAAGATAAACTAAGCAGTACTCATAAACCCGCTTAGCTTTTAAAACTTACATAATAGCTGTAACCATTAAAGTAATACTATTTAGGTTAATCGCCATACTTGTGCCGATTTACACTGTCTATTTCGGGTACTATCTTCGTAAGGAATGCCGTCAATACTCTGCCTAATATCTTCGTTAACCGTGGCCCATAAATAATAGCTATGCTCAGTTATACCGCCAACAATTTTAGAACAGTTTACTTGGCTGACTTTGTTGTGTAACTGCATAGGTCTAGCCGTACCGTTATGTCCTAGTCTATCTGTATTACCTTTGGTGTAATCAGAAATATACATCGCTAAATCACCATTGTTGTAATAAACCGTGACTTGCTTTGCTAGCCTATGCAAATTAACCATCGGGCGATCTTCTTCGAAAATATTATCGTCAACATCAGGTGCACACATAAAGATATGCTGAAACAATTGCGGAAAGTGTTTGTGGTTGTTGAGTTTATCTAATGACACTAAAGCATGCTGTAAAACATAATTACCCATTGAGTGGCAAAGTAAATGCAATTGTTGACCACATTCTTCAATCAAAGGGTCTTTATGAGTGGGTCTGAGAGTCATCAGGAAATCGCGTAATTTAAGAAACCCACGTGCTACTGCGATACTTGAGTCCCTTGCATCGTTACGATCAGATAAGTAAGCTTTATTTTTCATCATTGCGCCATTTGAAGGCCAAGAAAACAAAAACACACTGGTATCTTTTTGCTCGTCGTCGTCATGAGAATGGCGATTTAGCATTAATTCTAGGGCTAAAGCTGAAGAGACCGCTTCAAACCAATCTACATTAAAACCATGGATAAAAACGACGAGATCTTTTTTCGATTCCATTTGTTTTTTGAGTGCTTGAAAAGCTTTGATAGAGGGTAATGGTGAATTTTTTGTACCCTTAAGGTCTTCGGGTTCTTCAAATGCAGATATAAGGTGTTTCTTACGCAGTTTTTTCTCAATATAACCCGCTAAGCTTTCACCATCCCCGGTGCGATTATCAACACTATCATTCAGGTGTTCTTTTACTTTATTAGCACTAACATCAACACTAACGTGCCCAAAGCGTAGATTGTTAGCCCGATCAGCACTAAAATCTTGTCCGTAACTATCGGGAGACCAGCGATCACCAAGGTGGTTTCTGTTTGTAGCATAATATAATGTTAATGTGAGCATACTATCATCCAGCAACAATAAATTTAATTACAATAATTGTAGCTAAAATATTGCCGCTAACAAGTGAACTAATGGGTTATCTTAATTTTATGCGCTGAACAATTTTCTGCAATAGGTTGGCTTGGCCTAACTTGAGCGCCGCGTCATTATAACTACTGTTGAGTATTTTTATACGCATAGAATAAGTTGCTCCATGCCCCCAGGGCCACCAGATAACGGCTAACGCAGGAAAATCTTCAGTAGCAGGCTTGGTAAAAATCATCTGTTCTTTATTTAGGTTAGCTAATTCACCCAGTTCATATTTAAGTGATTTTGGCGCTTTTTTAATGTTTTTTTTATGCCATTCATCATTAAATATACGACGTAAAGTAGTTAAAATTCGCTCTTTCTTTTCCCATGAAAACTCGGTCAGTAATACTGACTGCTGCTCTTCAAAGCGCCAAGTAAGTTCATCGCCTAATGGTGTAGTAATAGAGCTAAATATAGTGTCTTGTTTTTTATTATTATATGACACAAAACCCCCTTGTTATTGATTAAATTAAATAATTTCTTTAAAAAAGATACTAACACGTTATTGTTAATCGTTAAGACTTATCGACAATGTTGTCGAAGTTAAACTTATCAATACACTTTTTACAAATGCACGATTTACCCAATAATGTTTGTGGTACTTCACTCAGTAATTCCGGTTTAACTTCACTTTTTGTGCACCAACAGGGAGTATCAGCATTTACGGCACAAAAATTACTTTGTTGGCATAAAGGGCATCGATTTGTATCAAGGCTTGGCATTATGGGCTCTTTTGATGTTATTTTTATAAATAAGGAAAGTAGCATAACTTAACTAACAGGAGAATATTTAGCTATAATATCTGAGTTACTTTAATTTACTGTATAAATAAACAGTTTAAGGTGCTAGGCTAATAAAAGGTTTATCCGTTACCACTCTTTAAACAAGTATACACTTTGAAATTATATATCGCTGAAAAGCCAAGTTTAGGTCGAGCTATAGCTGCTGCTCTTCCTAAACCTCAAAAAAATCATCAAGGCTATATCGCGCTTGCTAATGGCGATGTAGTGAGTTGGTGTATTGGCCATATTCTTGAACAAGCAAATCCTGAAAACTACGATCCAGCGTTTAAAAAATGGCAAATGGCGCACTTGCCTATAGTGCCTGAGCAATGGCAACTTAAGCCAAAAACACAAACCCGTGCACAGCTCACGGTTTTAAGAAAACTCGTTAAACAGGCTGACGCAATAATACATGCTGGTGACCCTGACCGAGAAGGCCAGCTATTGGTTGATGAAGTCATCGATTTTCTAAAAGTACCGGCACAGAAAAAGCAGAATATTCAACGATTATTGATCAGCGATTTAAACTTACCTGCTGTAAAAAGATCGCTCGCTAACTTACAAAGCAATCAACTTTATATGCCATTATCTATTTCTGCCTTAGCACGTTCTCGGGCTGATTGGCTATATGGCATAAACTTAACTCGGGCTTATACCTTACAAGGGCAAAAAGCTGGCTTTAATAGCGTATTATCTGTGGGCAGGGTGCAAACGCCGCTGCTAGGTTTAGTGGTTAGACGCCAACAAGAAATAGACAACTTTATTGCGAAAAACTTTTATGATGTACACGCACACTTACAAACTGGTAGTCAGGCAAAGTTTATTGCAAAGTGGCAACCCAGTGACGCTTGTCAGCCTTATATGGATGAAGAAGGGCGCGTACTCAATAAAGCTTTAGCGGAAAACGTGGTCAGCCGCATTAATAATCAAACTGCGGTAGTGAGTGAGGTTGACGAACAACAGAAAAAACAGGCTGCGCCGTTGCCTTATAATTTATCGTCTTTACAGATTGATGCAGCCAAAATATATTCATTAAACGCGAAACTGGTACTCGATGTTTGTCAGGCCTTGTATGAAAAGCACAAGTTGATCACATACCCTCGCTCAGATTGTCGCTATTTGCCGAAAGAACATCATGCTCAAGCTAAAGGCATTATAGCCATGTTAGCTAACGCCGCTGAAACCTATGCCAAGTTTGCACAAGGCGCTGATAGTTCGTTAAAAAGTAAAGCATGGAATAACGCCAAAGTTACAGCGCATCATGCCATTATACCAACTGAAAAATCTGCAAATAAATTAACCTTGAACCCGTTTGAAAAGAAAATTTATTTTCTTATTGTAAGGCAATATTTGGCACAGTTTTATCCTGTCTATCAATATAACCAGTCTCGAATTAGCGTGTTAATTGCCGGGGGTAAATTCAGTGCTAATGCTAAAACGCCTATAGCTCAAGGCTGGAAAGTTCTATTTCAGCGCACGAAAAGTAAATCTAATAAAGTCGATCAAAGTGATGAAAATACTGAATGCCAGCTAACACATCAATCATTGCCTAAGCTGGTAAAGGGCGAGCAACTACAATGTCTTCATGGTGAATTAATCAGTCGAATGACACAAGCACCTAAACAATTTACTGATGCTAGCCTATTAAGTGCCATGACAGGTATCGCTCGTTATGTCAGCGACAATACAATCAAAAAAATGTTACGTGAAACCGATGGTTTAGGTACTGAAGCAACACGTGCAGGCATTATTGATTTGTTATTTAAACGTGGTTATTTAGAGCGTAAAGGCAAGAATATTCATGCAACGGCTATTGGAGTATCCTTAATTAATGCACTGCCTATGGCTGCAACATTACCCGATATGACCGCACATTGGGAGGCAACACTCACCAACATCAGTGAGAAAAAAAGTCGCTATGAAGATTTAATCAGCCCGTTAACGTTAACGATAGCCGAGATGATTAAGCAGTCGGAACAGCAATCTTTTGCACAGTTGCCCAAAGTGGCTTTTAAGCGAAAATCAAAAGCTAAAAAGTCTAGTACTTGGAAAAAAAAGCCGGTTAATTAATATTACAGAAATAGCTAACATTTGTTGATTAGCAATCAATAAATAGCGACTTCATAAAATCGTAAAATACGTCAGTTTTTCGGGTTGTTAAACTGTTTTGTGGTCGTAGAAACCAAACTGGCGCATCACTTTTCGCCATTACTTCAGGCATAACCTCAACTAAAGCACCGTTATTTAACTCATCTTTAATCGCAATTTTCGATTTTATCGTAATACCGTGTCCTGCAATGGCTGCTTGGGTCATATTGTCAGAGTTTGAAATAGTAAAACGTGTTGGCGCATTAAAACTTTGTATTTTACCTTGCTCATCAAATAATTTTAATTGCCTTTGCCACGGTAAGCATACCCAATTATGCTGACTTAATTGCGTTAAATTATTTGGCATACCGTATTTTTCTATATAGCTTGGCGCTGCACACAGTATACGAGTGTTATTAACTAACTTGCGCGAGAGTAAGCCTGAATCATTTAATTGTCCAACTCTTATCGCCACGTCTTGAGCGTCATCAACAACATTTACAAAGTGATCTGTGATTAAAAAATCAAGTTTAAGCTCAGGATAAGTATCTTCAAACTGGGTCAGTGTTGGCATAACGTATTTGGAAAACACCCAAGGTGGCATCGTGACCCTCAATAAGCCACTAACACTTGAGCTTCGCGCACCAATACTATGCTCAGCATCACGCAAGGCCTCAATAATAGCACCAACACGTTTGTAAAAAATTTCACCCGCTGGCGATAAGCGCACTCTGCGACTATCTCTAAATACTAGAACGGTTGATAGCTCGCGTTCTAATTTACTTAATCGATGACTAACTGTCGCCGGCGATAAACGCTGTTCTCGTGCTGCTGCCAAAACACCTTTATTTTCTACTACAGCAATAAAGGTTTCTAAATCGCTTATGTTGTACATATTAACGCCATGATGTGCTTTTTAATGTTTAATATTTTCGAATGAAGCTTTCAGTTTTGCAATGTTTATTTAAATAACTAAAACATTATAATAGTGAAAAAGTTATATCACACAGGTCTATCATGAGTTTAAAAGCACAAATCGACGCCTATAACGTGCAAAAAGAGGCTAACTTACCTGCAGAAGTTTTAGCGTTAATGAATACCACCAATGAAGAACTTATCGCTCAACATATTAGAGATAATGCTTTGCAGGTTGGTCAAAAAGTTAAAAACTTTAGCTTATTGAATCATCGTGGCGAAAGTACAGAATTAGCGACACTATTAACACAAGGTCCGGTTATAGTGAGCTTTTATCGAGGAGCTTGGTGCCCATATTGTAATTTAGAGCTAAAAGCATTGAATGATTATTTACCGAAATTTAAAGCAAAAAATACTCAGTTAATCGCTATTTCACCGCAACTACCGGATGAAACATTATCAACCGCTCAAAAAAATGCCCTTGAATTTGATGTGTTGTCAGATGTTAGCAATACCGTCGCTAGCCAATTTGGCCTTTTATTTACATTAGATGAGCGTATTCAAAAGCTATACACCGGTTTTGGTATTGATTTCGAACATTACTATGGTGATAAAAGCTTTAAATTACCGTTACCGGCAACCTATGTTATTAATCAAAACGGTATCATTACTTACGCATTTATCAGCGAAGATTACACTTTACGTGCAGAACCCGAACATGTCCTAGCGGCTTTACAACTGGAAAATATTTAATGTTATTTTTACAATCAATTAAAACACTTACGCTTTCAATATTATTAGGCGCAAGCCTTTTATCAGGAGTCACTATGGCTAATGAAATACAAAACAAACCTAAAGTACTTATTTTTGATGTTAACGAAACATTACTTGATTTAACGTCTATGCGAACCTCTATCGGCAAAGCCCTTGGTGGGCGCGAAGACTTATTGCCATTGTGGTTTTCTACCATGTTGCATCACTCACTAGTTTCTACTGTGATGAACGATTATCACGATTTTGGTCAGATTGGCGTGGCTTCATTATTAATGGTGGCACAAAACAACAATATTGAAATCACGCCTGAGCAAGCAAAAACGGCGATTGTAACGCCACTGCTAACTTTACCGCCGCATAGCGATGTAAAAGCAGGCTTAGCGAAACTTAAAGCCCAAGGTTATAAGTTAGTTAGCCTGACTAACTCTTCAAATAAAGGTGTAAAAGCACAGTTTGAAAGTGCAGGTTTAACGTCTTATTTTGACGAGCGATACAGCATTGAAGATATAAAAATTTATAAGCCAGATTTACGTGCTTATGAGTGGGTATTGAAAAAGCTAGATGTAAAACCTGCAGAAGCCATGATGATAGCCGCTCATGGTTGGGATGTTGCTGGCGCGAAAGAAGCTGGTTTGCAAACAACATTTATTGCTCGCCCAGGTAAAGCACTTTATCCATTA
Organism: Colwellia sp. Arc7-D; assembly: GCF_003061515.1. Taxonomy (NCBI): domain Bacteria; kingdom Pseudomonadati; phylum Pseudomonadota; class Gammaproteobacteria; order Alteromonadales; family Colwelliaceae; genus Colwellia; species Colwellia sp. Arc7-D. The sequence continues at coordinate 51,163 of NZ_CP028924.1, forward strand.
GCGAAAAAGCCTGATCACGTGGTGAAAGACTTAGCTGAATTGGTTACGTTGTTGAAATAATAGCGATATTTACAACCAGTACAATAACGGTTAATAACACTGTAATTAACCGTTTTATTTTTTAACCCTGCGATTTTAGTCCCCCCCTCATTTCATATCTCTTATCGTTGTTAGTTATAAGCATAAATATGAAAAAACCTGCTATTTTCTATCTCTTTGAATAAACAAAAAGTAAATAATATTTAAATTATATCAACATTTTATAATTATTTAGAGGTAATACTCTAATGTTACCTCCACTATTGTTAAAATAATTATCGAGCTAACTTACTGTTAGTAATAAAAAATTTTGAGAATCTTTTACTTACCAAGTGGTCAATGATTAAAAAACCTTCATTTTGTTGTAACAATAATTTAACATTCATTAGGCAGGATAAGGTCAGGTGATTTTGAATAATAATAATATTAGGAGAATGTGTGGTGGCTATTTTTTTACCAAAAAAGCTCAACAGCGTTAGGTCAAGCTTCGCTAGTTCAATGGTTTTTACTATTTTTACCGGGAGTGTATTAGCTTCAACTTTGGTTAACGCAGAGGAAATATGGAGTGAAAACTTCGACGCTGCAGCTATTAATGGAAAAGGAGCAGTTTTCGACCAAATTGATTTAACGAATGTAACCAAATGGTCAATTGATGTAAGTGCAGCGAAACTAACCGCTACATCAGATTGGTTTAAAGTTAATAATGGAAAGTTTGAAGGCAGAGATTTAGATGGCGCAGCGATGTGGTTGTCTGAAGCTATCGATATTAGTAGCTTTTCTGATGTTAGCTTGTCGGTAAATGCCGCAGAAAATGGTAACCACGAAGGGACAGATTTCCTAGATGTTGCTTATGCTATTGACGGTGGAGCATTTGTTACTGTAGAGAATTGGCAAGGTAAGGGCAGTGCTTCAAATACCTTAATTGATGATTTTACCAGTGAAACAGTGACAGCTGCAATTGCCGCAGGCAACTCGTTAGTTATCCGCATTAGCATGAAAAACAATGCGAGTTCTGAATACATTACTTTTGATAACGTGATGGTTTCGGGTAACAGCGGTACAGTTGAACCGCCAATTGACCCACCTATTGATCCGCCTATTGAACCACCAGTTCCAGATACTATTACAAACGCATGTTTTAATTGCCCTGATTTAAGTAAAGTGGCATCAGTAAGTGATTTTGACGACGCTATTTACTATGCCGATGTACACGCATTGCAAGCTAATCAAGCATCAGCAACAGATTTTCGCAATGCAATTAATGGTGCTATTACCCTAAACCATAACGTACTGAGTTACTCAGAAGTTTGGACTGCACTTACGCAAACTGACGAAGATCCGCTGAACAGCGATAATGTTATTCTATTATACCGAGGCCTTTCATTAGCTAAATTCTCAAACGGTAGTGGCTCACAATCTTCTAATCCAGATAACTGGAATCGCGAGCATGTTTGGGCAAAAAGTCATGGCTTCCCAAGTTCAAGTGCCTCAGCGTATACCGATATTCATCATTTAAGACCTACCGATATTTCAGTTAATTCATCGCGTGGTAATTTAGATTTTGATTACAGCGACAATGCCTTATCAGAAGCGCCGCAAAATCGCGTAGATGGTAATTCATTTGAGCCGCGCGATGTCGTAAAAGGTGATGTTGCTCGTATGACTTTCTATATGGATGTACGCTATGAGGGTGCTGATCCACAAACACCTGATTTAACCTTAGTTGATATGTTAACCAGCACAGGTCAGCCTCGCTTAGGTAAATTATGTGCCTTACTTGCTTGGCATGTTGCCGATCCGGTTGACAGTTACGAGCAAGAACGTAACAACCGTATTTATGAATTCCAAGGTAACCGTAATCCGTTTATTGATCACCCTGAATGGGTAACACAAGTATTTACAAATGCCTGTGATGGAACAACACCGGTAGATCCTATTGACCCTACTCCGGTAGACCCCGTAGACCCAGACCCTGTTGATCCGGTAGACCCTACACCGCCATCTAGCAGTTCAGCTTTGTTTATTTCTGAGTATGTTGAAGGCAGTAGCTACAATAAAGCGGTTGAAATATTTAACCCAACCAATACCAGCGTTTCATTAACTGGCTACCAACTTAAACTTTATGCTAACGGCAATACTGAACCAACAGTAACGACTGATCTATCGGGTGTAGTATTAGCCAAAGACGTTGTTGTACTTGGTTCAACACAAATAACAGCAGACAGCGCCTTAAAACCTCTAGTTGATATCGCTGTAAGTGCCGTTAACTTTAATGGCGATGACTATTTTGAGCTAGTAAAAGATGGTGAACTCGTTGACTCTTTCGGCGTTAAAGGCGAAAGAACAAGTTGGGCGTCTAATACTACCTTGGTTAGAAAGTCTTCAGTTGCCAGCGGCGATAAAAATGTTAGCGATGCTTTCGTTGTTGCCAATGAATGGGATAGCTATCCGTCAAACACTTTTAGCTTTTTAGGCTCGCATAGCTTCGATGGCACAGTGGTTGATCCAGGCCCAGGACCTGATCCAGAGCCAGAAGAACCATCGTTAATCGGTATGTGTGGTGACAGTGCTGAACTTATCAGCGCAATTCAAGGCAACGGTGATGCTTCTCCTATGGTAGAACAAAACAAAGTTGTTGAAGGTGTTGTAACTTCAGTTGTTGATAGTTTATCTGGCTTTTTTGTCCAAGAAGAAGCGCAAGATAATGATGCCGACCCAGCAACTTCAGAAGCACTTTTTGTTTATTTAAATGGTCAAGGCCAAGCGCCAACTTTAGGCTCGCAAGTACGTGTTAAAGGCGACGTTAAAGAGTTTTATAATCGTACACAGTTAACGCTTAGTGAAAGTGTTGTTGAGTGTGGAGCAGGCGATACTATCGCAGCAACGAATATAATGATGCCGGTTGATAGTTTAAATACTTGGGAAGCGTTAGAAGGGATGAAAGTCAGTTTTGAGCAAAAGCTACATGTCACCGACACTTTTAGTTTAGCAAAATATGGCCAACTGAGCTTATCAAAAGGTCGCTTACTGATCCCAACTAATATATATCAACCTAACTCAAGTCAGGCGCTAGCATTAGCCGAGAGAAATACGCGAAATGTTATTGTGCTTGATGATCAAAATAATAGTCAAAACCCTGAATTTGTACCTTTTCCAAACTCTGGTTTAAGTTACAACAATGGCGTTCGCTTAGGCGATGCGGTTGATAATATTACCGGTATTTTAGATTATAGTTTCAATGAATATCGTGTTCTACCAACTCAAGAACCTACATTCCTTGGAAATAACCAGCGTTTAGCATCTCCAACTATTGGTTCTACAAGTGAAGTTAAAGTTGCAAGCTTTAATGTGCTGAATTACTTTAATGGTGACGGCCAAGGTGGCGGCTTCCCAACGGCACGTGGCGCTGACAACCTTGAAGAGTTTACCCGCCAAAGTGACAAAATAGTTGATGCTTTAGCTGAAATTAATGCTGATGTTGTTGGTTTAATGGAAATAGAAAATGATGGCTTTGACGAGTTATCTGCTATTGCCGACTTAACCGATAAACTCAATAGCGTTGTAGGTGCTAATACTTATCAATATATTAGCATTGATGCCACAGAACTAGGTACTGATGCTATTACCGTTGGTTTACTTTATAAGCCTGGCACGGTAGCACTTGCTGGTAATGCGGTAACAACAAACGAAGCACCATTTGATTTTGGCAATCGCCAACCGTTAGTGCAATCGTTTACCTCTAACACTAGCGGTGAAGCATTTACTGTTGCTGTAAATCATTTTAAATCAAAAGGGAGTTGTGGCAGTGCTTCAGGTGCAAATGCTGATCAAAATGACGGACAAGCCTGTTGGAATGAACTAAGAACCCAAGCGGCAAACAAACTTGTATCTTGGTTAGCTTCAAAGCCAACGCAATCAGATACCGATAATATTTTGATTATTGGTGACCTCAATGCATACGGCATGGAAGATCCAATTCGCGCAATTACAGCCAGTGGTTATCACAATCTTATTGCTGAAAAAGTGGGGTTAAGTGCATATTCTTATGCCTTTGGTGGTGAAAGTGGTTACTTAGATCATGCCTTAGCATCAAGCACTTTAACGGCTTTTGTTGACTCGGTTGATGAGTGGCATATTAACGCTGATGAACCTGTTGCGTTTGATTACAACGTTGAAAATAAATCTGTAGGTCAGTTAGTTTCATATTATGGCAGTGATGCCTATCGTGCATCTGACCATGATCCAGTGATTGTCTCATTCACCTTTAATACACCTGAAGTGTTAATTGGTGATTTTGACAACGATGCGGATATTGATATTGCTGATATTAGAACCTTTATCGGCAAGTTAAGAGCAGGTGAAAGTTTCGATTTAAGTTACGACTTAAATAACGATGGTCAAGTCAATACGCTCGATGTACGAACTCTTATGCAAAACTGTACTCGTAGTCGCTGTGCGATGTAGTAGCAGTTGCTATAACAATAATAAAATTTTTAATAGGAATTAACATGAAAAAATTACTAATACTTTTAACTTTTTGGTGTGCTGCTATCACCGCTAATGCATCAATGATAACGATTGATATCGAAGATAAAACTTACGGTATTAATGACACGTTAACCGCTAATATTTACATTTCTGAACTTGAAGATAACTTTGGTTTTCAGTCTTTTGTATCGAGTTTTACTTTTGATTTTATCTTCGAAGAAAGTTTGCTAGATTTTGGGCAAGTTACTTTTGGTGATAAGCTAGATATAGATGTTTTTTTCCCTAGTGAGAGAACTGATACCTACACGGTAGGTATGCCTTTAACAATAAGTGAAGATTCATATGCATTTGATATTGATATTGCTCAATTTGGATTAAGTAGCTTTTTACTCGCATCAATTGATTTTACGGTCAAGGGGGGTGGTTTAGCTAAATTCTCATTTGAGAAAGTAGATATAGCAGAGTTTGGCTTCTCACATGATGTTATATCAGCTCAACGTACTAGTGCTCAGCTAGGCAGTCAAGTTACTGTGCCAGAACCAAGCAGTATAGCTATTTTTGCTTTAGCCTTATTAATGCTTGCAAGCATGACAAGAAAAGCAAAACACTAAGTATATAACGTTAATTATACCTACTAGCCTGAAGCTTAATCTAAGTATTCACTAGTAGGTATATTCTTCTAGAAAAACTTTACATTACTCATTCAAAACAATACTTTAGTTATTTTTAAAAAATAGGTAAGCTATCAGGATAAAAATTAACCGGTTAATTACTTAACGGGTATTACGAATAAGGAAATCAGCATGGTTTTGCGCGGTATTATTACAACCTTCATTAGCTTTATCTTTTTGTCTTTACCTGTTTATTCTCAAACAGCGAGTATCGGTCCAACAGTAGATGAGTTAATAGCAAAGCGAAATTTAGCCACTAAAACATTCACCAATAGTGCGGTAATATTAAGTCGCCGAGGCGATGTTATTGTTGATGAAAAAGGCTTCGAAAAAAGCCACTTTTACAATGCCATTTATATTGCCGATGAAAGTGCGGTAAAAGACTACTCAAAACTCATTAGCCAGTTCAATTCGTATTATCAAGAAAAGCAAATCGACTTTGCTCGAGTTATTACCCCTGAAGGTAAAGTAATAGAAATGCAAGCTGACGCCATATCGCTTGTATCTAGTAATAGTGGTGACTACTTCGATGAAGGTAAACAATATGAATTTGCACTGCCTCAATTAAGAGCCGGAAGTATTATTGAATATCAAGCCACTACGCAGCAAATAAAGCCCTATATAGAGAACGAATGGTTCTCAAGTATTAACTTTCATTTTGTAAAGTTTTTACCAAGTATTAATTGGCTACGAATTGATCCAGTATTAGAAACAAAAAACACCTTAACTGTCCCTAAAGCGACAGACATTTCCATTGTTAACTATAATATTGAGATAGAACCTAAGCTAACTAAAACAGCAAAAAGTAAAATATATACCTGGAATACAACGCATCAGCCAGGCATAGAGTTGGAAATGGAAATGCCGAGCTTAGATGATATTTTGCCTGCGATTCATCTCTCAACAATTAAAAACTGGAGTACGATTAACCAGTGGTTTAATACCTTATATTTGCCGACACAAAAATCAGACAAGTCGATTACTGAATTAGCTCAAACCCTGTTTCGTGAAGGCATGAATGAACATGAAAAAATTAAAGCCGTTTTTGATTATATGCAAAAAAACGTGCGCTATATTGGAGCGCATGTAAATCGAGGCGGCTATAAACCTCACTTAGCGAGCGAAGTGTTAAGCCAAGCTTATGGTGATTGTAAAGATCAAACCGTACTGATTATTGCTTTATTAAAGCAAGCGGATATTGCCGCTTATCCAGCATTGATTAATTCGTATCCTGGCGCAAAGTTTAATGACGAATTACCGATGTTAAATTTTGACCATATGATCACTTATATTGAAACAAAAACCGCAAAATATTGGCTCGATACCAGTGGTCAAACAGGTACATTTCCCGGAATTAATCTTAATTTAGAAGATAAAAAGGCTTTAGTTGTTAATGAGCAGTCAGGTGAAATTTTAACGCTGCCCGGCACTACAAGTGCTGACAATATTGCCACAATAAATATCGACTTTTCTGTTGATAAAGCGGTAATTAATGCAAGGGTAGCATTAGACTTAACGGGTCATGTTGAAACTAACTTACGAAGCTTTATGCAGTTCTCACCAAACGCTTTAGCCGCCGCCGAACAAATAGTGTCGCCATTATTGTTTAGCAGACGTATTAGCGATTTTGAAAACTCTGATCCTATTGATATAACAACACCTTTTACATTATCAGCCAACTTTAATGACATAGCAGAGATTACAGAGTCAATTGATAATTTTAGGTATAGTTATGATTATAGTGCGATTTTAAGTGTATTTACCTCGCTCAGTAACCTTGCCCCTGTCGCAGCTCGAAAATTTGATTTTGTTATTTTGCAGCCGATAACTGTGGTGATTAATTCATTTTATCCACACCCTTGGTCTGGCTCTACATTAGGTTATAGCCAACCGGCGAAAAACATTCAAAATGAATTTTTTGAATTAACACATCAAGTGCAAGAAAAAACGGATGGTATGCATATTAGCTCAACTTTCGTTTTACCTAAGCAAGTGATAAAAGTTGCCGATTATGCAAACTTTTATCAGCAAGTTAGTGACCTTCCAACACATTCGCAAAGCTTATTTGTGTTTCTTAAACCATCACCATCAGCGCCTAACCCTGAAGATAATAACGCTACAATATCAAGCAAAATTCAACACGCTAAACACTTATTAGAACAAGCACAATTTGCGAAAGCACTTAAGGTAATTGAAGAGGTAGTCGCCGAAGATAATAATAATGGCGAAGCACAATACCTACTTGGTTTATCACTTGGTTTTGCCGGTAAAAATGAGCAGTCAGAACAAGCTTTTGAGCGCGCAGAACAACTTGGCTATCAGGATTAGGAGCATAGTGATGAAAATTATTTTACCCATTTTAATTTTAATGCTCAGTGCTTGTGCAAGTACGAACAAAGGCGCTAAAACAGCATTATCTTCTCATGATCTAAGAGATAATACGCTAGCAGATATTGTCGCTAACTATCCAAAAGACACCGTAGCGTTAAACCAATTAGCAATCAAACGCTTGCAACAATATGAGACAAATAAAAATTTATACACGTTAAATCAGGCTATTGCGACATACAATGAACTGTTTAAGCGTCAACCTTATAATCATGATGTTTTATTAAATTTTTACCGTTTAAATCTTATAAAAAGTTTTGCAACCAACAGCTATGATGTTGAGCATTGGCAGGCATTTTATCAACAACAACCTTTTCTAAAAACTGTCGATATAGCCCCTCCGGTATATATGCAGTTACCATTAGCAGCTAAAGGTAGTTTGAGTCTTGAAGAACGTAAAAGTATTTTACAAAAAACAGTGATGGACAACCCGAACTTTGTGAATGGCTATATGGCACTTGCAGCACTATATGCTGAACAAAACGACATTCAATTATCAGTATTCCTACTAGAAACGGCGGCAAAAAATAGTCCAAATAATAGCGACATTTTAGGCATATTGAATGACTATAGAGTGGACAAAATATTCGTTCAACTGTGTAAAAGTGATACCACTGAGCGTTTAAATCAAACCTTTGAAGATTATAAGTTTTTAGTCAACAAATTCCCTGAAGATGCTTACTATCATATGCAATTAAGTACAGTTTTACGTTTAATGGGCCCGTATACGTATGTCGAATTTTTCGGCTAAAAAAGCTGCCTCACTTAATGCAGACTTTAAAACTGGATTAGTTGAAAGCGAGTTTTGGCTTGGCAATAATAAAGCGGTTACCGAATATTTTTCAGCTAAAGAGGCTTCAAGCCTAAATACCGACGACCTATATTTAGCTATTTTATTCAATGTAGTTAATTTTAACTGGCAACCTGCAGCGGATTTAATGCAAGAATATGTTACGCGAAGCGATAGAAGTTTCTATGGCGTACTGTACGGTGCACATGCTTTTAAAATGTTGAATAAAATCGATATTGCACAGCAAATTACTCAAACTGGGTTAGAGAGTTTGAACATTAAGCCTTGGCAGCAACAGATGTTAAATTTTGCTAATGAGGAAATTACGTCTGACGAACTTATAGCAGCGAGTGAAAATAGCTGTAATTTATCTGAGGCTTATTTTATTCAAGGTTTAAGCGATGTAAAGGCTGAGAAAATGACAGATTTTCAGCAAAAAATGCAAGCAGTGGTGAGTTTAAATATTTATCCATTTTATGAATACGCGGGCGCAAAGCAAATAGTGAAAAGACTTAAGCGTGATACAGCTAAAAACTAGTGCTAAATGCGGCATCATGATAATAGTAAATATAATGCCTTTTGAATAAGGTTGTTGTATTTAACCTGCACGTAATCTAACGTGCAGGTTGTTCAAACCACAGGTGCAAATTAACGAATGGTGTTTGGACTCGCCATAAATACTTTAAAAGGTAAGGGCGCTTCTAAAGCACTGTCATCTATTGCTAAATGATTAAAGCCCGCGTGCTCAAAAAAAGCCGATAACTGTTCTTGCGTTAACGCATCGTCTGTTAAGTTCATCGCCTGATAATAAGTTTTATTTTCTTCAGTTTCACAATCTTGCGCATCAACAAATAAATTCATTGGCATACTCAATAACGATATTGATTGCACTTTATTGTAATGTTGAGCTATTTCGTTTAGTAAAAACTTAGCTACGCCTTGCTGACGAAACTCTGGTAAAACACTAATCGCTTCAATTAATATATGATCTTTAGCTTTCGTGTCTATTTTTGCTTGAAATTTTTCGACTAAATCAGCAGCAACATTTTGTTTTTTGAAAAATAAGTTTAACGGTACTTCCCAATCAGTTGCATCTTGCTGACTCAGCAATTCATAGCTTTCGTCGGCACCACGGTGCTTATTTAAGGTAATAACTTCAATTTCTGCTTTTGCAATAATTTGATTATTGTCGTTCTTTACATTAATTTCCTGGACTAGTTGCCAGTCGAATGTGCTTTTAATTTCTGGTTTATTAAATTCTATTGTTAAATTCATTTTATTTCAGTGTATTGCGATGATGTTTACATCGTAATTAGTAACTGCCTTTACTCGTTAGCGCAGTCAACTAACCCAATGCTTTAGCTGTTACTGCAAATTTAAATCCGATGGCGCGGTTATACCATTAGCAGGCCTGTCATGCCAGAATTTGATTTAATTAACCAACGCTATTTGCCTCGGTTTCAGGTGAATGTTTAATTTATTTATTATCGCTTTATTTGTCTAAAATAATCAAAATATTAGATAGAGAGGGCATATATAAGTTATTATCGGATGGTATTTAATAACACTAGGTTTGACAGTTTATTATTTCTATTGCTAAATAAAGTCTTAAAGCTCAATGTTTTAATACCGAGTTGGCGTTAAAAATACTGTAAAACTCATGTGCATCTCTATAAAGGTTATTTTCGATGAAAAACGTAGTAATTTACTCTCTTCTTTGCATTTTCTTGAGCGCTTTTTCATGTATCTCTAAAGTATCGGCAGAAGAAAAATCAACCGCCTTACACTTTGACTTGGGTGAAAATAGTGGCTGGGTTCCTTATCGTACCGGACAGGATGGAAGTCAATCCGGTATTTTATCTGAGTTAACTTTACTTATAGAGCAACATACCACAATTGAATTTCAGACAGTTAATTGGCCAATGAAGCGTGCGGAACAGGCATTGAAAAAAGGTATTATTGATTTCGATTTTGTTTGTACGGCATGGTTTGACAGCGGAAATTATGGGGAAAAGTTTGTTATTAGCGATCCGATACTTGAAGTAGAAGAATATGTGGTGACGTTGAAAGGTAATGAACACCTCTTCCCTACATTAGATAAAATTCACAACAAGCGTATTGGTACGATAGCGGGGTATTTTTATTTTGACGATCAAAAGTTTACCCGAGTAAACTTTCGTGACGAAGAAAGCTTAATGCAAGCACTTAAGTATAAGCGTGTTGACGCCGTAATACTTGAACATGAAACCGCTAAGCACTGGGCCAAAATTCATGATGTTGATATTAAATTTGCAGCAGAACATACCATTGGAAAGCTTCTTATCAGACTTAATAAAACTAAAAAATCAATGTTGCCTGCTATTAACTTAGCGTTAAAAAAGATAAAAAATTCCGGTCAATTACAAACTATTTTAGATAAATATGGTGTTGAAGCTGAAATATATTAAGGTTGAATGCTGACTTTTATAGCGATTAGCTTTAAGCGACAATAAAATTTTTACTGTTTTATCAAAATATAATTAATAGATTTATTTTTGTAATAACAGGCGTTCGGCAAATATAAAAATATTCCATCGGTATTCCATCGGTATTCCATCGCGTAATTTATCACTTAATAATAATGACAATATAAAGCCTTCCTAAATGTAGTCTTTTTTGTATAAAAACTTCAAAGTGTCCTAGACTTTAAAGATGCATTAAAGAAGTGAGCGCTATATGACAGATTTTTATGGTCTTAATTTAAAAAATTTACTCGAAAAAGCGCATGTTGGAGTGGTTGTTCATCGTTGGGATACTTCGATTGTATATGCAAACCCTACCGCCTTAAAGTTGCTCGGCTTAAGCTTTGAAGAAATAAGTAACAAAGTTACTTCCGATTTAACGTGGGATTTTGTTGATTATGCCGGTAATAAGTTACTTGAAGAAAACTACCCCGTAAACAAAGTAAAGCTCACTCAAAAGTCAGTTACCAATGAAATTATAGGTATAGTGAATAAAGATAATAAAACACTTTGGTTTATGATAAATGCTTATCCTGAAGGTGAAGTCGGCAGCGACACGCGCTCTATTATTATTACCTTTAATGATATTTCAGATTTTAAACAGCTGTATTTTTTCTCTGATATTGTTGAAAACACACAAGATATTGTCATCGTATGCGAAGCGGATAATATTCAGTATCCAACAGGCCCAAAAATTGTTTACGTAAATAAAGCTTTTGAAACACTTACCGGATATGCCAAAGAAGAGGTTTTAGGAGAAACTCCCCGAATTTTGCAGGGTGATCTCACTGATAAAGCCGCCATGTCACGCATCAATGTAGCATTATCCAATCATGTAGCCATCACAGAAACCCTGCTAAATTATGATATTAAAGGTAGGCCTTATTGGATTGAAATGAATATTATTCCGTTAAAAAACAAATTCGGAGAAGTTACTCATTTTGGTGCTATAGAACGAGACGTTTCAGAGCGCAAGTTTCATTTAGAGCAATTACAGTTTAGAAACCAAGAGCTAAAATCGTTAAAGAGTGAACTAGAACAACTCGTGTGTGATAGAACGCTTGAACTACAAAAAGCCAATGAGAAATTAGAAAAAATTGCATTTTTTGACCCCTTAACTAATATTCCTAACCGACGGTTTTTTATCGACCAAGTACATCGACTTATTAAGTCGTGCAATAGAAGAAAAGTTTCGATTGCTTTTGGCTTAATCGATATTGATGATTTTAAGCTAGTCAATGACACACATGGACATGATGCAGGCGATTTGATTTTAGTTGAGTTAGCTAATTACTTAGAAAAGTTTTGCCGAGTTGACGAAGCATTCTGTCGCTATGGAGGAGAAGAATTCGCATTCGCTGTCGCGATCGAAAACGAGTCTGATCTCGACAGTTTAACATCACGTTTAATTGAAGGTATACGAGGTCTAAAACCGACACTGGGTGGTCATGATTTATCGATCACCGCCAGTGCGGGTTTTAAGTTGTGTAAGCCGAGCGATTACCTCGACTTTGAAAAAGCCATGAAACAAGCGGATATAGCGCTTTATCATTCGAAACAAAATGGCAAAAATAGAGTGACTATTGAAAGCGAAATTGATGATGACTGTTGTAATATTATTAATTTGGTTAAGCCTGATAAAATCACGTCGCTTCATAAAGACTAATTCACTTTCTAGACTCTGTAACTGAATTAGTTAATAAACGATTATTTAAACTATGTACCTATCGAAAATGGAGTACTTAGGCAGTAATGTTGTCAATGTGCTGGTATTTTTAACCAGCTTAAACTTATGTTTTTTGTTAAACTACATTTATTCTAAAAGTATCTTTATACTTTTTCACCCTTCAGTTGCTAAACCAAAAAAGCCTATAAAATCAGCGTTTGTTGAATAGATTAGGTGGGTGGTTTATTCTACTTTCTCATCATCATATTTTCAGCAGGTTTGTGAATGCTTAAACAGTTAGTGCGCACGTTATTAAGTGTAGTTTTTATTCTTGTCATTGGCATTACCCAAAGTGGGCTAATCACGAACGTTGAAGCACAAGAGTCAAACCTTGAAAGTGAGATCAAGACCACTATTGAGCGTGTTCAGCAAACAACTGACTTAGATGAAAAACAGCAAAAAAACACCCTTAATAAGCTAGAAGATGCACAAGACATGTTGGCTACAGCCAAAGAACAACAGCGTCTTACCTTAGATTATGAGGCGCGAGCCGCAAGTGCATCTCAAAAAGTCATTGCTATTAGACAAAGCAACCAAGCACTGCAAGAGCAAGAAGTGCAAATAGATAAAAGCCAATCGTCTGATAAACTCGAAAACCAACTGCTCTTACAAAGAGCAGAGCAAAAGAATCGGCTGGCGCAACTTTCAGACAAACAAAGTGAGCAAACAGTACTGAGTTTGCGGGCTAATAAAATTGCTGAGCAATTAAGTGCCGCGCGGGCTGACGAAACGGCCATTAATCAAGCGATAGCCAAGAAACCAGCTGATAATATAAGCCTTGATGCAAGAGCCGACTATCTTGAAAAACAAGCCAATGCCCAAAAACTTACTGCGACTATTAAGGCTCTTGAAAGCGAGATAGCTACTATTCCCGCTCGCCAATCGTTAGTAGAAGCAGAGTTAAGCCAGCTGCGCACACAAAGTACATTTTATGATAAACAGATCGCTTTACTTCAATCTTACTTAGCCGATAACCGAGAGAGTGAAGTACAAAAAACGGTAGAACTAAGCAGTGCCGTTCTGGCCAAATTAGAGCAACATCCAGCCCTTGAAGCTATAGCAAGTGAAAATTTGTCATTGGCGAATCAGTTGCAAGACTTACAAAGTATCGCGCCAGAAAGTGAAACCAATGTAGCAGCGTTACAAAAGCAACTTGTTGAAGTTCAACAGTCTGCAGAAACGGTTGATAGAGTGTTAGCTACGGGCCGTGTTACCGATGAGCTAGGTGAGTTGTTACGAAGACTTCGTGCGAGCTTACCTGTGGAATCGGTGCTTGAGCAACGTCATGAAAAGCTTAAAGAAACAACCATTCGTCAACAGCTTAATATGATTTTATGGCAAGACCAGCTGCGAAATTTAGCCCATATTCCTGATACGGCACAGCGTCTACTGCTTGAAAATAGCCCTCAGCAGAGCAAAAAAAATCAGTTGAGTAAAAGTGAAGAGACAGATTTATTCACGAGCTTCGAGCTTGAAAAGGCCGAAGAGCTAACTACATCTCGTCGAGATTTACTACGTAATTTGATTAACGCATCGAACACACAAGCTGATCGTACAACGGATGAAAAATTGGCAATCAGCGAGTTACTTTTAGCGAGCTCTGCACTCAGTGCGTTATTGGAGCGGCGTTTAATTTGGCTACCATCGTCCAGTTCAGGTATTGCCGGTGATTTTGCTGTAAATATTTTAATCAGCGTTGAATGGTTTTTGTCACCTACAGCATGGTGGAACTTGGTCAACGATCTTTACAGCGGTGCTCTATCATCGCCTTTTCTCTTATTGCTTTTTGTTACTATACCATTGCTGATTTTGCTAAGCCGTAGAATGATTAAACGTACCTTGTGGTCGTTATTTGAAAAGGTGGGTGATGTAGAACATGACACTTATTACAGTACGCCCTTTGCGTTACTCTTAACTTTTGCATTAGCTTTACCTTTACCTGTTTGCTTGTTTACTGTTGCTGGCATGATCTCAGAAGGTGCTTCGCCATTGAGCTTTTCTACCGCCATAGCGAGTGGATTAGCGGCGGTTTCATCAGTAAGTTTAATACTATTGTCTTTTCGTTCAATGTGTCGTGAAAACGGCATGTTTGAAAAACACTTTGGTTGGAGTGCCAAAGCGCGACGTAAACTACGCGCTATGCTGACATGGTTTGTGTGGTTAGAGTCGGTAACCGGCTTTGTATTTGCTACCGCGATTGCTAGTGGTGAAACTGAGCTGAGATACGGCATCGCAATTTTAGCGTTTATAATCAGCTCTATTGGTATTGCGGTATTCAGTTATCAATTCTTTCAACCTAAGAGTGGCGTGGCCACCAGCATAGCTGGTGAAACTCCGGCAAACCTCCTTACGCTTATTGCCTTTCCCATTGCTGTACTGGCACCTTTTGCCATCGGTTCAATGCCACTTTTCGGATATTTTGATACAGCCGTAGAGTTGCAATCTAAAGTCTTTATGTCAGGCACGTTACTGGTTATGTCAGCTGTTATTTACGGCATTATATTACGTGTTTTTCTAGTGACATTTCGCCGATATATGGTCCGAAAAGCGCAAAAAGAAACCGAAGAGTTAGCGTTAAAAAAGGCCGAGCAACAAAGCGAATCAAACGTTGAAGAAATCGCTACAGCTGAAGAAAGTCAGAGCATTGATGAAGAAGAAGTGAAACGCCAAAGCCAATCAATTATGCGCTGGTTCACCGGTTTATTATTGTTAGCGGGGCTTTGGTTTATTTGGATGCCATTACTACCAGCACTAGGGATTGTTGATGATATTGTCGTTTGGCAACAAGTAAAAATGGTCGACGGTGTAGAACTATCAAGTGGCGTTACCCTGTGGAATATTATTCTGTCATTGGCGTTTGTTGTTGGTGGCTTTTTAGCAGCGAAAAATATACGTGGCGTAATGGAAATTGGTTTTTTCGAACGATTTGAAATGGACGATGGCGCTCGCTATGCCATTATGTCAATTTTGGGTTATGTAATTGTTGGCAGCGGTATCGTCATTGGCTTTTCTCAACTTGGCATAGATTGGTCCAAATTACAGTGGATCATAGCCGCGCTAGGTGTTGGTCTGGGCTTTGGCTTGCAAGAAATTGTGGCAAACTTTGTTTCTGGTTTAATCATATTATTTGAACGACCGATTCGTGTGGGAGACTTTGTCACCATCGGTAATTTAAGCGGTACTGTCAGTAATATTAAAATTCGCGCTACAACAGTAACAGACTTTGATAACCGTGAAGTGCTATTACCGAACAAATCTATTATCACCGAAAATGTGACTAACTGGACATTAAAAGACGCCGTAACGCGCATTGTGGTTAAAGTTGGCGTGGCATACGGTTCAGACATCGAAAAGGTAACTGAAGTCCTTATGCAGGCAGTAAAAAGTCAAAAAGACGTGCTTGAACTGCCATCCCCTCAGGTATTCTTTTTGGCGCATGGCGATAGTTCGTTAGATTTTGAAGTTCGTGCCTTTGTAAGCCAACCAACAAACCGCTTGCCACTAACTCATTTAATCAACATAGCTATTAACAAAGCATTGGCAGAACACAATATTTCCATCCCATTTCCACAACGAGATTTACATTTGGTTTCTGGTCAACTTATTGAAAATAAAGAACCTGAAGATAAAAACATCGAAATAGAATCAGTTGAAAAGCACGAAACGGATTAACGACTTAGCTATTGTCTACTTGTCGCAACTTATGGTTAAGTGAGCCTGTAGTGAGTTTTAAATTTGGAAGTCACTGAACTTGGATAGTTTTCTTAGGTTCAGTGATTTTTAGCGGTTAATAAGTAATGCTCCCAAGCAGCACTAAAAATTTTAAACTGACTTTACTATGTCGCATTTGACTAATAACACCACCAATAACCTCTGTAAGCTTGCTATCAATAAGCGAAAGCCTACTGACAAAAGTCGTGCTATGGGCTCAATATAGCGTTCATGTAGTACAAAATTTTTTGATTAAGCAGCATATCAAAACGAGCATGAATCGAACTAGCTGTTGTAATAAAAATGTAGAGGTTAATCATTTTTCATTCTCACAAAGCCGACCTAATTATAAGTAATACGTTTAAGACGATGAATTGATTACATTCAAAATTAGAAGGTTACCTAATTACTTTCACAATAGACAACAACTACATTCGAGTTTAGGATATGAATTACCCGCTGTGTGGGCGTTAGCCGTAATTTAAAAATGAAAGGTTTCTACTTTTACGGGAGAAAAACAGAGTAATAATTACTTATCAAATAGACTCATTTTATTATTTGAGATCTTTGGCTGCATTATGCGAAGCGAGTCTTAAATGTTATGCCATTATTTTACAGATATTAAATACAAAGTTCTTAATATGATAAGTATTTCAACAGATTAATTGTAAGTGATATAAAAAATTATTGAGCATGAAATTAACTCTATAGGGAATAAGAGCAAATGATACATATTAAAAAATTCACATTAAAACTGTCCTTAGTTGCATCTGCAATTGCATTATCAGGCTTGTCAGCAATGACAGTAACTTTTGGTGCTGTCGCAGAGGAATCTAACGCAGATGAAAATATAGAAAGAATAATGGTTACTGGTTCTCGTCGTAATGATCGTACTGTTGCCGAAAGTACATCGCCAGTTGACATAATCGATATTGAAAGTATGTCGGCAACAGGGCAATTGGAAGTAAGTCAAATCTTATCAAACTTGCTGCCAAGCTTTAATTATCCTAAAGCGGCGTTAAATGATGGTACTGATCATGCTTCGCCTGCAACGCTTCGTGGCTTAGCGCCTGATCACACCTTAGTGCTTATCAATGGTAAGCGTCGTCACTCTGGTGCGCTTCTTAATTTAGGTGGGTCAGTGGGTCGTGGCTCAACAGCTGTTGATTTGAACATGATACCAACCTCAGCGATTAAAAATATTCAAGTGTTACGTGATGGCGCAGCAGCACAATACGGATCGGATGCTATTGCGGGTGTTATTAACATTATTTTAAAAGATGGCGATGAAGGTGGCTCTTTTGCTGTTACTTACGGTAAATATGACACTGAAGTTGCCGGCGTTAAAGAAATAAAAAGTAAAACTATTGTTGGTAATGAGCTAGTTTTTGAAGATGGTGGCGACATTCATCGCAGTGATGGTGAAACTACAACTATTGCGGGCGATATTGGTTTTAGTCTTGGCGAAGATGGCTTTCTACATTTAGCGTTTGAATCACGAGACCGCGCACCTACGAGTCGTAATGGCTACGAAGCACGTCAGGTATATAACCCACTTGCTGACGGTTCAGTTGACCCACGCGAGTTAGACTTTGACCATGCCAACAATTTTCGTGTAGGTCGTGCAGATATTCAAGATTTATCGTTTGTTTATAACCTTGGTTACAGCTTCAACAATACCACTGAATTATATTCTTTTGGTACTTATGGGCAACGTGATGGTGATTCAGCAGCATTTTATCGTCAACCTAAGCAAGGTCGTTCATTAGGTATTTTCCCTGATGGTTTCTTACCACATATCACCACCGATGTTGTTGATACAGCGATAGTGGTCGGCGTTAATGGCGAACTTGATGAGTGGAATTGGGATGCAAGTATTGATTATGGAAAAAATGATTTTGGTCTCGGTAATGAAAATACCGTTAACTCGTCATTAGGTGATAACTCGCCAACGAGCTTTTATAATGGGGCGTTAATCTATGATCAAACTATTGTTAACTTAACGTTTGATAATATGCTTGATTTTGGTTTATACGATGACGTGTTTTTTGCTATTGGCGTAGAGTATCGCAAAGAAAATTATGAAATTGTTGCCGGCGAAGAAGCATCATACATTGATGGTGGTAGCCAAGGGTTTCCAGGTTTGCCTGCATCAACTGCTCAAGGGCGTAATAATTTAGGCCTTTTCATTGAGTTAGATACAGACCTAACCGATAACTTAAATGTAGCACTTGCTGGCCGTTACGAAGATTACAGTGATTTTGGAACAAATTTCACAAGTAAGTTAGCCGCACGTTATGTCGTAAATGATAACCTCTCTTTCCGTGGTGCCATTAGCACAGGTTTTAGAGCGCCATCGCTAGCACAAACGTCTTATACAACAGTTTCAACCATTTTTGTTGATGATGGCTCTGGTGGTCAGATCCCACAAGAAAGTGGATTATTTCCTGTAAATACTCCTGTAGCACAAGCCCTTGGTGCTAAAGAGTTAACACCTGAAGAATCAGTTAATATGACCTTAGGCTTTGTCTATACACAGGGAGCCTTTAACTTTACGGTTGATGCTTACAATATCAAGATTGATGATCGTATCGTATTATCTGAAAATATATCTGGCTCGGCGGTAGACGATATTTTAACTGCAGCCGATGTAAGTGGTGTAGGCAGTGCAAGGTATTTCACTAATGCAATCGATACTGAAACTCAAGGTATTGATGTTGTTGGTACTTATGATCTTGATTTAAATGATATGGGCAGCTTAGTACTAAGTGCAGCAGTTAATATTGGCGATACTGAAGTCACTCACTTAAAAGCTAACCCTTCAGAGTTAAATGTTTTAGGTGATAGTTATATTCTTTTTAGTGAACGTGAAATCGCTCGCTTTGAAAGTAGTGCACCAGACAGTAAGCTTAATTTATCTGCCACTTGGCATATGGATGACCTTAAAGTAAGTCTTCGTTCTACGCGTTTTGGTGAGTGGAGAGATCCTCAAAGCGATGGGTATGTAGAAGTGAATGACGCACAATGGATTACTGATCTAGACGTGGCTTATCAAGTAACAGATAACATCAAATTAACCTTAGGTGTTAACAACTTATTTGATTCTTACCCTAAAGTGGCCAATGAGTTTTTAAATGAAGACGGCAGTGAACGTGTATCTACGTTTGGTCGAATCATTCCATTTTCACCGTTCTCTCCGTACGGTGTTGATGGTCGGTTTGTTTATGGCCGTATAAGTATGAACTTTTAATCGCTTGTAATACAACGTGAAAAAAGCAGCCGCAATGGCTGCTTTTTTTTGAAAAAAATATTTTGCTATTACTTATATAAACAACTTAATAGTTTATATATTACTGATACATTAAGTACATATGATTGAGAGTGCGCTGAATTTCTAGTAGGGTAAATCAGCATTTCCCCTATGTTGAGATTCTGTTCGAACAATTCAGATTTTGTTCGCTCTAATTATGTCTTGTCATAGCTATACCGCTTGCCCACAAGCTACACCACTGCTCCACGCGAACTGGAAATTATAGCCTCCGAGCCAACCCGTTACGTCTATCACTTCACCAATAAAATATAAACCTTTGGCTTTTTTTGCTTCAAAGGTTTTGGAAGATAGTTCGTCTGTGTCAACGCCACCTAAGGTAACTTCAGCTGTTCTGTAGCCTTCAGTGCCATTAGGTTTTATTTGCCAGTTATGCAGGTATTGGCCTAAGTAAGTAATTTCGTCGTTACTGATTTGGTTGATAGCTTTATCGCTTATATCTTTTTGTTTTACTAGCGCTTCAATAAAGCGTTTGGGTAATACGGTTGCTAACATATTTTTTAATGATTTCTGTCCGCTAGTTTCACGCCATTCGCTGATTAATTTATCTATGGGTGTTTCTGGCAGTAAGTTGATTGTTACCGCTTGGCCTGATCGCCAGAATGATGAAATTTGTAATATTGCTGGGCCAGATAAGCCACGGTGAGTAAATAATATGTTTTCTTTAAATGTAGTACCGTCTTCACTGGTCACTTCTGTAGCCATGCTGATACCCGATAAACCATCAAATTTTAGTTTGTCGTGATCATGTAAGGTAAATGGCACTAATGCGGCCATTGTCGGCAAAACCTTTAAACCAAATTGCTCAGCAACTTTAAAGCCGATCGGGCTAGCGCCTAATTTCGGCATGGTTAAGCCACCAGAAGCAATAACTAACGACTCACATTGATAGCTTTCGCCGGCGGTAACTATTTCATAACCGATATCATTTTTGTTAACTGAAATTACTTCGCTACGCATTGCTAAATCGACACCGGCCCATTCGCATTCGGTCATCAAAATATCAACAATGTCTTGCGCGCTATCATCACAAAATAATTGCCCTAAGGTTTTATGATGATAATTAAGGCCGTGACGGTCAACTAGTTCAATAAAATCTTGCGCGCTATAACGGCTCAGTGCTGATTTAGCAAAATGAGGGTTTTGACATAAGTAGTTTTCGGGACTCGCGTTTTCATTCGTAAAATTACAGCGACCGCCGCCAGAAATTAATATTTTTCGACCGGGTTTTTTACCCATATCAACTACAGTAACACTTCTACCACGATAGCCAGCAGTTGCTGCGGCCATTAAACCTGCAGCGCCAGCACCAATAATAACCACATCAGAAAATATCAACGAAATAACCTAGTTTATGCTTTTAATGGCGGCATTATACTTGAGATCGCAAAATAGGGCGATAAGTTAAAATAACGCATAATTTTTGATAAACCTCGGCCTAAATTTCATGTTATGTAAGGAAAGGTAGGGTTAAGTAAAGAAATGCAAAGATGCTGTGAATCGTTGAACTTAACCCTAGAATGCCGCTCTACAAAGTGCTTTTTCAGCTGTTTAACAGGTGTGAGCATAAATTAGCTGCCAGTAAATCCTGTGCAGTAGTGGCAATAAACTTTTTTGGAAAAATATATGCGCTTTAAATCCAACCTACTTTCAACGATTTCACCTTCAAAAGTGCTGCTACTATCATCAGCACTTGTACTTGCGGCTTGTGGCGGCGGCAGTGACAGCTCAAATGTCGGCTATGTTAAATTTTATAACAGCTCAAAAAACGCACCTGACATTATTCTTACCCTTGATCAAGATCTTGAGTCAGACGATGATGACGATTCTGATAATTTTGAAGTAACCTTTAATGGTGTTGCATATACAGAAGCTTTAAGCGTATTTGAAATAGACACTAACAGCTATTTTTACGAAATGGGTTGGCAAGATGAAGACAGTAGCGACCGTGATGATCTTGAGAAAGTTGCAGAAGGGCAAATTAACGTTACTACCGATACCATTCAACTATTAGTGCTAACAGATGACATTACCGCACCACAAGTTGAGACTTACAGCATTGATGTGCTAGATGATGATGAAGACGAAGATGAAGATTTATTCAACTTACGTGTTTTGAATTTACACCCCGATTCAGTCGGCGTTGACTTTTACATGTCAGAGTCTGATGAAACTTTTAATGAAGCAACGCTAGTAGGTCAATACAACTATAAGCAGTTATCAGATAATCAAAAGTTTGATCAAGACGAATATATTTTTTATATCACGAAGTCAGGTACGCAAGAAGTGCTATTTACTTCTGACGACATAGATTACGCATACCCAGCACAATATGTGATGATTATTCGCGAGAACACCGGCTCAGGCACATCGCCTTATGCTATGGATAGAATGTCTAACTCGTCAATTACTGAATATTTAGATACTGACTCTGAAGCACAGTTTCGCGCATACAATGCGATCAGAGAACATGAACTAATCCCTAACTACACCGGCACTTTAGATATATATATTAATGGTGTTGATGATGAAGCAGAAATATCAGCGCTTGAAATTGGTAGCTATAGCGAAACTAAAGTTCAAGATAAAGGTGATTACAGTTTAGATTTATTAATTCCGGGTACTACTGAGCGCCTTTTAAGTAATCACTTATTAAGCCTGGCTGAAAACACCAATAAAACCGTATTCTTTTACTTAAATGAAGAAGATGTTGATCTCGATGGCGATGGTAACGTAGATGAGAACAATGACGGTATTGTTGATGAAATTGAAATAACCATTAAATCACTTGTCGTTGCAAACAGTACGCGCGAAAGTATCTACGATCATCAAATAACCATGATAGATTTAGTTGATAGTGACGACTTTAATTTTGTGAAATTCTATTTTGTACGCAGTGATGAAACCATAGAAACAGCATTGTATAACCGCAGTGCAGTATACACTCAACCTGAGTCAATTTACTTACAAAACAATACTTATCAGGTGTTTGCTATTGCAGAAGTTGATAGTAGTGAGGTTATTTTATCAAGCTTTCAATTAACCCTTGATGAAGACTCAGACGAGCTATTTTTAATTGTTGAAGCTGATGACGATTCGCCAACAGGCTATCGCATTGAAATGATTAAGCAAACAGAAGACCAGTAGCTAATATTTAAAAGCATAGTTCGAATAGTTTATATTCTAGTGCCTTTTAAATGAACAAAAATAAGAAGGGAGCCTATGGCTCCCTTCTTTTATATATAGCGGCTAATTACTTTGCTTTATAGAAGCTTGATAATAGTCTCTGCATTACTCACTTCAAATTTTTGCGGCTGTTCAACATTTAATGTTGTGACAACACCGTTATCGATAACCATAGCGTAGCGCTGTGAACGTAATCCACCAAAGGCTGCTGTGTCCATTTCAAGACCCAATGCTTTCGTGTAGCTACCATCACCATCAGCAAGCATCATTAGGTTTTCAGCATTTTGTGCTTTGCCCCATGACGACATAACGAATGCGTCATTAACCGCAACACAAATAATAGCGTCAACGCCTTTAGCTTTAAATTCGTCAGCTAATACAACGTAACCCGGTAAATGTGTTTCCGAACATGTTGGTGTAAATGCGCCTGGTACGGCAAACATAACTACTTTTTTGTTCGCGAACAATTCAGACGTTTTGTGGGTGACCATATCACCATCTTTTAATTCTTGTAGTTGCCCATCAGGCATAGCTGCATTTAATGCGATCATAATATCTCCATTGTGGTTGGTGAATGAGTTACCGGAACTTCCGGCTCTCGGGTAATACTTAATCTGTACATCAGTTATAACGCTGATTATTAGTCTAGAATAAACTTGTGCTAAGCGCACGTTTAAGCACTTTCAGACTATAAATTTGCAAATTTCACCTAACGATTAATAGGTATAAAGTGCTTAGTTCTTTTTTGGAATGGCTTGATTAACATAAACATCGAAGCGATTCTTTTTCATATTAATACTGGTAGACGGTGTTTTACCGGCTAGTGGTGGTGCATAACTTGGACGTTTAACCACTACGCGATATTTTGCCAGGGCAATCGCTGGTGCGAGTAAATCGTCAGCGTCAAGGTCTTCACCCACTAGCGACTGAAACACGCGCATTTCTTTTTTGACCGCCGCCGACTTTTCTCTATGTGGGTACATGGGATCAAGGTAAATAACATCGGGTTGCTGCGCTAAGTTCATATTTTCAATTGATGAAGAGTTGATCAAGCTCATACGCTCGGTAATATCATTAATTTCTGTGCTTAACTGCGCACGCTCTAAACCGTCTTCAAGCAAAGCCGCTACAATCGGCATACGTTCCATCATGGTTACATTACAACCTAAAGTAGCTAATACAAACGCATCTCGACCTAAGCCAGCGGTAGCATCAAGTACGTTGGGCGTAAAACCGTGTTTTAAACCAACGGCTTTGGCAATGTCTTGACCTCTGCCACCACCAAATTTACGGCGATGAGCCGTAGCGCCATCAACAAAGTCGACACATATAGCACCAAGTTTGGGCTCATCAAGTTTGCTCAGTTCTAGGCGTTGTAGGTTTACTTGTAAAGCAAATAGCAATTCCGGATGATTTTTTACTGCGGCGATATCGCCGATATAATCTAGCTGCCACTTTTGAGCAATTTTTTTGGCTTTGTCGACGTCAACAGCATCGACATAGGCAACCGCAACTTTATTAAGCATTGGCGACTTCTTCTAAATGAACATGATTATCGCCTGTTGCATAAGCAATTAACCGACTAAGTTGACCTAAAGATAAGTCGCATTGTTGCTGCCAATGATTAAAGCTTGCTTGAATAGCGCTTAAGCTTGATTTTGTTTGAATGCCGCCAGTAATAATGTCATGTGCACGAAAATAAGCTTCAACGTCTCTACTAAGCAAAAATGTATCTTTGCCTAACGCACGCAAAGCATAAGGCCCAGTGTTTCCACCTAAGCGTTGGCCATGTTTTTTCAAATACGCCCATAAACCGGTAATGTCATCACTTGGCCATTTTGCAATAAACTCTGCAAAGCTTTGACCTTGTTGCTGCTGATCAAAAATCATTTGTGCGTTGGCTTTAATGGTTTTAACTTTATTAAAGTTTCTAATAATTTTTGGATCGCTGGCTTTTCGTTCCATCATTTCTTCTGGCATCATCAATACTTTTTCAATATTAAAATTGAAAAAGCTTTCTTCAAAGTTTGGCCATTTATTTTCAACAACACGCCAAACAAAACCCGATTGAAAAACCTTTTTACTAAACTCAGACAAAAATCGGTCGTCAGGAATTTCAGCCAATAAGTCATCTTGTTGAGCGGGGCCTAACAATAAGTTGAGTTTAGCAGCGCCACCTTTGCGGGCGGCGGCACGTTGATAAATATCGTCAATCTTTTCTAATGCCATTGTTATTAACCTGTAATGCCGCTGTGACGTAATAATGCGTCAATTTGAGGCTCGCGGCCACGAAAGGCTTTAAATAATTCGCTTGGTTCATTTGAACCGCCCATTTCTAATACATTAGTTAAAAAGTCATGACCAACACTTTGGTTGAATATACCTTCTTCTTCAAAACGAGAAAAAGCATCGCTTGATAACACTTCTGCCCATTTGTAGCTGTAATAACCTGCAGCATAACCACCGCCAAAGATGTGACCAAAGCTGTGTTGAAAACGATTGAATTCAGGCGCTTTAATTACGGCGTAGTCTTCGCGAACTTGGTTTAATACTTGCTGAATTTCATCACCATTTTCGGGTGAATATTGCGCGTGCATTTTAAAATCGAATAAGCTGAATTCAAGTTGACGGATCATTTGCATAGCGGACTGAAAGTTTTTCGCCGCTAACATTTTATCGAGCATATCTTGTGGTAATGGCTCGTTGGTTTGGTAATGGCCAGAAATAAACGCTAACGCCTCTGGTTGCCAACACCAGTTTTCTAAAAATTGGCTAGGTAGCTCAACCGCATCCCATGGAACACCATTGATACCCGAAACACCGGCAGCATTAATTTGCGTTAGCATGTGATGAATACCATGACCAAATTCATGGAATAAAGTCACCACTTCATCATGAGTAAACAATGCCGGTTTATCGCCAACAGGGCCGTTAAAGTTACAGGTTAGGTAAGCCACTGGATATTGAATATCGCCATTTGCTAATTCACGGCGGCCAACACAATCATCCATCCAAGCGCCACCGCGTTTTTTTGATCGGGCGTATAAATCTAAATAAAAACTGCCGCGTAATTGTTGATTACTGTCCAAAACATCAAAAAACTTCACATCTTTGTGCCAAGTATCAACGTCTTTTCGTTCACTAATTTGTAAGCCGAATAAACGATGTACCACTTCAAATAAACCGGCAACTACTTTGCTTTCAGGGAAGTAAGGGCGCAATTCTTCGTCAGAAATGGCGTAACGGTCTTGTTTCAGTTTTTCACTGTAATAAGGTAAATCCCATGCCTGTAAATTACTTTGGTCGAAATTTTGTTTCGCAAATGCGGTAACTTCAACTAAGTCTTGCTCGCCTTGCGCTTTTGATTTAACCGCTAAGTCTTCTAAAAATCCTAACACTTCAGCCGTATTGTTAGCCATTTTTGTCGCTAAAGATTTATCAGCAAAGCTTTCAAAACCTAGCAAGTTTGACAGTTCATGACGTAACGAAAGCAACTCTGCCATAATGGGGCTGTTGTCATATTCGCCAGCACTTGGCCCTATTTCTGAAGCACGAGTAACATAGGCACGGTACATTTTTTCGCGTAAGGCTTGATTGTCGCAATAAACCATTACCGGCAAGTAACTTGGAATGTCTAAGGTAAATAACCAACCTGATTTTTCTTGTGCCTGTGCTAATGCTTGCGCAGCTTCTTTTGCACTTTCAGGTAAACCGGCCAGTTCTGCTTCGTCGGTAATGTTCACGCTAAAAGCTTGTGTAGCATCGAGAATATTATTACCAAACGTAGAGCTAAGTTCAGATAAACGCGTAGAAATTTCTCCATAGCGTTTTTTGTCTTCTTCGTTGAGTGCAATGCCCGATAGTTTAAAATCTCTTAAGGCGTTGTTGATCACTTTTTGTTGCGCGGTGTTAAGTTTTTTAAAGGCATCGCTTTCGCTTAATTGCTGATAGGCAGCGAATAAGCCAGCATGTTGACCAACAAAAGTACCGTATTCAGATAAAAGCGGTAAGCATGACTCGTAAGCGTCGCGTAATTTATCGCTGCTAACCACAGAGTTCATGTGCGAAATTGGTGACCATAATTTACCTAAAACATCATCCACTTCATCAATAGGAGCCACTAGGTTAGCCCAAGTGAATTCTGTATTGTTGGTTAGCACTTCAGCAATTTTAGTTTTACATTGCTCGATGGCTTGCTCAACCGCAGGTTTAATATGCTCAGGTTGAATTTTTGAAAATTGCGGCAGTGATGTAGGTTGTAATAATGGATTGGTCATAAAATTCGCATGTTTGCTAGATGATGATGTAGATGTAATGGCAGATCAGTTGATAATCAAGGTGTAGCTAATACTATTTAGTTGTGCAGATGCTTAAAATTGAAATTTAATTGTTAAATACCATGTCACTTGTTCTTATAAAGCAGCTTTATATCCGCTCTACTTGAAATTTTATTTTTTAAGTCCAATATAATGAAAGATACTCACACAGGAATTTTAATATGACACAACATTTTGACTACATTTCAATTGGCGCTGGCAGTGGCGGTATTGCTTCAGCAAACCGAGCAGCACGTTTAGGTAAAAAAGCGGCAGTTATTGAAGCTAAACATATTGGTGGTACTTGTGTGAATGTAGGTTGTGTACCTAAAAAAGCCATGTGGTATGCCGGACAAATTGCCGATGCATTGCATTACGCCAATGATTACGGTTTTAAAGCGCCATTACAAAGTTTTAATTGGTCAAAATTAGTTGAAAACAGAGAAGCTTATATTGAACGTATTCATGCCGCTTACGCGCGTGGTTTTGCCAGTAATGACGTTACTGTAATTAATGGTTTTGCTAAATTTGTAGACAAAAACACCGTTGAAGTTGAAGGTGTTTTATATACCGCCGACCATATTACTATTGCTACCGGTGGCCGCCCAAGTCGTCCAAGTATTGAGGGTGCTGAGCATGGCATTGATTCAGATGGCTTTTTTGCCCTCACCGAGCAGCCTGAAAAAGTGGCTGTTGTTGGTGCAGGTTACATTGCCGTGGAACTTGCTGGTGTGTTGCACGCGTTAGGCAGCGAGTCACATTTATTAGTACGTAAGGAAAAGCCACTACGTGGTTTTGACGACATGCTAAGCGACACTTTAGTCGAGCAAATGGCGAAGCATGGCCCTACTTTACATACCATGAGCGTACCAACGCGTGTTGAAAAACATAACGATGGTAAATTAACTATTCATTTAGATAATGGTAAAAGCATTGGTCCAGTCGACACCTTAATTTGGGCTATCGGCCGTGAACCTGCGACTGACAATATCAATATTGAAGCAACGGGGATTAAGCTTGATGAACGTGGCTTTATTCCTACTGACAAATTCCAAAATACCAATGTTGATGGTATTTATGCTGTGGGTGACAATACTGGCCGAGCACAGTTAACGCCGGTAGCCGTTGCTGCAGGTCGTCGTTTATGTGAGCGTTTATTTAATAATAAACCGAATGAGCATTTAGATTATTCAAATATAGCTACCGTGGTGTTTAGTCATCCGGTGATAGGCACTGTAGGTTTGTCTGAGGCGGATGCGATTGCTGAACATGGCGCTGACCAGGTTAAAGTTTATAGTTCTCAGTTTACGGCTTTATATCAAGCGATTACCGAAGATTATCGTGACCCAACAAGAATGAAATTAGTTTGTGTGGGTAAAGAAGAAAAAATAGTAGGCATTCATAGTATCGGTTTTGGTAGCGATGAATTATTGCAGGGCTTTGCTGTCGCGATGAAAATGGGCGCAACAAAAGCAGACTTTGATAACACGGTAGCTATTCACCCAACTTCTGCTGAAGAATTTGTCACCATGTAAAATAGTGATAAAGCATAGATAAATATTCAAACGTTAATTCGACGTGAGTATTTATAACAATGTTAATACTTAAGCCACATTCAAAATACTAACTGTTGTATTTTAATGTGGCTTTTGTGTATTTGTTAATAACCATATTGATAAAATGCTTGTGAGCACTGAATTAATTTTAACCCCTCAACCTTAGCGATTATTGTTTTACCACTGCATGATCGGTGAGACTAAAATTGAATGCGTATATTGACAAATAAAAGTTATATTTTTAAGAAAAATAAAATCATCGAATTAAGCTAGCCCTTGCCAAATATAGCTTATGTTTTTTTGTTATTTCTAGGTGTCATAAAATGGTAAAAATAGTTTAATAATTGTCTGGTAATGGCGCAGTTTTCTGGTAATCTCTTAGCTCGCTTATTTCTATTGTTCGTTAATTGAACAAGTAAATCTAAGCTTGGACATTTATTTATCCACATAATATAAAAAAAATAATAAATATGTGAAAAGGATTTCTGCCTTACCTTTTTCCTTATAATACAAGCTGTTAAAATTTAGTTGCCGTAAAGTTCATCAGATCTTTAGGGTCTTTTCCTGTGCTTTTCAACATACTTATCCACAATTTTCGCTATTTTTGTGACTAAATATAATGAATAGCTAGAGAGAATTTGCCGATTATGGCATGCTTAGCCCATCTTTCCCCTAGTTATAAAATTATCATGCCAACTTCTGACCAATCACCGCTTATTTTAGTCGATGGTTCATCTTATTTATTTCGCGCATATCACGTGCCATATTTGCAAGCTTTATCAACATCAGATGGGCAACCTACAGGAGCCATTACGGGTGTCTTGAATATGTTCAGAAGTTTGAAAAAAGATTATCCCAACGGTAATGTTATTGCGATATTTGACGCGAAAGGTAAAACGTTTCGTAATGACATGTATCCAGAATACAAAGCTAATCGTCCGCCAATGCCAGATGACCTTCGCACGCAAATTGCGCCAATACATGACATCATTACCGCTATGGGTTTGCCACTATTAGTTGTCGATGGCGTTGAAGCTGACGATGTTATTGGTACGCTGTCTCATCAAGCAACGGCCTTAGGTATTGAAACGGTAATTTCTACCGGTGATAAAGATATGGCGCAATTAGTAAACCCACATGTGCGCTTAATAAATACCATGACTAATGTAGAAATGGATGAAGCCGGCGTTACTGAAAAATTTGGTGTTCGTCCTGATCAAATTATCGACTACCTTGCCTTAATGGGCGATAAAGTTGACAACATTCCTGGTGTTGAAAAATGTGGTCCTAAAACTGCCGTAAAATGGTTAACTGCATACCCGAGCTTAAAAGAAGTGATGGAACATGCGGATGAAGTAAAAGGCAAAGTGGGTGAGAATTTACGTACCGCGTTGGAGTTTTTACCATTATCTTATGAGCTTGCCACCATCAAACTTGACGTCGTACTTGAGCAAAACGTTGCTGAACTCAAACCAAGCGCACCAGATACCGAAACATTAAGAACATTATATAAGAAATACGAACTTAAGCGTTTGTTAGCTGACTTAGATGGTAGTGATAGCAAAGTAGAATCAGACACTACTGCAGCGAGCACTGTAGTTGCTGATTTACCAGCCGCCGTTGATAGCGAATATGACATTATTCTAGATAAAGCTAGCTTTACGACTTGGCTTGAAAAGTTAAAAACCGCTGAGCTATTTGCTTTTGACACTGAGACCACCAGCGTTGATTACATGAAAGCTAAACTGGTAGGTTTATCAATCTGTATCGAAGTAGGTAAAGCAGCATATGTACCTTTAACGCATGACTATATTGATGCGCCAGAGCAGTTACCGCTAGATTGGGTGTTAGAACAGCTTAAGCCTTTATTAGAAAGTGAAACCGTATTTAAAGTCGGGCAAAATTTAAAATACGATGCCAATGTATTGTCACATTACAACATTACAATGCAAGGTATTCAATTTGATACCATGCTCGAGTCATATTGTTTTAATAGTGTAGCAACACGACATAACATGGACGCTTTAGCGGATAAGTATTTAGGTTATCAAACTGTTCATTTTGAAGATATAGCAGGCAAGGGCGCTAAACAGCTGACCTTTAATCAAATTGATATTGATAAAGCTGGGCATTATGCCGCTGAAGATGCCGATATTACTATGCGTTTGCACGAAGCTATTTATCCACAATTAGCAAACATAAAATCACAATTATCCGTTTTTACCGATATTGAAATGCCACTATTACCGGTACTTGCTCGCATGGAGCAGCATGGCGTGTTAATTGATTGCGATATGCTAGCAGAGCAAAGCCAATCTATAGGTGTGCGTTTAGCTGAGTTAGAAATAGAAGCACATAACTTGGCTGGTAAAAGTTTTAACTTAAGTTCTCCTAAGCAGCTACAAGTTATTTTATTTGATGAGCTTAAAATTCCAGTTATTAAGAAAACACCTAAAGGCGCACCTTCAACCGCAGAAGAAGTGCTACAAGAATTAGCATTAGATTACCCATTACCTAAAGTGATTTTAGAAAACAGAGGGTTAAGTAAATTAAAGTCTACTTATACTGATAAATTACCGTTATTGGTAGGCGCTAAAACCAATCGTGTTCATACTTCTTATCATCAAGCGGTTACTGCGACTGGGCGATTATCTTCAACTGATCCAAACCTACAAAACATTCCAATTAGAAGTGAAGAAGGTCGCAAAATTCGTCTAGCTTTTATTGCTCCGCCTGAGCATAAAATTGTCGCTATCGATTACTCGCAAATCGAGTTACGCATAATGGCGCACTTATCTGATGATCCGGGTTTAGTTAAAGCGTTTTCAGAAGGTAAAGACGTACATAAAGCGACAGCAGCGGAGATATTTGCTGTGCCACTAGATGAAGTGACTAGTGATCAACGTCGAAGCGCGAAAGCGGTTAACTTTGGTTTGATTTATGGCATGTCAGCATTTGGTTTAGCAAAACAATTAAACGTTCCTCGCCATACTGCGCAAGCTTATATGGACAAATACTTTGAGCGTTATCCCAATGTTTCTCAATATATGGAAGATACCCGTCAAAAAGCGACAGAAAATGGCTATGTAGAAACCTTATTTGGTCGCCGACTTTATTTACCTGATATTAATGCAAAAAATGGTATGCGTAAAAAAGCAGCTGAACGTGCCGCTATTAATGCGCCAATGCAGGGAACTGCTGCTGATATTATTAAAAAAGCGATGTTAGATGTTGATGCTTGGATAGAAGAGAAAAACGACCCGAGAATTAAAATGACCATGCAAGTGCATGATGAATTAATTTTTGAGATTCACCAAGACATTGTTGAAGCAACAACCGCTACTTTAGTGGAAATAATGAATAACGCTATCACCATGAGTGTCCCGTTAATCGCAGAAGCGGGTATGGGCGATAACTGGGAGCAAGCACATTAATTACACTATCAACCTTCTATTGTTGAAAACGTTAATACGCATGTGAAATTAATTGAGCCTCAGCACGTTCTTATTTAATAACACCAAACGATCCCTTCGTGGTGTTGTTGTTTTTATAGGCCTCTATACAGAGGCCTTTTTTTTTGCTTTTTTCATTTAAAGCCGAAACCAGCGCTAATTTAGTGTGACAGCATAAATAAACTTAATATTTCGTTATTAAATTACCTTTTTATGTAAAATAATTACAAAATGTACTTTACATGCTTAGAGCTCTTACTCTATAATCACCTTGTTCCCAAATTTAACACTTGTTGTGATAATTTGCATTTTAAGCTTCCCCATATAGCTTTTGAGTCGATAACTTCGTTATCGGCTTTTTTTTTGTTTAAAATTTGAGTGATATCACTATTGAGGGCAGAAATGATAATAGGGGTTAATTTTGTGGTTTGTAATATTATTACAACAAAAGATTTAAACGAGTAGATAAGCCTGATTTTGACTAAACATTCGCAGAACTATAACCAGAGCCAGCATCAGAGCTTTATTTAGTTTTATGAGAAAGCATAGTTAAGCACATGTTGAGATGGTCAACTAATGCCGAGCAGTGCTCAAAGTCGGTAAGTGAAATTTCTTTATCATGCTGAAAAACTTGTGCAGTAATAACACCTATAGGTGTTTGCCCCACTTTTATAGGGCAGATTATCATCGAACCTTTAACAATGAACTCTGCAATTTCACCAGTAATATATTGATACCACTTAGCTTCTTGGCGATCTTTTATTAAAATAGCTTGGCCATTATCCATGGCATAACTAAAAACGTTATTACTACGTCCGAGTGTAAATCTAACTTTTTTATTTACCAGTTGGCTAGTAATGTCATAGGTAAAACGTGACTTTATAGCCTTTTTATCGTCAACAACTAAAAAGAAGCTGCAATGTTCAAAAGCAAATATTTTTGACATAGCCTGTAAAGTCAACCGAATGAATTCTGTTAAATCGGTCGATGACTTAATTAATTTATTAAGCGCTATATACGTGCTGAGAATATTAATCTCTTTATCTGGATTCGGTCTTAAAACTTGGTATTTATTACCCTTGAAATCGATGTCTTTTGGCAATGGTTTAATGTGTTTTATTAATGCTGTAGCACCGTAAGAGGTTAATAAATCATTCGCTTTTTCACGCATATGTTCAATTTTTAGCACCAACTGGCGAACACTTAAACCCGTTAACTTCGCTATGTCAGCAAGAAGTTGTTGAAACTCTTCTGCACTACCGCTTGGATTTGCAATCGTGTTACTGAGCTTGTCGGCAAAATATATTATTTGAACTTCAATAGTTCTACTTTTAGGCTTGTCTAACGCCTTTAGAAGTAAATCACTTAAGCTCCATGTTTTGACTAACTCAGTACTAAGTTGCGAAAAATCACAGCCAATTTCACTGATACACTTTTGCCTAAAGCTTTCTGTGGTCATATCATCGTATGCAATTAATTTTTCAGCAGACTCTCCACCCACTATCCAAAAGGCTGTTTCACCAATACGATAAAGCATGGCGGCTAAATAAAGTTCTTCTTGAGTGTCTTCAGCATATTGTGGAGCCATCATTTTTGCTAGCAAACCCGAATAAAAGGAGCTAGCCATTGATTGTGTTAATTGGTGATAAACCGCAGGGTTAAGTTCTTTATTTGCTAAAAGTCCTTCGACTAATTTAGAAGTAAGACAAATGTTTTTTACTGCTCTAATGCCTAATATTACCGAAGCACGAGATACCGTGTTGACCTTGTTAACACTGAAGTGTTGTACGTTGTTGGCCACTTTTAGTAGGCATGATGAAAGAGATTGGTCGTGTAAAATTGCCTGACTTAATTTAGGTAAAGACGATTTGTCGTCATTATTAAATTTATCCAGCATTTTGGCGGTAGAGGTAATTGCAGGTAATTCACTTTTAGCAATAATATCAACCCAGTGCTCAATTGAGGTATGCGGTGCGTCTTTCATCTATTTGCTCCGAGCGTATTATTTCTGCTCAACTTAAAGCCATTTTAACGAGCGTAACACATTTTATAAGAAAGTAACTTATAACCCATCAGGCATTTATGGTTTAAAGGTTTTCGTTATGTGCTTTTATGCGCATGTGATTGTTAACCAGTTTTTAGCTATTTGATACGGCAGAAAATTGTGAAATAGCTTAATTACTGAACTTGGCTGTAGAATATTGTTACATTTATAATGCGATATCGGTGCTAATCTATTGTACTTATTATCTATTTAGTTAGTATTGGATTAGCTAAGTATAATTGATGTATATAAAGGGGAATATTTTGAGTAAATGGATGCTACCGGTGTTATTAGCGGGTTTAACGGCATGTGAAAATACCAAACAAACAGAGTTTGCAGAATCAGCAATAACGGTTTCTGGCGTAACGTTTGTTGAGCGTGTTGAAAGTAAAGCAGGTAAAACGGTAATCCCTTATCAAAAGTATGTCCTTGAAAACGGCTTAACGCTCGTGTTGCATCAAGATAAGTCTGATCCTCTTGTACACGTTGATATGACCTACCATGTAGGTTCGGGCCGAGAAGATATTGGCAAGTCAGGTTTCGCACACTTTTTTGAGCATATGATGTTTCAAGGTTCAGAAAATGTCGCAGATGATGAACACTTTAAAATAGTGACAGAATCTGGCGGTACCATGAACGGTACCACTAATAGCGACCGCACGAATTACTTTCAAACGGTGCCAGCTAGCCAACTCGAAAAAATGTTGTGGCTTGAAGCTGACCGCATGGGGTTTCTAGTTGATGCAGTAACTCAAGAAAAGTTTGAAATACAACGTGAAACGGTAAAAAACGAACGAGGTCAAAGCTACGAAAACCGTCCGTATGGATTATTACGAGAGCGCGTTGCTGAAGCTATGTATCCTGTTGGTCATCCGTATTCTTGGCAAACAATAGGCTATATTGAAGATTTAAATCGTGTAAACGTTAATGACTTAAAAGCCTTTTTCTTACGTTGGTACGGTCCAAATAATGCCACTTTAACCATAGGCGGCGATTTAGATGTTGCTGAAACCTTAGCGATGGTGAATAAATACTTTGGCAGCATTCCACGTGGCCCTGAAGTTAACATGCCAGCAAAACCACAATTTACCATTGACGCTGATCGCTATATTTCAATGGAAGATAATGTGCACCTGCCTTTAGTGTATATGTCTTATCCAACGGTGAGCGTTAGGCATAAAGATGAAGCTGCATTAGATTTATTGTCGAGCATTTTAGGCGGTGGAAAAACCTCATTACTGTATAAGAATTTGGTCAAAAATCAGTTAGCGGTTCAAGCATCAGTTAGCCATCCTTGTGCTGAACTCGCGTGTACTTTTAATCTTTTAGCTTTACCGCATCCGGCTTCAGGTAAAACCTTAACCGATATGGAAAAAGTCATTCGTGACACGTTACTTGAATTCGAAGCCCGTGGTGTTGAAGACGACGACTTAATTAAAGCCAAAGCTGAAATGGAAGCTGGTTTTATTTTTGGGTTACAAAGTGTTGCCGGCAAAGTAAGCCAACTAGCAGCGAACGAAACCTTCAAAGGTAATCCAAACTATATTGAACAAGACATCACCCGTTATGCCAATGTAACTAAAGCTGATGTTATGCGTGTTTATAAAAAATATATTAAAAATAAACATGGCGTGATCATGAGCATAGTGCCCAAAGGACAAAAGGCATTAGTTGCCGCCCAAGACAACTTTACACCTGCTGCGCGTGTTATTCCTGAGCTGACTGTTACCTCCGATACCGATCTACACGTGCGTAAAGCGACAGATAATTTTGACCGTAGCCTAATGCCAGTTACCGGTGCCAATAAAGCGGTTGATGTACCACAAATGTGGCGAGAAACTTTTGCAAACGGTATTAAGGTGTTGGCAACGCAAAGTAGTGAAACACCTACAACGTCAATGTTGATTAAAATCCCTGCGGGCCATTACTTTGAGCATAAAGACAAAGCCGGTACGGCAGCACTTTTAGCGGCAATGTTAAACGAGTCAACTACTCAGCACAGCGCTGAAGATATGAGTAAAGCCTTACAAAAGCTTGGTTCTTCGGTAAGTATCTCAGCGGGTAATCAGTATTTGTCGGTTAATATAAATGCCTTAACTAAGCACATTGATGCCACACTCGCGTTAGTTTATGAAAAACTTACCAAACCAGCGTTCTTGCCAAGTGAGTTTGACCGTAATAAAAACAACGCTATTCAAGGGGCAATTAACGGTAAAAAAGATGCAGGTTATTTAGCTTCAAATGCATATCGCC
Organism: Colwellia sp. Arc7-D; assembly: GCF_003061515.1. Taxonomy (NCBI): domain Bacteria; kingdom Pseudomonadati; phylum Pseudomonadota; class Gammaproteobacteria; order Alteromonadales; family Colwelliaceae; genus Colwellia; species Colwellia sp. Arc7-D. The sequence goes on from NZ_CP028924.1 coordinate 87,612, forward strand.
AATTACTTCATGCGAACAACATTGCTGCAACCTCTAGTAATGGCTCAGAAGCCTCATTAGCGAATATTCAATTAGATGATATTAAAGCACTTTATCAACAACAATTTAAAGCTAAAGGCAGTGAAATAATACTGGTATCAGATTTAGATAAAAATAGTGTCTTGGAATCATTAAGTATATTTAAGCCACTAACCGGTGAAGGAAAGTCGCTGTTATTAAACTTACCTGAATCTAAGGCAAAGCGAGGCGTTATATATTTAGTCAATAAAGATAACGCAGCGCAATCGGCCATTCGCATTGGTAAGCGGTCACTTACTCAAGACGTTACCGGTGAATACTATCGTGCTTATCTGATGAACTTTCCGTTAGGCGGAGCATTCAATAGTCGCATCAACTTAAATTTACGTGAAGATAAAGGCTATACCTATGGCGCACGGTCTTACTTTTATGGCGATAAATTTTCTGGAACATTTACCGCTAGCGCCGAAGTACGTGCAGACGTAACCGATAAATCGATTGTTGAGTTTGTTACAGAGATCAAACGCTACGCTGAACAAGGTATAAGTGATGAAGAGTTAGCCTTTATGCGTAATGCGATTAATCAACAGGATGCCTTAAAGTATGAAACCCCTGGCCGTAAATTAGGATTTTTAGCGCAAATTTTAGAACATGGCTTAACGGCTGATTTTGTGAAAGAGCGTAATAATATTGTCGCGAACATTAGCAAAGCAGAGATTAATGCCTTAGCGAAAAAACACTTAAACTTAAGTGAAATGTTAATGGTAGTCGTGGGCGATGCTAAAACATTAAAACCGCAACTAGAAGCGTTAGGCTACCAAGTCATTAATTATGAAATTTAGTTTAATTTATTTCAACTAGCTCAGCGTTTTGTATAAATCGACGGCTGCCGATTGGCAGCCGTTTTTACATGATGATTTATTGTCTGAATTCTGAACAGCCCAATCAAAAGCTACATTTGCACTAGCAGCACTCCAAGAAGACTAAATGCTTGCTCAGGATAAAATATCCTAAACTACTATCACATCACTTCATATAACTTAACTACAAGAAGCTATTTAATTGATGATAGCTAGCTAGCTAGCTTAATTCATTTGTTGATTTATCATTTAATTATCGTATTCTGATTAAATATAGATATTCGTTCATTTGCAGAGGCTGTTTTGAAAAAAATTGCACAAGGTTTTTTATTTTTTTATGTACTTTTTAGTCTATCAGGCTGTGTTGCGGTTACTGTTGTGTCAGCGGCGGTCAGTGTAACTACAACCGTTGTGGGTGGCGCTGTCGATGTTGTCGACACAGTTACCCCTGATATTATTGATGACGAAGAGTAACTAACAGACGACGATAATAACGACAGAGATTTTGTGACTTAGTTGCTGTTAAAAAATTCAGACGTATAGATTTGAATATGCTTATCTTAATGATTGAAGTATGCTGATTCATTCTTTCCTTTCTACTTCAGTGGCTCTCTAATTGTTCACTTACCTCATTTAAGCCTAACTTAAATCCAACTTAACCTCAGCTAAAAATATAAACATAGCTAAACGCAATTAACGTACATCAAGTACCTTTAAAGGGCTTTTGTGTTGTAGTGGTTGCAGGGAAAAATGTGTAAGTAAATTGATTTGATTAACTTACTTTAACTAAGCTAAAAACTAAGCTGAGCCAAAAAACAATAGCGTTGTCAGTCTTGGCACTGACAACGCTGATTAATAAACCCAGTACTGTTTCAGTTTAAGGCTTGCTTTGATATTTCGCTGGTGTGGTTTTATTGGGTAAAGTTGCTTTTAAAAACTCACGAATATCTTGATTCGATGCTTCTAAATCTTGATAGCGTAAATACATCATGTGGCCACTTTTATAGCCTTTAAATGAAAGTCTGTCTTTCATTTTACCGCTTGGGTCGAGTTGCGATAAGGTATATTTAGCATCAAAATAATTAGTCGCCCCGTCGTAATAGCCCGATTGAATCATAACGTTTAAATACGGGTTTTGCGCCATGGCTAAACGTAAGTTTTTACCGGTATTATTGTTAGTTCTATCCCACGGGTGCACATTACCAAACATATTATATTTAAGATCAGTTTTATAATTAAGCTCTTCACGTAAGTAGTAATTAATCGCAGGTGTAAAACTGTGCAACCAAGAGGTTAGCTCGGCGTTGTAATCAGGTCGACTGCCAGTCACTTTTTCATCAATACCTAAATAACGTGAATCTAAACGGCCGACAGTTTGTTCGCGGTTACGCAGTATTTCTTTCCAAAAGTAAGAGGCTTCAATATCTAAATTATTACGCAGTACTTCTTGTAACGACAAGCCAGAATATCGAGCTACTTGTTTAGCGATGCGTAGTTTTTCATCTGCTGCAATAAAGCCACCTTTTGCAAGTGCAGGTAGGTATTGCTCAAGCGTGAACTTTTCAATTTCAGGTAATATTTCTAATAAGTCTTTATTTTGCAGGTCATCAGCCAGTGCTTTGTGATACCAGGCTGTTGCTGCGAAATAAGGTAAGCGGTTAGCTGATTTAACCGGTCCTTCACGTTTAATACCAATATCAGTAGGAGACACTAAAATAACGCCGTTTAGATACATCCACTGTCGAGACTGTAATTCTAACGCTAAGCCTGAAACACGTGTTGTTCCGTAACTCTCACCAATAAGATACTTAGGTGACTGCCAGCGGTTATTGCGAGTAACAAAGGTATTAACCCAATCAGCTAAGTACTTAACATCAGCATTTACGCCAAAGAACATTTCTTTTTGCTCAGCCTTTGATGGCATTTTGCCTTCTTTATTGGGTAAAACTCGTGAATAGCCTGTATTAACAGGGTTAACAAATACGATGTCAGCAGTATCTAAAATTGAAAACTCATTGGTTTTTACGCCGTAAGGTTGTAATGGAAAGCCTTCGCTATCTACATTTAGCACTTTAGGACCGGTATAAGCGACATGCATCCAAACAGAAGCAGAGCCAGGGCCGCCGTTAAAAGATATAAGTAAAGGACGAGCGGCTTTATCTTTTACTTTTGAACGTTGGTAATAGGTATAAAAAAGGCTGGCAATCGGGTTACCTTCTTCATCCCAAACTGGCTGTGTACCGGTGGTTGCGGTGTAATCAAACTTTTTACCATTAACTTTTGTGCTATGGCTACTGGTTTTGCTTTCATCAATAACAATTTTGCGCTCAAACTCTGCGTTTGCTATCGGCGATAACAATAAGAGTAAAGCTGTTAAGGTTATAAAGTGTCGACTTGTCATCAGAATATTCCCAATGTTAGGTGTGTTTTGCTGTATGTATATTGAGCCTACGACAGCAAAAAGAAAAAGTCATATTTAAAAGTTAGAACGAGTAATTATAGCGATTAACAACCGTTAACCTGATGAACAAACACTTAAATGCCTCGTTCTAAAAAGGATGGTTTAATGTTCGCAACGATTGAGATAAACAATAATTAAATGCTCGCCGGTTATAGCAACATTATTTGCTTCTAGGTCGGTTATTTTAATTAAATGCTGGCAAGGTAAGGTGATAACTTCCTGTGTGCTTTTAATGGACAGCGTAGCGTCTTTAAATAGACTGTAGATAAAACATAAGTCGCTTTTTTCTAGCATATGCTTGGTTATATTTTTTTGACAACTGACGTTAGTATTAAACGCTGAGGTACGGGCAATAATATTAAAGTCAGTTATTTCATTGGTATGTAAGTTGCCAACGGTTTTATTGCCACCATCAAACGTGGCAACATCGAGTAAATTTTTTAGTCGATCAATTTTGTTATCGTTGTGCTGTAAGTTAATGCCATCGCCGTCAATTAAAATTAAGTTGCGAGTATAGCCAGAGAAATTTGAAAAAATACCGTCTTCTACTACGCTTGCCATACTTAAACGCCAGTCAAAATTATCTAAAGTTCCACCAGGGTTTATCGCCATTTCAACCGTTTCGCCTTTACCGTTTTTCCAAGGTACGGTTTTAAATTGTGAAGGTTGAATAATGTCGATCATATGAGGCATCCTGAATAAAAAAGCGAATAAAAACGTGTGTCGATAATAGCGCGAAATTGCTTAATATGCCTGCGATAAGTCATGTTTAATAGCGACTATTTTCGCTAAAGACATAACTTGTTACGTATTGTATAAACTTATAACAAAAAATTAATTGCCTAACAAAAGTCGCATTGATAGCATGCGCACTTTCCAATTTGATTTAATTTTTGTTTAATAATAAAAGGATATTATTGTGTTTAAAAAATCACTCATTGTACTTTCTTTAGTTGTATTACCTTTAACTGCCTCTGCTAACTGGTCGGCGGGTGCTGGCTATGCAAACTTATCAGATGACGACCTTTCTTTAGGTGTTATCTTTGGCTCAGTTGCTTATGAATTTGCTCAAGAGGGCAGTAAGTTATCTTTTATACCTGAATTACGTTTAGGTACGGGGATTTCTGACGATAATATGGGCGGTATTAAGCTTGAAGTTGAAAGGTTCGCAACACTTTCTGTTCGTGGTCAGTATAACTTCGATAATGGCTTTTATGCTTATGCCATGCCTTCTTACGCTAATATAGATGCGAAGGCTACTTTCAGCGGTAATAGCTACAGCGACGACGAATGGGAGTTTGGTTTTGGTGCTGGTGTAGGTAAAAAACTGAACGAAAAAACCAGTGTTGAAGCTTCATTTGAAAATTACGACGGACTAGATGTTTTCACTGTTGGCTTTAAATACGCTTTTTAGGTTTTTAAACTCTACTTGATTACTGAAAAGGGAAGCCATAGCGCTTCCCTTTTTATATGCCTAACGTAAATAACTATATATTTATTGGCATTACATTCAACGGCTAAAATCAACCAACCTAAAACATATGTAATGAAAGCGCTTTGAGCGTTAATAACCTTAAAATTCTCAGAGCTAGCTTACCAATGTAACCTAAGCCATTTTTAAAAAAGCCAAGATCAAAAAAGCAGTGATAAACACTGCTTAATTTATACGTTTAAGTGCGAATTAATTCGCAAACGCTATTACTTCAAAGACGACATATACTGCGATAGCGCAGCAATTTCATCATCAGTTAAATTCGCCGCAACACCTTGCATCATGCCGTTAAGATCATTATTACGTGAGCCATTACGAAATTTTTCTAATTGAATTTTTAAGTAAGCAGCATTTTGGCTAGCTAGAGCAGGGAAGCCAGCACTTGGCATGCCTTTACCGTTAATACCATGACAAGCAACACATGCAGTAACTTCCATTTCTGCGTTGCCGCCTAAGTAAAGTTTTTTACCTAATGCTTCTGCCTTGCCAGTACCTGCGGTTATTTTTTGGCTAGCATAAAATGCAGCAACGTCGGCCATATCTTGTTCACTAAGTGCCATCGCCATGCCACCCATTACTGGGTCAACACGACCAGATTTACCACCTGAGGTCATGCCTTGTTTAAATTCAACTAGCTGTTTTACTAAGTAACTAGCGCTTTGGCCTGCTAATTTAGGGTACATAGGTACAAGGCTATTGCCGTCAGAACCATGACAAGCAGCACACATTGCTGATTTGTTTTTACCTGCTTCAGCGTTACCTTCCGCTGCATTGGCGGTAATGACTGCACTTAATCCTAATAAAATAGTAATGATAAATTTTTTCATTGGTTTAGTCTCTGCTTGTCGTAAACACGATAAAGGTTTACGGCTAAAATTTGTTAAGGTATTGCTTCTGCATTCTACACGAATTTAATGATTGTGAAATAATGAGGTGAAAAAAATCAATTAAATGTCTCATAACTCACCGTATAAAAACAAAAAAACCGCAATTAATGCGGTTTTTATCATTAGCTTTAGGTTAACGCTATTTCATTGACGCCATGTATTTTGCAAGCTCAGTCATATCGCTTTCTGAAAGCTTAGAAGCAACACTTTGCATCATGGTATTGTAATCGTTATTACGCTCACCTTTTTTAAAGTTCATCAATTGAGCTTTAAGGTACGATTCGTTTTGACCTGCAATCGTTGGGAAGCCAGCTTTATTCATGCCTTTACCGTTAGCACCGTGACATGCAACACAAGCCGTGATTTTACGCTTAACGTTACCACCAAAATACAACTTTTTACCGATATCAGAACCAGCTAACTCTGCCGTTGCTATTTTTTGTGCGGCATAATAACTCGCAATTTCTAACATGTCTTGATCGCTTAACGCTGAAGCCATTGGTCCCATAACTGCGTTTTCACGTGTTCCGGCTTTAAATTCTTGTAACTGCTTTATGAGGTAATCAGCACTTTGACCAGCAAGTTTAGGGTAGATAGCAACAGGGCTGTTACCGTCAGCGCCATGACAAGCAGCACAAGTGGCTGATTTAGCTTTACCTGCAATTACCTCTGCAGTAATTGGTGCTGCAGGCGTTACTCTGCGTGGTACTACGTTTGCAACGGCAGCGGGGTCAGCAAAATAAGCGGCCATATCGGCAATGTCATCGTTGGTCATATTGCCAGCAAATTGATTCATTGCGTAGTTGTTACGACTTTTGTTTTTAAAGTTCATTAACTGTTTAGCAATATACTCTGGGTGTTGATTAGCTAAATTAGGGTAAATCAGTACTTCGCTATTACCTTCATTGCCGTGACAACCGATACAAGATGCAATATTTCGAGAAGGGTCGCCAAGTTCATATAAGCTTTTACCTGCTGCTGGGCTAGGTATATAGGCTGCAGGGGCAGCACTTCCTGTTGAAGCAGCATCAGCAGAGTCGCCATCTTGGCTTGATCCATCGTGCGGTAAACCTGAAAAATATGCCGCTAAGTCAACCATATCTTGTTCAGATAAAGGTGCTGCCATTGGACCCATTAATGGGTTTTTACGATCACCCGATTTAAAAGCCTTTAACTGTTTAACAATGTAATCAGCATGTTGACCTGCTAAGTTGGGAAATGTATCGCTAGCGCCAATACCGTTAGAACCATGACATGCAGCACAAGTTGCTGCTTTAGTTTTACCTGCATCAGCATCGCCGGATGCAGCTACAGCAAAATTAATACTCAGTAGTGTTAAAATCAAAGAAGTTAAAATATGTTTCATAACTAAACTCTCAACATGCTTTTGTGTTTTTTATTGAATGCATTCAATAAGCCGGAAAATCGGCAACATCATACACCATTAACGCACTTTAGAGGTGTTTTTAGCTAATTTTTTTAGCAAAAATTGAATACAATTGCATCTTTAATGTGAAAAAACGATATAATGCCGTTTTTACTTATACAGTTGGATCTAAACTTGTCATCTACAGCCATTCATCTTAGCAAAGCGACCTTTACACTTAGCGCACCCGATATCCGTCGTTTACCCGCAGATAGTGGTATTGAAGTGGCATTTGCAGGTCGCTCTAACGCAGGTAAATCAAGTGCGTTAAATACATTAACTAATCAAAGAAGCCTTGCGCGTACCAGTAAAACCCCTGGCCGTACTCAACTGATAAATATTTTCGAAATTGCCGAAAATAAGCGCTTAGTTGATTTACCCGGCTATGGCTTTGCCAAAGTACCCATGGAAATGAAAAAAAAGTGGCAAAAAGCATTAGGTGAATACCTAGAAAAACGCGAATGCCTAAAGGGTTTAGTTATATTAATGGATATACGCCATCCGTTGAAAGATCTTGATATGGACCTTATTCAATGGGCTGCAGACGGTGATCTACCTGTGTTAGCGTTGTTAACAAAAAGCGATAAGCTTTCTCAGGGTAAAGTCAGTGCACAAGTACTTGCCGTTAAAAAAGAACTCGCAAAATTAAACGCTGATATTAAAGTGCAGGCGTTTTCGTCATTAAAGCGCAGTGGATCAGAACAAGCAGATAAAGTTATTTGTGATTGGTTTCAAGATGAAAATATTCAAGCGTTAAATGAGCTTAGCGATGAGCCGTTAATCGAAGAATAATTACCACATAATTGATTATACAAGCGCCTCGAATTATCGGGGCGTTTCTATTTTATAAGTTTTATCTTTTGAACTCGTTGGTCAATTTAATATCAATGTTGAAAACTCTACAAGTTACTTTTTCGACAAATTGATAGCTGAATCGTTTAACTTTTCATGGTTTACATGTTGAGTAAAACGCTGCAATAACAGCGTTAACTTTGGGTGAATGTAACGTTGGTAAAAAGGACGGTTTGGTGAGCTATAAAGGTAATCAGTAAGCTCGATTTTGTTGGCTTTAAACGCACAAAAGGTCAGAACCTGAGTTATAATTTTTTCATTAAAATCGGTTTGTAATTGGCGTAAAACTATATCAACTTTACTCGCCTGTTCAGCACTATAAGTATAAATAGCAGAGCGATATTTGTGACGCATTGAGTGATCAGCAGTACACGCATGTGTATGTAAATGTATGCTGACCAAATTAGCGAGTGAAATAACATCAGGCTCAAAATATACTTCAATAGCTTCAGAAAACTGACTATTTGAACCAGATGAAGATATCCAGCCTTGATTGATTTTAACAATGCCGTTCAAAGATGCAAAAACACCTTCGGTACACCAATGACAACCACCACCTAAACCTACTTTACTTATTGCCACTTTAGCCTCACTGTTCAGGCAGTACCCAATCAGCTCTTGGAAAATGGCAAGTGTAACCATTTGGCACGCGTTGTAAGTAGTCTTGATGCTCAACTTCAGCTTGCCAAAAATCGCCAACTGGTTCAACTTCAGTAACCACTTCACCCGGCCACAAACCAGAAGCATTAACATCAGCAATGGTTTTTATCGCAATGGCTTTTTGCTCTTCACTAGTATAATAAATAGCGGAGCGATACTCACTGCCTAGATCATTGCCTTGTCTATTTTTTGTAGTAGGATCATGTATTTGAAAAAATAATTCTAAAATTTTTCGATACCCGATCACAGTATTATCAAAATAAACTTCAATACCTTCTGCATGATTACCGTGATTGCGGTAAGTGGCATTTTCAACATCACCACCGGTATAACCCGCACAGGTTTCTGTAATGCCAGGCAATCGGCGAATTAAATCTTGCATACCCCAAAAACAACCACCGGCTAGTACGGCTCGTTCAATGGTCATATGTTATCCCTCTACTTGTGGTAAATACGCTTCATAGCCTTCATCGATCATATTGTCACGGTGAATAAATTTGAGTGAAGCAGAATTAATGCAGTACCTTAAGCCACCTTGTGCAACCGGACCATCGGTAAATACATGGCCTAAATGACTATCACCATGTGTAGACCGAACTTCTGTTCTCACCATGCCATGAGTATCGTCGGTAAGTTCATTTACATTGGTATTTTCAATCGGTTTACTAAAACTTGGCCAGCCACAGCCAGCGTCAAACTTATCTGCTGAGGCAAACAATGGCTCTCCTGAAACAACATCAACATAAATTCCAGGTGCGGTGTTTTCTAATAGCTCACCAGTCCAAGGGCGCTCAGTGCCGCTTTCTTGTGTAACTCTATATTGTTCAGCGGTTAAGCCCGCAATAGCATCGTTTGATTTTGTATATTGAGACATAAGAACTCCTCATTGTTTGATGACGATTAATAATTTATTAAAGCAATAAATGAATGAAATATTATCTTGTACATTACTGCTTAACAATAGACCGGAAAGTTAAGTATTAATTCGTCAATGTATTGAAACTATATTGAGTAAAATTTCCATATAACAAGGTTTACAAGCGTTAATACTTGTCGAAGTAAATAATAGATCATTATAAGTAAGTCTTAATAACATTAAAGAATCGCGTTAATTCCAGTATAAATCAGCCTAAAAATATATAGCTGCTATATTTAATGGGCGATAATCGCAAATTCGAGTTTACTTAGAAGTAAGTTGTTTAGTAGGCCTTGTCGAAACATTACAAGGAAAGAAAAATGAATTTTAAACTTACCATAGCATTTATAGTCACTATTGCCGCTTTTAACGCGCATGCCGAAAGTTGGAATAAACAACAAACCGAAGTGTGGGATGTTGTTTTAGCTTCGTATGAAGATATAGATAAACGTGATAACAACTGGACTGATAAATGGGTCACCGAAGACGCCATAGTTTGGGGCAACAGTACACCAATGCCTCGAACTCGAAGTGCAATAAAACGCTGGGAAAAATTTAGTCTTGGAGATGGAACCATCAATAATGTTGCAGAGTATAGCCCAACTGCAATTGTTGTACATGGCGACACCGCCGTTGCTCATTATTACTATTCTAATGGTACTACCTCAAAAAAAGGCGATCAAAAAATTACTCATGGTCGCTGTAGTGATGTGCTAGTAAAAGATAAAAAATCATGGAAGTTTGTCTCTTGGCATTGTGCAGACGAGCATAAAAAGCATTAACGGCTTGATTAGGTAGTCTGAATAAATTTTTCAAGAGACGGTTGATGTCGAATTTTAGGCATAAAAAAACCGATGGCTAAATTGGCCATCGGTATAGAAGCTTGGGGAAGCTAGAATTCAAAATTATTACAACAGGTCTCAAAAGAGAACGAAGCAATTATAGAGTAACCACTCTATAAAAGTAAAGCCTTTACTCTAAAAAAAGTTAAAGTTAATTATATTTGGTGTTTTTTTTATGTGTGGAGGAGCCATAAATAATTAGAAACGCGTCACCGGATGAGAAAATTTAAATATTAATTAGGTTTGTGACTGCCCTTACTATTTGAAATAACCTTCAATATATTCACTATTGCCACTTTGCGGACTGTAAAAAATCCTGACACTTGAACATATTTATTTCCGCTTTAGCGCGCCAAGGGGACATTAGCACCAACAAATATTAGTGCAAAAAACTAAGCTGATTGGAGGTTTGTTTGACCGTCACTTATGACAAAAAGCCGACCTAATTTATCGTTTGAATTCATTCTGTTCTACGTTAACTTAGGATATGAAAGCGGACGTTGTTAAGCTCAAGGCTAAGGTGTGTTCTGTTGCAGAACACAATCGTTTTATCCAGGAATTAAACAACTTTAACGGTGAAGTTTTTCATTGCTGTCACTTGGACATTAATGGAAATATAGAAGGCTAATAACAATTTTAGGTCTGTTCACTCATTCTACACCGTTTCAAATTAAAGTTAGTGAAGGAGTGTGAGTGTTTTTACATATTTTGGCATTGGAGGGAATCTCGGAGAATTAAAATAAATTACGAGTAACTGGTTCCTAAGATCTATAACACATGGAAAGTGTGAGGTGTTTGTATAAATATATACCTAAATGCTACTAAATTGTCTGTTCTCTTTGGTTATTTTTGATTACTAACGTTTTTTTATTAAATAAATCAACTAATTGATGACCAGTTCTGTGTCGGAATAATTTACACCTTTTCATTATTTTGATTTCCCTCCTTGTTGCTGTTAGCTAAGCGACTGAATTTGTTGCTTATATTTTATTTACATTATATGGCACATTATTTGCTTGATATCTTTTGTAAAATAAACAACCATCTTACCGAGCCGCAAAGGAATGCAGTATATCCCGAGTGGCCTTTTTAAAAAGGCTTCAATGAATGAATATAAGTAAACGTCTGAAAGCATCAGCTATTTTTAGTAGTATCATAATAACAACCTTCGTAGGTATGTCTTCAGCACAAGCAGGGGCTATATACCTCACTGGTCACGATATCTTATCCCACAGTAATCAAAACAATTATGATGATGTCGTTTTGAACTATTTACGAGGTGCAGGAACAACTAACGAGATAGCTGCTGCTGATTACAACATAGGGCTAGTTAGTTCTGGCAACCTGAGTGGCTTTGGTACTGTTACTACTCACAGTAGCAGTTTTGCTACTGGTACTGACTTCAGCAACTATTTATCTGGAATTGATGTTTTAGTTGTAAGAGAAAATTTGGCAGATGATTTCTTGATCACCTATAAAAGCATATTTACTGATTGGTTTAATGGCGGCGGTGATATTTGGGCAGATACAAGCAATGGTGCATCTGGGTATTATGATTGGTTGCCTTTAGGTGTCGCAGCAGACGGGCAAGGCATAAATCAAAGTACAGGGTTTACTGCCACAGCGGCTGGAACAGCAATTGGCATAACTAGTAATATGATTAATGGCTTTCCAACTCATAGTCGTTTTACTTCATGGGATCCTACGTTTACAGTATTAGAAACACATACAAGTTTCCCTAACGATGCTGTTTCATTAGGAATCCAAGAAGCCAAAATCATAAATGGTAGTATCATAACCGATGTTCCAGAACCATCAACCCTTGCAATTTTCGCACTTGGCATGATGGGCCTAATGTCACGTCGTTTTAAGAAAATATCTTAATTTAGTTTTTAAGTTATCTCCTAGAAAACATCAATTGTAATGATTGGTGTTTTTTTGTTTATTCTCATTGGTAAGAGAAGTGATTTGTTCACTAAAGCACCACCATGGAATTAATATCCTTTGCTATACCATCTGAGAAAAGCCCTCATACAATACACATTAGATATCAACACTACGAGTGACAATTTTAGTGTTTTTAAGAAAATATTAATTTTCACAAAACGTCAGCTTAGGAGATAAACGAAAGGTATGTGATCATCACCGCTCGTTTCCGCTTTGCGCACTTACTTGTCTTTATTTTTGGTGGTTTGTGACGATTGTTATAGTTTTCTCATGATTTTTGATGTGAAAGTTTAAACTGATTTATCCTTATCTAGCTATAGCCCTTAAAACTATCGAACAAGAATTTTTACTTTATTTGAAGATCCACATAACTGTTTTATGTTACTGGACATTAGCAATGAGATTAAGGTGTATTACGTAATAGTCATTAATTTCTAACCACTGCTGATAGGCAGCTAATCCACAGAAGGGGTCATTGATACGTTTAAATTTATAAGCGTACTAACCAACGAGTAGAGGATGATTTTATTTTGGAACGAAGTGGGTGTTTTTTTGAGGCTCTTAATTTAAATAAACTAAAAAGCGATGATAAACGACTCAGGGTTTTCATTACTACCCTGATTAATCTTCAAATAACATGAAACTATATTCAGGATTTTTTTTGGCTTTATACATGGCGCTATCTGCGTTCTTCATTAGCGTTTTTTCGTTGTTACCATGTGCTGGAAACATCGCTATTCCAATACTTGCTGAAATGGTGATGTTATTTTTTTCAATACAGAATGGCTGATTAAGTGCGTTGCAAATCTTTTCTGCAAGTTTGATGGCATCTTCAGTTTGGCTGATCTGAGGAAGTATGATGACAAACTCATCACCACCTAGGCGTGCAACCGTGTCAACTTCTCGGTGAATAATACCTTTAATACGTTGTGCAATCTCTATTAATAATTTATCACCTATACAATGTCCAAAGGTATCATTTACAGGTTTGAACTTGTCTAAATCAAGCATAAGTAAGGCGAGTAACTTTTTGTTTCGTTTACATTGAGCCAATGATTTCTGCAAGTTTTCTGATAATAGACGGCGGTTGGGTAAATTAGTTAAAGGGTCATATAAGGCGAAATGTTCTAATTTATGTTCATATGCTTTTTGTTTAGTAATATCTTCAATAATACCTAAAACAACTTGTTTACCATCAATATCTGTTAATGCAACACCACTGATACTGATCGGATATTTTGTACCATCTTTTCGTATATATTCTTTTTGATTTGGACCAAAACGTCCAGTTGCTTCCAAGTCTTTAAGTTGCTGTTGTTCCTGCGCTTCATATTCTCTTGGCGTAATATCCCAGTAGCTTAAATTAATAAATTCCTGTTTTGCGTAACCTGTAGATTTTAAAATGGAATCGTTTACTTCCAGGAACTTGCCTGTGTTGGCATCAACTACTGCCATACCAACAGGTGATAATTGAAAAAGGGTTGAGAATATTTTTTCTGAACGCAGTAGTTTTAGTGCTAGTGCATTGTCTGGACTATCGATCAGCTTTGTCATTTTCAGATGTACTCTATTGATACATTAAGCCATTTTTAAATGAAATTATATAAGTTAAATGATAACTTTTTTAATTTTTGATTCTATTATTTATATTAGTTGAGATATTCCTAAGCGCGTTACTTATTATCGTTAATGCCAAACTGCGCTAGTGCTTGTTGCCATTCGGATGATGATTTTAAAACACCTATTTGCTGCTCTACAAATTCAATTAATTGCGGATTTGATTTTGGCAGCAACACTGAACGTTCAAATGTGGAGGTTGTGTTTTTACTCAAGTAAACCTTGTCTTGAATCTGATGTTTATGGATTAAATATTGCACCGGAATTTCCCCTGAGACAATAAAGTCAATTCGTTTACGTGCAACCATGCCGACACTGTTTTCTAGCGATAAGCTATTGAATGCACTTACTGTGTTGTCTTCGATTAATGCGCCTACTTGCTCATCAAAAAAACCTATCACTTGGCTAGTGCTCATACCTGCTACTCGTTCTTTTGCAATGCTTTCTAATTTTTTATCCTGAGAAGATAATATGATATTAGCGTCATTTAGTAGCGGCTGACTCCAATAGTACAGCTGCTTACTGGGATCAAACCATTTATAGGATACAAAAGGCACAATACAATGATTGGTCAATTTTAGCTCTAATAACAAACGAGAACGGGGTAATACTAAAACCTCAAAGCTATATTTGTTCTGTGCTTTTTTATTTAAGAAGTCTGTAAAAGTATAGAGCAAACCTAAACGATCGTTTTCGTCGGTAACGAAAGGCCCAGATAGATACGCAGAACACACGTAGAACTTTTTCGCCAAAGTACTTTGGCTGAACGTCGAGAATAGTACGAGTAGTATGCTTAATTTTATAAACTTGTTAAAAAACATGAGGAAGTATTCCTTATTTACTCAATGTTATAGCTAATAACAATCATAAAATTTATTTAATAATCGGTCATAATCTTATAAAGATAGTACTTACTTTTGAGGTGTGTCAAATTTTAATTGTCAGCTAAAATGCGGCATTCATAAGTTGATAACGGGTTTTTATTATGACTAATAAAGCACACTCAATTACCTTTTAAGTGCCCCAATTGCTAATCCTAAAGCTTACTCATAACAAATTATTCTAGTCTAATAAGTCGTATGTTCATGGTCATATTTTAAGCCGTATCATGCGAAAAGCTTTTTTGTGCGGAGTTGGGAGTAACAAGTATAAGTTAAGGTATAGACGATGTATTTTTCAAAGGTTTAAATTTTGCCATCGAAGTTTGTACTTCTGGCATTTTGTTAGCCGTTTCGATAAGTACTTATGAACTTAATCAAAACGGCTAACACTACTCTTATAACAACTTTAGGTTAAGTTGTGACAGTTATTAACGACGCGATAGGTGTTATTCAAGCTCAATATAGTTCGCGGTAATAACGCCTTGTTGATCTAAAGTGCCTTTAATTTTCAGTTGAGTATCAATTGCGATTGAAGACCAAAACTGTTCAGCTGCAACCCGTACGTCATCGATTTTAAATATTGTTGTTTGACCTACTAAAACTTGATGACCTGAAACAACCAGAGTGCCCTCATTTATCGCTTCAACAATTCCTTTAAACTCTGTACGGTTACTATCATTATCATCGTCCTTTTCTTCAATTTCAACGGACAGGGCGACAAAAACACTATCTATCAGTTGGCCTTTTACCTCGACTTGCATATTATTTTCAAGTTGTTCAAAAAATACCTCTTGGTTTACGTCGTCGCCATTTTTCCCTTCAAACTCGGTGTTTGCGTCGGTAATAACCGTTACACCAACAAGGCTAAAGCTAAAGTTTAAAATATTACTTACATGACCTTTTAGCTCTACTTCAGCGTTTTCATCTTCATTTTCACGTTGCATTTTAGTGGCAATATTTTTGCCATCGCTATCTACAAAACCTTTGAGTTCGACAAACTCACCAATGGCTACATCAGCCAAATCAAAGAAGCGTTCGCCGTTATCGGATTCATCTTTCATTTTGGTTTGATTATTAATTTCAAATTCAACACCAAGAACGGTTACTGTGCTTAAGTCTAAATTAATGGCTTCAATAGCGCCTTCAATACTCAAATTTGTCTTTTGTTCAATACGTATTTTTTTCGCCAACAAGCTACCATCAGCGTTGAACTCACCTTTAATTTTAACTCGTACATTGGCCATTAAAGCGCTAGCGTCGCCATATTTAAACTCAGTATTATCATCCAGAATAATGGCAATACCATCTACTTTAAAATTACCTGAAGATTCAAAGTCAGTGATAAAACCTTCTACATGTCGGTTATCTCCTTCTTCATTATTTTCATTTTTTTCTTTAAGCTTTACTTCGCTAACCACTAATACACCAGCATTTAAGGCTGTATATTCACCTTTAACACGAACTTGTTGTCCATCTACTAAGTCAGCCTCAAGAAAGTCTTTAAATATTGCTGAACTATAATCGATAGTTAAACCATTTAGCTCGAATGTTTTATTAACGCTATCTAGTAATGTGATGCGAGCTTGAATTTTTAACTGTGTTTGTTCTGTTTCTTTTTCTATTCGTGTGGCGTATAAAGTGCCATCGGTATGGAAGTAACCACTTATCTCGAGAATATCTCCCGGTATAAGATCAGCTAATAGAAAGTTTTCAAAACTGGTTAAATCGTCAAACACTATGGTTTGGTCAAGTATTGTTATCGTATTTGCGAATAAATCTATACTAGCTATTGGGCCTTTTAATTGTTCGTCATAATGAATAGCATTGGCGTTACCGGTTGTGCCATCTTCGTTTATTTCCCCACTGAGCGTTACAACCATACCTACCTGAAGATCTGATTCACTTGCGCCACCGTTATCATCTGTTGTTACGGTGGTTGCATCAGTTTCATATTCAACACCATTGATAAATACACTGCCAAAACCGGTGATAACACCTGTCGTTGCCGTTATCGTTGTCGTTGGTTTTGGTGGCGCTGGATCTGCAGGCGCAGTTGCACTTGTAGATGAACCACCACAAGCGGTTAATACTGAAGCTGCTATTAATGATAAAATAAGTTGATTTGACATGTTTAAATCCTCAGAAAATTAATCATATATAAACTATTATTAGTTTTAGTTAGATTGATAATTTAACTTAGGAAGATGACTATGGTATGAGTGTTTTATCCATTATAAACAACATGATAGACTTTCTTCTAGAAAATAGGTATTGATTAAAAATCAATACCTACGATTGTTTTATATTCCATCCGATGCTCGGTTAGTGTGTAAAACAATTTATCAATGCAAAAAAACTTTATCAAGAAACACAAAATATAGCTATTAAAATAAACAAGAGGAGTATACTTTTTGTACTGCCTAGGTTTGTTTACGTATTCATGTAAGTTTTATTAAACTAATGCTCATCAGTATTATTTTTTGGCAGATATTTATAACCATTGACCATGGCGGATACTAGGGCACTTTTTTCTCGCCTTTCTGCGATAACTACGCCAATGATATGCAGTGGAATCAGAAATAACAGACAGTAAAAAACATAAACATGTGCAGTGATAAAAGGGTTTCTGATATCTCTCATCGCTTGATAAGCGACCTCATCAACGTTCTCTTTGGAATAAGGCTGTATTGCGGCTAAATTATCTTTATCAATAGCGATGCTTTCAGCAAAATAGTGGCCAAAAGGTGGATAATAAATATCAGTACCCGCAATAACAAGGCCAGAAATCATTTGTGCAGTCATTGTTGCAAGTAAAGCTAATACCATTAACTTACCCGCAGGATTATGTCCTTTGTATGCTTGTTTTTTACCTGCTTTAAATTCAGTAAATTCAGTTTTAAAGCCACTGTTAAAGGGCAGGGTTTTATGCCAACGCTCATAACCTTTACCAACAAAACCAATAATTAAACGAAATATTAAATTACACGCAAACACGTAACCTACAAGCACATGGATTGTTTTTAATAAGACTTTTCCATCGCCGGCAATACCAAATGTTTTACTATGTAGAATCATCGAACCAAGCGCAATGAGTAAGAGAATAGCAACAACATTAATCCAATGAAAAAGCCTAATATTTCGACTCCAAACGAAAACTTGCCCTTTAGTTATTTGCATTTCAACTCCTGCTATCGAATAGGTTCATTATATTGATATTATAGCGTGGCTTTGGGCTAAAATGTAACTTACTGGGGCTGTAAAAAAAATTGTTTTTACGCGTTAAGTTGTTCTATATCATTAAAAAATTGTTTTAATTGGCCAGTTAACCGTATGGTCAGCCAAATTTATTAATCAACCATTTTTGCTTTTAGGTCGAGTAGTTAGCATTACATATTCACATTCCAATATAAAACAAATTACCTTACACTCTAACTATCTGACATTAAATGATATTGTGCTATGGCTGCCGATCGGTTTATACCTTATAGAAAACAAGACATTATTGAAATGTGTTTACGAGAGCTTCAACTAGATGATTCAGAATTATCGTTTCGGCAGTTTTCTGATTTGCTATCGAATTCGCTGCATGTTGAATATCATCAAACCTTAGAATCGTTAAAGAACGACTATGCGCCATTTGATCCTAATGCAGATACTAAGCAGCTTGACCCTTATACAACAGAGCAAAAAGCGGATTGTCAGGCAAGTTTTGCTAATAATTTTGCCAGTGTTTTAAATGCCGCCAACTTTGAAAAAATTACTGAGCAAGACTTACAAGATGCTTTAACAGAAGAATCATTATTTAAAGTTAGATTAGAGGTTGAATTTGATGACTTCGAACAAGTTGTTTTTTACCGACGAGGCGAGTCGCAATTAACCGAAACTATTACTTCATTATTTGGCCTGCGAAAACAAACGATTAACTTTACTAACTATGATCGCGTAGCAATATTTATAACCTTTAAAGATAAAGCTCATTTTGACGCCAAGAAAAAGACCCTGTTTGGTTTTGAGCCCGGTTCAACCATAGTGAAACTTTTTCAGAATGTTCCTAAAGCCGATCTAGAAATGCTATTTCCGAACAGCGAAGTACGTATGCGCCCCATTGATAAAGCCTTTATCGGTGCTTCGGCAGTAGTGGGTGGTGCGGTAGTGTTAGTGACTAAACTTGGCGCATCCATTTTATTGCTGGCAGCATTAATGGGCTTTTGGATAGGTTGGCGCGAAGAAGCAGTAGAAATGACTCAACAACACTTTATCTCTTTTGCGATTGGCTTAGGGGTATTTGCTGGTTTTATTTTTAAAGAATGGAGTAAATTTAAAAATAGAAAAATTAAATTTATGAAAGCGCTTTCTGACAACCTGTATTTTAAAAACCTTGATAATAACGCGGGTGTTTTTCATACCTTGATTGACGCTGCAGAAGAAGAAGATTTTAAGGAGGCCATTTTAGCTTATAGCTTTTTACTGAACAATAAAGACGGTTTAACTGCTGAAGCCTTGGACGAAAAAATAGAATATTGGTTTAAAGTAAAGTATCAATGTGAGCTTGATTTTGAAATTGTTGATGCCTTAAGTAAGCTTGAGCGAATGGAGTTAGTTGAGCTTAATAATAATGTTTACCAGGCTATTGCTTTAGACGAAGCTAAAATAATATTAGACACACATTGGGATAATATTTTTAATTATGCTTAGTGTTAGTGCTTTATTCCTTTTCATTCATTATAAAACCTTATTAATTGAGCTTTAGGTGTTGCTGAAAATACAATGCCGTTCAATTAACACCTGTGGAAAACATCTTAAGCTTCAAAAGTTTATACAACATTAATATCAATCTATAATTGATGTAAAACGATTAATAGTTGTTTAACTTTGCTAGTAAGTAACTTTGCATGAAGCCTGCTTCTTTTTTTAAATCCCTTAAAACAGTGCCAGTAAAAAGGGCCATAAATATTTTGGTTTTGATTACAATTAGTTAGGTTTTAGAAATCTGATATGAAGTGGAAAATAATCTTTAGCTATTTTGTACAATTAATTACCTTAATCTTCAAAATATTACCTACAACCTAAGCAGTGCGTTCACCCGATTTTCTTACATTGTGATATGCTATTTATAAGTGATATACATAATTAATAGAGTTGGATTGAATAAGTGACGTTACTTTTTATTTATTTAGCAGTTGCCATTGGCGTATCTTTTTTGTGCTCAGTACTCGAAGCAGTACTATTATCAATAACGCCTAGCTTTGTTGAGCAATTGCAAAATAAAAAACCGAAAAACGGTGCGGTATTAGCAAAAGTCAAAGCGCGATTGGAAGAATCTCTTGCTAGTATTTTAATTCTTAATACCTTTGCTCATACCATGGGGCGGCAGGCGTTGGTGCGCAGGCTATTGGTATATTTGGAGAGAAATGGGAAACCTTAATTGCCGTATTACTGACATTGGTTATTTTGTATTTTTCAGAAATTATTCCTAAGACCTTAGGTGCTACTTTTTGGCGCAATTTAGCCATACCTTCTGCTTATGTAATTTCTTGGTTGGTCAGAATAGTTTATCCACTGGTTTGGCTGTCAACTCGGCTCACCCGTTCGTTCAAGCAAGGTAAAGAAAGCGAAATCACACGAGAAGAAATTATCGCTTTAGCGTCGCTAGGCTATAAGGACGGTAGTTTGTTTTCACAAGAAAACGAATATTTATCGAATATCCTTAATTTACGTGAGTTGCGCACAGGAGACGTTTTTACACCAAGAACCGTCGTACACATGTTGCACCAAGATACTACCGTAACTGCCGCACTTGATCATGAGCAAACGCGACAATTTACTCGAATACCTGTTTACGGTAATACCATTGATGATATTACGGGTAAAGTCATTAAAGGTGACTTGTTTGAAGCTGAGCGAAGCGGTCACGGTGACCAGCCTATCAGTAAATTTGTTATTCCGTTATCAGCGGTATCTGAAAAACTACCCGTTCAGCAATTACTCGATATGTTCATCAAAAACCATATACATATTTATTCTGTAGAAGATGAGTATGGTCAAACATCGGGCATAGTTACGTTAGAAGATGCCATTGAAACTCTGCTAGGGCGAGAAATTGTTGATGAAAGCGATGCCGTAACCGACATGCAGGCACTTGCACGCGATAAATACCGTGAAAGGTTAAGAGAAGTGAAGCAAAACAATAATGATTAAGTTACCTAATAAGCCGCTTTAATAGCGGTATTTAATGCCTGTTATAGCAATATAAGATGTCCATTTAAAAATATTAAGTTTATTTATTAATAATGTGAACCCAAAGCACATTTTATACGTATGAATCCTCATGTATTAAGGAGTTGTAAAATGCGTACAAAAATTTATATATTTGCTTTATTGTTACTTACCGGTTGTAGTACTCAGTATGCGAATAAAGATATAACCGGACAAATATTTCCCTCTGTTGTAGGTACCACGCTAGAAAAAAAATCAGTATCTATTCCTGGTGATTTTAATGATGACTTAACGTTATTGTTGATTGGTTATAAGCAGAACTCACAATTTGATATTGACCGTTGGTTGATCGCTTTAGATGTTACCGAAACCCAAGTGAAGGTTTATGAAGTGCCCACTATTCAAGGGTTATTTCCGGAAATGTTTAGCACGGTTATTGATAACGGCATGCGAGCTGGAATACCAAAACCTTTATGGCAAGGTGTAGTAACTATTTATGACGATGGTGAGAGAATTCAGGCTTTTACGGGTAACGAAAATGCATCCAATACCCGTGTGGTATTGTTAAATAAAAATGGTGTAATACTATATTTTTATGATCAAGGCTTTGCCGTAGATGCATTAAATAAATTAAGAATGGCGTTAGCCGAATACCAATAATTATTTATCACTAGAACTAGATTACAAAGCCTCGACACAGAATATAATATAACTTGTGTGGAGGCTTTAAAAATTTAGTTTATCAGTTAGAATAACTTACCTGCATTGAACTTAAGTTGATTATTTATAGGTAAAAGTAACTTTATCCATTTTTGCGATCAAACCTTGTTGCGAAGGTATAAAGGTAACTCGCTCAGTTTTAGCAATAGCATTGCTAAGAATAATTTCTACATCACCTTCCATGATAGTTTGACCATTTTGAAAAGATGCCTGGCTTGATTTAGTTGATAAATTTCCGTCAGTAAAGGCTATTCTAACGTTGCCTGTATACGTATGAAATTTACTGTCAGGTGAGATTTTTTGTGATTTTGCGGTTATTTCCATTTCATTTGCTATTGAAATATTAGAAAAAACACCAGATAAAACAAAGGTTGATAGCACTAATTCTTTAAATAATTTCATCTTGATTCCCCTACCTAGATTCATTAAATACTGCTAAAGCTCACAGACACCTTACTAAATTTTTAACACATTGACATGGTTAATTTTCAACATTCATAATAACTTCACAATCGACATTTCGTTGATTAGCTTACGGCGCTTATTCTCAAAGTGCTTACGATAATTTATTCTGCTAAATTATTTATTTTGTCCTAAGCGTAAATAAATTTTTAGACTTCAGGTTTATTTTAAGACCTAAGTTTAGCGTTATATTTTGCGAGTATCCTTAGCTTTAATTTTTAACCTAGTTGGGCGGTAAAGCCAATTCTAAAGCCGCCCCAGTGTTTACCATTAACATAAATGGGCGCTGAAACATCATGCATTACTTCTCCAGTATCACGTTTGTAAGTTTGTAATAGAAATCTACTCGTGTGCTGACCACAACGAATACCGGTACTATCGTCAAATATTCGTTTAGTACGATTGTTGATAGTATCGGTTGTGATATTACCCGTTAATGGCTTGGAAAAGCACAGATTATGAGTAGGGAAATAACCATTAATATCAACGGCACCTGCATAAATAATATCAGGATTATTTTGTAAAATTGGCTCTTGAATAGCGGGTAAGTATTTGTCGGTTATGCGATCAAAACTGCTGTGATATTTTTGCGGAGAGGTGTCGGCAATTTCATGATAATTAAAATCAAATAGGTCTTTCTGACTAATCACCTCAGCTTTAATTTTATCACTAAACATTTCTCCTACTTGTTGGGCAGCGATTTGAGCTTGCTGACAAAACTTTTCAATATGAGAGCCGGTTTTAAACTGAGCGAGTTCAATAAATATTGATTCTGTACTCTGGCAAAGTTCTGCAGCTTTATCTGAAACGATGTGAGTTTCTTTACTTTTTTCAACTAAAAAATTATGTAAATTTGTGATCGCTACAGAAATTTCATTACTCGTTGTATTATGTTCTTGAAGTGCTGTACTAATATGATTGCTGGCGTCAGAAGACTCCTTCATTTGTTGATTTACATCGCTTAATGAAGTCGCTAGTGGTCCCATGCTTTTTACAATGCGATGACTTTGTTCCACTACTTGCGCCATAACATGCGTTGTTTGTGAGGTTTCTTCGTTAATTTGATTCAACATGGTACCAATTTTTTCAGTCGCTTCAGCCGTTTTTGAAGCCAGTGCTCTTACCTCATCAGCCACGACAGCAAATCCTCGGCCTTGTTCTCCTGCACGAGCCGCTTCAATAGCTGCGTTTAAAGCTAATAAGTTAGTTTGCCCCGAAATGCCATCGATAACATTGGTGATATTTTGAATTTCAGCAGCGCTTTGAGACAGTGATTTTATTTTCTCGGCTGCATTGTTCACGTCAGCATTTAATTGATTAATGACTTCGACATTGTCATTAAGCTGCTTTGAACCTGCCGAAGCTTCGGTCATTGCTTGGCTTGATTGTTGCGATGCAATAATAGAGTTTTCGTTCATGACTTTAATGCTAACCGACATTTGATGCGCTGAACTTGCAAGGCGCTCAACATCTTCACTAGATAATTCAATAGCATTACTGAGTTGTTCAAGAAAATAGCCTACTTCAGCAGAGTTAATCGCGAGTTTACTGGCTTTGTTGTCAATATTTTTTCCTGCAAGGCGTGTTTTATTTGTTTGTTCAAGAAGCGTGTTTTGCAGGGAGTCGTTTGCTGAAATATCTAACTCTAAGCTTGCTATAAGCATTTGTTGTTGTGCTTTTAAGCTTTTTTTAATAGCAAAATTTATACAGGTTAGAAAAACAATAAAAGTCGCTATTAGTATAATAACAAGTTGCCAATTAATGCTCTCGGTAAGTTTAGCTAGTGAGAACACTAGAAGCGTGATTAAGCAGGCGCTTATTAACGCTAATAAAGTGGTTAGATGTCGAGATGTAAACATGTTATTCACCGCATATTATTAAATATATACCTTATTATAGTCTTAAGATAATAATTGCCGTTGCCAATAGCAATTATACTTTAATCTAAGGTTAATTATTATAAATGCAGTGGGGCTTGCTAATGTTCAAACTTACCTTGTTGAAGGTAATGAATAACTTGCTCTATTACCGCGTCATTACGCATCATAAAAACATGTGTAGTCGGCATTTCAATATGATCATTCATGCCGTCAATTTTAGTGCTTTCTACTGAAACTTTTCCATCATCAGTATCAGGAATAAGAGATGATAGTATTAAATTTATACTTTGTGTGCCGGCGATTATACCTACATCAAAGTTGGCTTTGCCCAATTGATTTGGCACGCTCAATGCGCCAGTACCTAACTGCATGCCAGCATCACCATTGACCAAGTGAAACCCAGGTATATTTCCTAGCTTATCAACTATTTCAGTGCCTTTATTTGGTGGGCCTAACATCACTACTTTATTCAAGTGTTTAACGGTATGATTACTTAAAAACTGACGAACTAAAATACCGCCCATTGAATGAGTTACAAAGCTTACAGACATACCTTGGCATTGTGTTAATGCATCTGAAATGGTTTTTTCTGCCAGTTGTTCAATAGAATATGAGCGAGAAGGGTAGTCAATGTTTAGTACTTTATAACCTTGCTCTGTTAAGCGCTCTGCCATTTTATCCATTGAATGCGCTGAACGGGCTAAACCATGTAATAGAATTACACATTCATTCGCAGGATTAATTTTATCGTTCACTGGTGGTTCCAACTTAATGGTCAGTAACTTGAGCAAAAAGTAGCTACATAACCGAGGTAAAATTTAAATTTAACAAAACCAATATTAGCAATAATGTTGGTTTTGTTAGATAGCCTAAAGTGCTAACTGTATTGAAATAGGGCAATGGTCGCTAAGCGTTTGACTCAGTTCACGAGTGTATTTCTGTTCGAATACTAACTGATCAAATGAATTTTCAACATAACGAGCTTTTGCTTTTGGATCAAAAATTATATGGTCGATATAATCTTTGTAATAACCACCCCAACATTTTGACTCTGCGTTAATCGTAGGAGCCCAAAGTGCCTCTGCGCCTTCGTCATTAATGGTTTGCCATAAACCTTGTATTTCGCTGTAATTTAATGAAATATCTTTGACAAAACGACGATTAAAATCACCTAATAATATAAATGGAACACCTTCTTTAGCGCGAGCGTCAACCCAAGCTTCTAACGGTATAGCTTGCTTAGCAAGTTCAGCACAGGCTGTTTTTGCATAGACTTCTTTTTCATTAGCGTTTGGCATGCTAGCAATGCTAGTTTGATCTAATGCTTTATCAAAACAGCCAGATTTCATATGTACAGCTAATAAGCGTACGCTTTTACCGTTCTTAGTTAATGTAACGTCCATGCCTCTGCGTGCAAGACCTTGATCAAGTTCTCGATACTCAACCGCTGTAGCTTTATAGCCACTGCTTTTTCTTACGGCAACGCCAACACGTTGAACCCAATCTTTAGTGGTAAAAAAATAGTCGTATTCATCACCAAATACTTTTGCGGCCCACTTTGCGCTTTCTACTTCTTGCAATGCGATAACATCAGCATCTAATTCACGTGCATAGCGTGCTAATTTTTGATAATCGGTATCTTTGCGTTGATTATATTCATGAGAGCCTAACCAGGCGATATTCCATGAGGCTACTTTTAACGTTTCAGCAAAGGTTGCCGTGCTTAAAATAGTTAGTATTACTGCAAACAGGCTAATTAATTTTGTCATGTCATTATTCTAAAATATACATTGGGCAGCTATAGTAACCGTTGGTTAACCAAATTCAAATTAACAGTTTAAAAAAATTGTAATATTATTTTACATTGCTAATTAATATTGAATTCTTAGCTTTTAGCCAATCGTCAGTCCGCTGGATTTTTATACTTTTTGAATTTATTTTATTTTATTTTATTTTATTTTATTTTATTTAATTTTATTTAATTTAACCCCATTACTTCTTGTTCATCGTTTTACTAGTAAGTCAGGAGTTGGCCGCTGGCTTTGCGTGTGTACACACCTCTTTAATTTACATTAATTTTAGTCATAAAATATTGAGGAAAAACGATGAAGAAAATCATAACGATTACAACTCTAGCGGGAGCAACGACCTTTGGTTTATTTGCTTTTATGGCATATTTAGTAAGTAACGATCAGGTATTGCCCCCTGAAGTGATGCCTAATTTAATTGTTGAAGTTGCGCAATTACCTGACGAGCGCCCGGCTGAAATTAAGCCCGTATTTAAGAATGATCCACCCCCAACACCTAAGCCTATGCCAAAAACTTTTGAACCAGTGGTGGAAACAAGTGTTATAGGTGATTATCATTACGATACTCAAGGGATTAAAATCGCAAGCTCTTCGCCTAACCTACTATTAGGTAATAATACTCGTGATAATGATGCTCGACCTATTGTGCGAATTAATCCTAAATATCCAACGGGTGCTGCCAGAGAAGGAATAGAGGGTTGGGTTAAATTACGTTTTGATATTAACGCGCTAGGTGGTGTTACCAATATTGAGGTTATTGACGCTGAACCGAAGCGGGTATTTAATCAAGCAGCTAAACAGGCATTAAAAAAATGGAAGTATCGGGCCAAGTCAGAAGCTGGAGAAACAGTTACTCAGCAAGGTTTAACCGTGCAGTTAGCGTTTAATATGGATCAACAAAGTTAGGGAAATAATTTGCAGTTACCTTCGATGATAAAGGGTTGGTATAACCCAAACGCTAGTCCTGAAGTGTTACTGACAAACTATAGGGCAACCGGTAAAAATAAGTACCTTTCTTTGCTGGTTGCGCAATTTAATTTGTCGCTATATCACTATGTTTTGAGCCAATCTAATAAAGAAATAGCGGAAGATGTTGTACAAACGACATGGCTAAAGGTGATACAAACTCAACAACAAAATAGCGTACAAACCAATGTAAAAAGTTGGATTTTCACTATTGCTCGCAACAGCTTAATTGATGAATTTCGTCGTCAAAAAAAGTGGCAAATTCAGTTGTTAGATGAAAATAAAATGCTTACGGTAAACCTTGAAAAATCAATACAGAGTGCTGACAGATTAACACAATTTAATGCTGCGCTTGAGCAATTACCCTTTTTACAAAGGGAGGCTTTTATCTTTCAACAAGAAGGTTTTTCAGTGTCAGACATATCAACGTTAACCAATGATAGCTTTGAAACAATTAAAAGCCGTTTACGCTATGCCCGCAATAATTTAAATCATTTGCTAGGAAGCCAATCATGAGTACCGATAATTTTGATAATGAGCTTTCGAGACTTTATCAACAAAGAAAAAATCAAACCCAAGCGACCGATATTACTCTAGATTTAGACAAAGGTATTAAGTTAAAGCGTTCGCCTTGGCATGTTGTCGCTATATTTTTAATGGGAGGTGTGGCGTCTTTTGGCATAATGGCTATTGTTACCCATTTTGCAAAACCAGCTGTACATGGCATTAGTGAACAATATATTCAGCATACTGTTCGCATCGTTGAATTAGGTGAAGTTATATCTCAAGAGCAAGGTTTAACTATCGTTAATCCGGAGTTGCCTCCTCAACCGTCGAGTTTATCACCAAAAAACTCACAAAACCGTCATGTTAGCCTAGATGAAATTGTATTGTTAAAGCCACAATTACCTGTTCAAAAAGCACTAAAAAATTCGCTTAAAGTACCAAAAATCAACGCCCAGTTAATTGACATAAGACCCATTCATCGTGTGATGCCCGAATACCCTAAGTCGGCCCTGCATGCGCGAAAATTTGGTACAGTTAAGCTTCAATATCGCATTTCAAATGAAGGTAAAGCAGTCGATATTGCTAGCTTGAATAAGCAAGTTGATCGTGTGTTAGAACGCTCGGCTAAAAAGGCATTAACACAATGGCGCTATCCTTTAGAAAGCAGCAGTGATCAGCTACGAGAAGTTGAATTTGAATTTAATTTGCCACAGTAACGGGTTTGTTCAGTGGCAAATAGGCATTGTTGTTCAATTATTCGAGTTTATCCGGCTACATAGCATGAATGTTTAGCGAAAATTCATGCTATGTCAGCGTTTTATACGATACTGGCCTTTGCGAAGCAAATGTATCGTCCATAGTAATCCCGAAAGCGTTAGCCACAGTGTGACAAAAGCGAATAACATAATTTGAATTGTGTTGAAGTTACCGGCGCTACCATAATCCATAAAATGCAGCATAAAGAAAAAATCGGCAAAGCGTTTGTTGCTATTGCTGTGGCCAATAATGCGTCCTGAGCCTTGTTCAACGTAAACACTGGTCTCTAGGTTATCATCAAAATTTATTTGCCAACTTGGGTTTTTATCCTTCAGAAAGTCTTCATTCGGTGGGGCTATTAAGTTGACTGAGCCAATGCTACCAGGTCCAGAATAACTTGCTTGAGCAATCGTTGTTGCGAGCTGTTTATCAACTATTGTGAGTTGGCCCGTGATGGCATTAACAATATGGTATCGATTTGTGAAATGACGATATAAACCTTGTTGTTGAGTTAGCAGGTAATAAGGTTGTGAGAGAATAGTGGCTTGATTAAGTTCAATAGTTTCAGGGTAAGCTTTGAGTATACGTTCAACGGGCAACAAGTCTGTGTTTGTTGTTGATGGCGCTGCTATTGCTTGGCGATAAGTATTACCGCGTGCTTTTTCACGATCAATTACATTAAATGTTAAGCCACTGACTACCCAAATAAGTAATTGCAAACCGATGAGTAATGAAGCCCATTTATGGATTTTTCTTATCCAAATAATCATCGATTATCTCCATTTGGCAATTGATTCTCTCGTTGCTTGTCTAGCTGATTATATCGCTGATTTTTTTTGCGCTTATTACCGCGCTTATTGCGGGAATTTATGATCGGTTTAATGACTTTAAAATATGTCAGCATTAAGCCACTTAGCGCAGCTAACAGTGCAAAAGAAGCTATAAAAAATAATAACCAATTACTGGTATCTTCATCATCGCCATAATCCATAATATGAAAACGGAACATCCAATCAAATAGATACCAAAACTGGTGACGCTTGCTAACAACTTTACCGTTATTGGCTGAAATATAAAGTGTTGGCGAGGTAAAGTGGTCAAATTCAACCTCCCATACCGGTAAGTGTCGAGCACTGAGTCCAAATGATGGATTTGATGAAATTAGCACTGTATGAGTAATGTTGTCATTGCCAGAATAGTTATGTTTGGCTATAGCCATTGCTCTGGATTGATTTAAAGGTGATAACGTTTCGCCAGTTTTAGCATCGACAATATATTGTTGTTTGGCGATGTTAAAGCGATAAACTTCACGGTCAACTAATAAGCCAACACTCAAATTTTTTGCTTTCGGGTATTGCTGAAATAGTTTTTCTGTTGGGTAGGTTAAATTTTCAGGCTTTATGCTATTTTGATGAGATATGACCAAACTATTACCGTGAATATAGTCGATATCAAAAAACACCATATAGGCGCCAGTAACCGACCATATTACAAATTGCGCGCCAATTAATAACATTAACCACCGATGAACTTTATGGCTGATATTAAAAAGCTTTAAACGCTTTTTTCTGGTGGCTTTAGTGTTAGTGTTTTTCGTATTAATGGTGCCGTTCTCCAAGAATTACTTTCATAAGCATTCATCTGTAATATTTGTGCTGCAATACTAGCGCTATCACTTAGCTAATTCTTCACAAGCTATATTTAAAATACAGCCAATCATAATAGCGGAGTAGCTTATATGCTTTTTTCAAAAAATTCAGCTAAATCTACCCGCGAATAGTTTAGAAAGTTAGTTATGATATTGATATAGTTACTTTGTCATTGCCAGAAAAATCAAATTAAAGCGGTAGTGTTCATCATTTTCCTACCCACTCATTATCATAAAGGTGACAATCATCATGGATATTATGAATGAAGCTCTGCCCATTTCTATTAACGTAAGTGATGCTCTAGCTGCCGAAATAAAAAATATATTATCTATTAGCAATAAGTTATCAGCACAATTAAATTTTCATACAATGACAGCAAATTGGTATGGAGAAGAAGAGAATGTTTTGTCGATTAATTTTTATCTTGTATCTTTTGTCGAACTTAATAATTTAGCCAAAAATATTGATAAAGCTGATGTTGATAAACTTGCTGACGATGTGTTACTCAGCTCAATACAACGTGTATTAGATTGTCATGTTGCTATTACTGATACAGAGTTAGTATTAATAGAAAAACAACCTAAGCTATTGTCGGGGTATCTGGCTAAAAAGCTTACAAAAGTACTTAACTTAATTGCCGATAGACAGGGGTTTGTGCATATATAGTGCTATGGCAATGTAATTTTTATGCATCAAAAATCAATAAAAGACCTAAAAACTATAATTAAGTTATATTAATTTAAAATAAAATTGAACTAAAGCTGAATATGATGCTCTGACTTAATAAGAGATTCTCCCCTCGGTTTTGTTTTTATTATTGTTTTATATTAGTGTTTTTATATTGTTATACGCTCCTCATTTGAGGGGCGTTTTTTTTGTTTATTTTTTACCTAATAGGTATTGGTTTATTCAGCACTTAATTTACTTCATTTCACCAAGTATAAAATACTGACTTTATATTTTATAAATTAAACAAAACAACACAATTAATTGTTTAAGGTGAATAGAAAAAAACACTATGAAATTTTATGTTAAATAAAATTGAACTAAAGCTGAATATGATGCTCTGACTTAATAAGAGATTCTCCCTCGATTTTGTTTTTATTAGTGTTTTATATTGTTGTTTTATATTAGTGTTTTTATATTGTTATACGCTCCTCACATGAGGGGCGTTTTTTTTGCCTGCGAAAACGTTCTTCATAGGTGTAGTGCTTATGTCTAAAAAAAATGACATTTTATTTTTATCCCAATTGAACTAATTTTAATTAAGTTACTCTGACTTAATAAGAGATTCTCCCCTCGGTTTTGTTTTATTAGTGTTTATGTTTTTATTATACGCTCCTCATTTGAGGGGCGTTTTTTTTGTTTAAATTTTAAGTCAATCTGATCTAATCGGCATTAAGCATTTTGAGCAACACCTTTTATTCAATGTAATGTCCGAGAACAATTAATGCTTTCAAATCGATAAAATATGACGTTAACCGCGGCGACACCTATAACTTTTTTATAGCCATAGGTTTTTCCTATCAAGATGATAAATTCAAACGATTGTTCCTATTTAAAATGTCGACGTATCATTCTCCCAACTTAACAAGCACTCATATTTTTAAACAAGTGGAGATACACATGTACCAATCAATTATCAATTCAACTATTCAACCATTTAACGCAACAGCATTTAGTAAAGGCGAGTTCGTAGAATTGTCAGAAGCTGACGTAGCAGGTAAATGGGCAGTATTTTTCTTCTACCCTGCTGATTTTACTTTTGTATGTCCTACAGAGTTAGGCGATATGGCTGACCATTATGCACAGTTACAAGAAATGGGCGTTGAAGTTTACTCAGTATCAACTGATACACACTTTACACACAAAGCGTGGCACGGAAGTTCAGACACCATTGGTAAAATTCAATATCCAATGATCGGCGATCCAACGGGTAAAATTACTCGCAATTTTGGTGTCATGATCGAAGACGATGGTTTAGCACTTCGCGGTACCTTTGTTGTTAACCCTGAAGGCGAAATAAAAATTGCTGAAATACATGACTTAGGTATAGGTCGTTCTGCAAAAGAATTAGTACGTAAAATTCAAGCAGCACAATATGTAGCTGACCATGACGGTGAAGTTTGTCCAGCAGCTTGGCAGCCAGGTGCAGAAACATTAACACCATCTTTAGACTTAGTAGGCAAAATTTAAACTAAGACAAATATTGCCGCGATTGAAAATGTATATCGCGGCAACGTTTACACCCAAGTATTAAAATCAAAGAACCTTGAATCCTATTCATCATCTTTCTCGAAGGAATAACCATGTTAGATACAAACTTAAAGCAACAACTAACAACCTATTTGCAAAATTTAACATCGGCTGTTGAATTGTCAGTATTTTTAGGTGACGACGTAAAATCAAAAGAATTAAATGCCTTGGTGGCAGAAATTGCACAAATGTCAGCATTAGTAACGGTTGTTGAAGCTGATGCAAGTAACGAACGCGTGCCATCAATGTTAGTAAAGTCAGTTAAAACAGGTGGCGAAATGCGTTTTGCCGGAGTACCTATGGGGCATGAATTCACTTCATTAGTACTAGCCTTGTTGCACAGCGGCGGCCATCCAATAAAACTTGATAAAGCGGTTATTGAGCAAGTGGCAGCACTGGAAGGCAACTATAGCTTTGAAACCTACATCTCTTTAAGCTGTCAAAATTGTCCTGATGTAGTGCAAGCTTTGAATATGATGGCAGCAATTAATCCACAAATTCAACATGTGATGGTGGATGGCGCTTTATTCCAAGAAGAAGTGTACAAACGCGATATTTTATCGGTTCCTGCCGTATATCTAAATGGTAAAGCGTTTGGGCAAGGCCGTATGACAGTAACCGAAATTTTAAATAAAGTAGATACCAATGCGGGTGCGAGACAGGCAAAAACCATAAACAATAAAGCCGCTTTTGACTTATTAGTGATTGGTGGCGGACCTGCAGGCGCAGCATCAGCGATATATAGTGCACGTAAAGGTATTCGCACGGGTATAGTTGCCGATAAATTTGGTGGCCAAGTGCAAGATACTATGGCAATTGAGAACTTTATCTCAGTCAGTGCGACTGAAGGTCCAAAGTTAGTCGCGAGTTTAGAGGCGCATGTTAACGACTACGATGTTGATATTATGAATAATCAGCGAGTAAAAAACATTATCGAAAGCGATGTTGAAGGTGGTCTAATTACTGTGGAACTAGAAAATGGTGCCACCTTACAAACACGTTCTACCATAATTGCCACAGGGGCAAGATGGAGAGAAATGAACGTAACTGGCGAGCAGGAATATCGTGGTAAAGGCGTGGCTTATTGTCCTCATTGTGATGGTCCTTTGTTCAAAGGTAAATCAGTTGCGGTGATCGGCGGCGGAAATTCAGGTATAGAGGCGGCAATTGATCTAGCCGGACTTGTTGAACACGTAACGGTATTAGAGTTTGATAGTAAATTACGTGCTGATGCAATATTGCAAAATAAAGCACGTTCGATGTCGAATATTGACATCATTGTTAATGCTCAAACCACGGAAGTATTAGGTAATGGCAAGCATGTTACTGGGCTAAACTACCTTAATCGTGCCACCAATGTGCAAGAAACCATAGAACTTGCCGGTATATTTGTTCAAATTGGTTTGGTACCTAATTCTCAATTTTTAAAAGGTAGCGTTGATTTAACCGAGCGTGGTGAAGTTATTATTAATCAAAAGGGTGAAACTAATCTCGCAGGTGTTTATGCCGCTGGAGATGTAACTAACACACCTTTTAAACAAATTATTATTGCCATGGGAAGTGGCGCAACAGCTGCGTTAGGTGCATTTGATTACTTAATAAGAACACCAAATCCACTTGAAGATAAAGGTATTAACGACGTTGCCGCATAGTTTTGGGTAGCTTTAGTTATAAAAACGCTATTGTGATAAGCAATAGCGTTTTTTGTTGTCTAGTTTTTAGCTAGCGAGTGATCACAGAAAACCTTTGCTCAAAAATTGTTAAATAAAATTATTAAGCAAAGCCTTTAAATAAAATTATTAATCCAATAAGCCCTTTACGGCAAAGCGAATATGACTAACAACGGCTCTAACACTCTCCATTCTTGCGTAGCCAGTTCGGCAAAGTAAGACAATTTCGCGCATAGGTTGTGGATGTTGAAACGGAATATAATGTATATGTTTTTGTGGTGCATAATTCATAGTCGCTAGCTGCGGCATTAATGTAATTCCCATATTACTTGCCACCATGTAACGCAAAGTTTCAAGGCTAGTAGCTCGAAAACTATGATCTTCTTCAGCCCCAGCACTAAAACAATAACCCATAGCTTGGTCTCTTAAACAATGCCCATCTTCTAAAGTAAGAATTTTTTGATTGTGTAAATCATCAAACGTTACGGTAGATCTATTAGCCAGAGGATGTGATGCAGACGTTGTCATGACTAAAGGCTCGGTAAATAAATCATATCGTTCAAAACGTGCCATTTCTGGTAGCCAAGGCAAAATTAAAATATCGAGCTTGCCTGTTTCCAACTGTTGTAATAAATCTTGCGTTCTATTTTCATGAAGATAGAAGTTTATTTTTGTTAGGTTACTGTTCAGCGCTGGCATAATATGCGGCAGTATATAAGGTGCTAGCGTGGGGATTAAACCTATGTGCAAATCACCCGAAAGGGGATCTAATAAAGCTTTAGCCGCTTCTTCAAAGTTATTTGCTGCGTTTAGTACTTGCTGGGCTTGTTGAACGAGTTTCTCGCCTGCCGGCGTTAGCATTACGTTACGAGGTTGTCGCTCAATTAGCGTTAACTTAAGTCGTTGTTCTAACTTCTGAATTTGCCCACTTAAGGTAGGCTGGCTTACAAAGCAAGCATCTGCTGCATGTCCAAAGTGCTTGTATTGCGCGATAGCTGTTAAGTATTCGAGATCTCGTATTTTTATCATTGTTAAAATCTATGGCAATAAGAAATTTAATAGTTAATAGATTTTAACTTAAGCACATAGCTTTGGCTACATTGCACTAAAATATGCAATGAGCTCAAAGCGCTGTAGGCATTTATTTAAAAAGAGTGAATGCAGAGAAGTAAACTTTCAGTACAAAATATGTTAATTCTTACAATGAATTTGTTCGTTTTGAATGAACTAAACGTCATCATTAGCTTTATCTGGTCTTGTCTGTTGAAAATCCATGATACTCAATCCATCACTCATTAAAAAACTCATCATCAGTCTGATAAATTATACCCATAGGTTATTTTGAGCGGTGAGGTTAGTGGTTTCATCACCCGTATTAACGACACCTTTGGGCTCTATTATCATAATTTTACATTCTTTATTAGCAACGGGCTTATGTTCAATACCTTTAGGTATTACAAATAATTCGCCCGAGGATAGGGTGACAACACCATCTGGTAATTCGATATTAAGTTCACCTTCAATCACAATAAAAACCTCATCAGTATCAGGGTGGTTATGCCAAACAAACTCACCTTCAACTTTAACTAATTTAAATTGGTAATCATTCATTTCAGCGATTACACGAGGGGACCAATGGTCGGAAAATTTAGTAAACTTATCTTTAAAATTAATGACTTTAGATAGCATTTTTACTCC
This sequence comes from Colwellia sp. Arc7-D, assembly GCF_003061515.1. NCBI lineage: Bacteria > Pseudomonadati > Pseudomonadota > Gammaproteobacteria > Alteromonadales > Colwelliaceae > Colwellia > Colwellia sp. Arc7-D. Next base: position 123,059 of record NZ_CP028924.1, read on the forward strand.
GATGGAATTTAGCACTATGGCAATACTACATTATTCAATAATCTTAAAACCATCAATGCCTGAATTAATCTATTTATCATTGATAAAATTGATTTGTCGATGGCATGTTTAAACAATAAAAAACGCTAACTTTCATTAAAATCAGCTGACTCGATTATTCATTGAACAATAAGATCTTGCGTTTACTCTAAGCCTGTATACAATAACAGTAATACTGTTTAAAAATACAGGCTTAACCTTCAGTCGCTTAAGGAATATAAATGCGCCCTTTAACACCAAGACAACAGCAGATATTTGATCTGATTAGAGAAAAAATTTCAGATACAGGTATGCCACCAACGCGAGCTGAAATTGCGACTAACTTTGGCTTTAAGTCAGCCAATGCAGCAGAAGAGCATTTAAAAGCATTAGCTAAAAAGGGCTATATAGAAATGCTGCCCGGTACATCACGCGGTATTCGCCTTGCAGAAGAATTTATACAAGAAGATGGATTACCACTTGTTGGACGAGTTGCAGCAGGGGAGCCTATTTTAGCGCAAGAGCATGTAGAGCAGCACTATAAAATTGATGGCAGTCTATTTCATCCTGCGGCTGATTATTTATTACGTGTTAGCGGCGAAAGTATGAAAAATATAGGTATTTTTGATGGTGACCTACTAGCGGTTCATCAAACAACAGATGTACAAAATGGCCAAGTAATTGTTGCTCGTGTTGAAGATGATGTTACGGTTAAGCGCTTTAAACGTGAAGGCAATGTGGTTTATTTACATGCTGAAAACGACGATTTTTCACCTATTAAAGTGGATTTAACATCTCAACAATTTAATATTGAAGGATTGGCAGTGGGTGTAATTCGATCGGGCCGATTGGATGTAATCACTTATTCATCTACTTTAATTATTTTCTCTTCATTTCCCGTAACATTAAGCAGATTTAAACTAAGCGTTTAAATCTGCTTTTGCTTATATTTGGTCATACATTATCCCACTTACTTTTTTAAACTGAGTTATTGTGCTATTCGCTCGTAAAATCGGCTTTATGCAGGTTTTTTATACAGCGCATTGTGTGGCTGATTATTTATTATTCAGTACAAAAAAACATCTCAGAACAAAAAACAAACATTCTACATACCCTTTTAAAAATGGACGCTTCGCTTAGTTTAGGGTTAATACTCTATTGTATTTATTGGTTTTTATTTTTCATGCTTTTGAAATTTTAATTTGACCCCGATCAAGTTTTAAGTAATTCTAGTCTAGAAAACGTACAAACATAACAATAGGGCGTAATTGACGGTTGTCTGTTAATGCGTCACTTAAATAATAATAAATGTATGCGCAAAACAGTCAGCTTTCATGATGAATCTGTGTTGTTTTGCCTCAAAAGGGTGAAGGAGATGTCGAGTGAAGAGACGTAACCTAGGTTTGCTGTTGCTAGGGGGCTTGTTGTCCAGTTCGGTTTGGGCAGATATGCCACTGAATTTGACCAAGGGCGTTACGGATGTCAGTAGAGACGTATATGATTTACATATGCTGGTACTCTATATCTGTACTGCTATTGGTGTTGTGGTATTTGGTGCCATGTTTTGGTCTATGGTTTTTCACCGTAAATCAAAAGGCTTTAAACCATCAACCTTCCATGAAAGCACAAAAGTTGAAATTCTTTGGACGGCAATTCCTGTCGTTATTCTAATCGCGATGGCTGTTCCTGCCACTATTACGCTCATTGATATGGAAAATAACGATGATGCGGATTTGACGATTCAAGTTACTGGTTCTCAGTGGAAATGGCATTATAAGTATTTCGATCAAGATCTCGAATTCTATTCAGTACTTTCTACTCCGCGCGAGCAGTATGAAAACCAAGACGGTACTTCAGCAGAGAAAGGTGAAAACTACCTGTTAGAAGTTGATCGTCATTTAGTTATTCCAACCAATAAAAAAGTACGGTTTGTTATTACTTCTGATGATGTTATTCACGCTTGGTGGGTACCGGCATTTGCGGTTAAACAAGATGCTAACCCTGGCTTTATTAATGAAGCTTGGACGAAAGTAGATGAACCTGGTATTTATCGCGGTCAATGTGCTGAGTTGTGTGGTAAAGATCACGGTTTTATGCCGATTGTGGTTGAAGTTAAATCAGAAGCTGATTATGCGATTTGGCTTGATGAACAAAAACAATTGAAGGCAAACGCAGCAGCTGCTGAAGCGGCTTCGTTAAATGCTTCTGTTCCTCTAGAAGAGCTAATGCAACTCGGTGAAACAACTTACACTGCTTATTGTGCTGCTTGTCATCAAGTTAGCGGTCAAGGTTTACCTCCAGCATTTCCTGCCCTTAAAGGCAGTGCTGTTGCTACAACAGGTCCAGCAAGTGAGCACATAGATATAGTGTTTAACGGTAAAGCTGGTACAGGTATGCAAGGTTACGGCAAGCAATTAAGCTTAAAAGAAATTGCTGCAGTCGTTACTTACGAGCGTAATGCTTGGGGTAACAATACGGGTGATGCTGTGCAAGCTGCTGACGTAAAAGCAGTGTCGGGCGCCGCAAGTACCGGTATTTTAGATGTTGTTGAAGATGTAGTAGAAGATGTAACAGAGCAAGTTACTGACGTTATTGACGACATTATGCCTGAAGAAGATTTAGCCAAGGTTTATAGCAAAGATGAATTAATGACCATGGGTGAAGAAGTTTACATGACCGCATGTGCTGCATGTCATCAAGCGAGTGGAGCTGGTATGGCACCAGTATTTCCAGCACTTAAAGATAGTGTAATTGCTAAGGGCGACGTAACAGTTCATATCGACATGGTTCTCAATGGTAGCAAGAAAAATCCAGCAATGGCTGCATTTTCTGGCCAATTAACTAAAACGCAAATTGCTGCGGTTGTAACTTATGAGCGTAATGCTTGGGGTAACAACACCGGTGATTTAGTCCAGCCAGCAGATGTTGCTGCTAGCGCGAAGTAGGGAGGCGTTATAATGACTACAGATGTAATTAATGATCAATCCGAACATGATTCACATGACGGTGAGCACCATGATCATAAAATGACCGGCCTGAAACGCTGGTTATATACCACTAACCATAAAGATATCGGTTCGATGTACTTATGGTTCTCATTTATTATGTTCTTAACTGGCGGTGTAATGGCGTTGGTTATCCGCGCTGAGCTATTTCAGCCAGGATTACAAATAATTGAGCCTGACTTCTTTAACCAAATGACCACGGTTCACGGTCTTATTATGGTTTTCGGCGCAATAATGCCAGCCTTTACTGGTTTAGCTAACTGGATGCTACCTATGATGGTTGGCGCGCCAGATATGGCATTGCCACGCTTGAATAACTGGAGCTTTTGGATACTACCATTTGCTTTCGCTATTTTATTGTCGACTTTCTTTTTAGAAAGTGGCGCGCCTAACTTTGGTTGGACTTTCTACGCACCATTATCAACGACATACAGTAACGGTAGTACGGCGCTGTTTGTATTTGCGGTACATATTATGGGGATTTCCTCAATTATGGGCGCGATTAACATCGTTGTTACCATTATGAATATGCGTGCGCCAGGTATGACCTACATGAAAATGCCATTATTTGTTTGGACATTTTTCATCACAGCTTACTTGTTAATTGCGGTAATGCCGGTGCTCGCGGGTACCGTCACTATGGTGTTAACCGATACCTACTTTGGCACCAGCTTCTTTGATGCCGCCGGTGGTGGTGACCCTGTAATGTTCCAGCATATATTCTGGTTCTTTGGTCATCCTGAAGTTTACATCATGATTTTGCCAGCCTTTGGTATTGTATCTACTACCATTCCAGCATTTTCACGTAAAAAACTCTTTGGTTATAGTTCAATGGTTTACGCGACTGCATCAATTGCATTCTTATCGTTTATCGTTTGGGCGCATCACATGTTTACCACGGGTATGCCGCTATTTGGTGAATTATTCTTTATGTATTGCACCATGTTAATTGCCGTACCTACGGGTGTTAAGGTCTTTAACTGGGCTGCAACTATGTGGCGCGGTTCAATTAGCTTTGAAACGCCAATGTTATTCTCTATTGCCTTCGTGATTTTGTTCACTATTGGTGGTTTTTCTGGCTTGATGCTAGCGATGACTCCAGTGGATTTTCAATATCATGATACTTACTTTGTTGTTGCTCATTTCCATTATGTATTGGTTACAGGTGCGCTATTCTCTATTTTTGCTGGCGCATACTACTGGTTACCAAAATGGACGGGTTACATGTACAACGACACCTTAAGTAAATGGCATTTTTGGTGTTCATTGATCTCAGTTAACTTATTGTTCTTCCCAATGCACTTTTTAGGATTAGCGGGCATGCCTCGTCGTATTCCTGATTACGCTTTGCAGTTTGCAGATTTTAATAAGTGGGTCAGTATTGGTGGTTTTGCTTTTGGTATTTCGCAATTAATTTTCTTGGTGTTGGTTATCAAGTGTATTAGAGGCGGAGAAAAAGCTCCTGCGAAACCTTGGGATGGCGCAGAAGGATTGGAATGGACAGTGCCTAGCCCTGCGCCATACCATACTTTTGAAACACCACCAAAAATTGATTAATTGGAAATAAAATGACTAACGGTGAATCGCAAAACAAGTTGTCAGAACAAGCGCAAGCAAAAACGCATGATGCGTCAGTGAAAAAAACAGTAAAAAAGCTGATGTTAATCGTTTTTGGTATGTTTGGTTTTGGTTTTGCGATGGTACCGTTATATGACGTGTTTTGTGATATCACTGGGTTGAATGGAAAAACCTCTAACGTGGCAGCAAGTTACGATGCTGTATCGATAGATACCGAACGTACGATTACCGTGCAATTTTTGACTCGAACAGCTAAAGGTATTCCTTGGCGGTTTGAGCCAATGATTAACGAAGTGAAAGTGCACCCAGGTGAGCGTAAAGTCGTTACATTTTACGCAAAAAATGAGTCTGTAAACGATATTATCGGCCAAGCTGTGCCGTCAGTATCACCAGGGCGGGCTGCGATTTATTTTCAAAAGATAGAGTGCTTTTGTTTTAATAATCAGCCGTTAAAAGCCAGTGAAGATGTTGAAATGGGTTTACAATTTTATGTTGATGTAGACTTACCCGATGACGTATCTACTATCACCCTGTCTTACACCTTATACGATATTACAAGCTCAGTTGATTCTTAAGTGCTTAGCACTTAAATGAGGGGAACAACAATGACGACAAAAGAATACGAAAGTTATTACGTACCAGCGCAAAGCAAATGGCCAATAATTGGGGCTGTAGCGCTGTTTTTGATTGCCGTGGGTGCTGGCAATTATGTCTCAAATTTAAATAATCCTGAAAATGCAGGCGGTGGCTGGGTTTTACTGGCTGGTGTCGCATTGATTATTTATATGGTTTTTGGCTGGTTCAATAATGTTATTACCGAGTCAATGGCTGGAAAATATAGTCGTCAAATGGATAATTCATTCCGTCAAGGTATGAGTTGGTTCATCTTTTCAGAAGTCATGTTTTTTGCGGCATTTTTTGGTGCGTTACTTTATGCTCGTACTTTCTCTGTGCCTTGGCTTGACGGTGCAGGCAATAATGCTGCAACAGCCGCTATACTATGGCCTGAATTTACCGCAACTTGGCCGTTAATAAAAACACCTGATGGCACTGAAACGACCGCTATGGGTTGGTATGGTTTACCATTAATTAACACCATTTTATTGTTAACGTCATCAATTACTGCACATTTTGCACATGTTTCATTAGAACAAGAAAAACGTGGATTATTAAAGTTTTGGTTAGGTTTAACGGTAGTTTTAGGTATTGTTTTTCTGTTTTGCCAAGGCCTAGAATATGCGCATGGCTATGCTGATGAAATGAAACTGTATTTAGACAGTGGCATTTACGGTAATACCTTTTACTTGCTAACCGGCTTTCATGGTATGCACGTAACCTTGGGTACCATCATGTTGTTAGTGATGTTAATTCGAGTATTTAAGGGACATTTTACACCGAAAAACCATTTTGCATTCCAAGCCGCAAGTTGGTATTGGCATTTTGTTGATGTAGTTTGGGTAATACTGTTTGTTTTTGTTTATATTATCTAAAGTATTTAATAACGACAAAATTGAGTAAGTTATTGAAGGTACGATATTATCAATATCGTACCTTTCATTATTTAAAAGGGGCGTGGATTAGGCGTGATAACCCCAGTAAATATACCGATAACAAGCAATAAAATGATGACGACGGATGTTATAACTCTACGGCCGATATATTTAGACATAGGTGGCTTGTCGGAATCATTTTTATTCATGATAAATAATGCTCTAAACAAGTTGTAAATCATAAAGGCTAATAAGCCGACAACAATAATTTTAATTAACACAACATTCTCTCTTTTATAGTCTGTTTTTAGTTAGTGAACATGCGGTAGTCTATGAATCTGGTATTAATTCAGCACAAGTTAAAACAACTTAATTGGCCGATGGTTATATTTACCATGCTAGTATTTTCGTTATTAATCAAGCTCGGATTTTGGCAAATTGAACGGGCTTTTGAAAAAGAGCAACGTCAACAACGCATTAAAACGTTAAGCCAACGCAACGCATTATCGTTAGAGCAAATATTAGCGCTTAAAGGCTTGCAAGACGGAATTAATGATTTACCCATAGAGGTAAGTGGGAATTTTGATGCTGATAAAGTTTTTCTGCTTGATAATCAGCCTGATAAAGGGCGCTTAGGCTATCGGGTATATCAAATTATTGAAAGTAACGGCGCTGCTATTTTAGTTAACTTAGGTTGGGTGCAAGGCTCGATTGACCGAAGTGTATTACCTGAGATATTACCTGTTAGTGGTCAACATACCATGACAGGTCATGTTCGAGAAATTGAAGTGGGTATTCAATTACAAGCGCAAAATTTCACTGATTCAAACTGGCCGCTGCGAGTACAACAAATAGAAATCGATAAGTTTTCGCAATTAATCAACAAGAAACTATTGCCCTTTGTGGTTTACTTAGATAAAAAAGAGTCTATAGGATATAAAAAAAATTGGCAGCCGATCGTAATGCCACCTGAAAAACATCGAGGATATGCTTTTCAATGGTTTAGCTTGGCATTAGCTTGGATAAGTTTAATGATTTGGGCCGCTATAAAAATGAGTAAAAAAGATCCATCATAAATGACTAAAATAATCTGAAATAAAAATGAGTAAGTAGAGTAGAAAATACCGAAATCAAATAATAAGAATAAAAGGCTGAGTTGTATGAGTTCTTCAGAGTTAAATAAATCGCGCCGCAGTATGTTAATTCTCTTAGCGGTATTTATTATCCCGATTGTGCTAGCTAAATTAGCACTAAACCAACAATGGTTTAATTATGGTGTCACCAACCAAGGGCAGTTAATTGATAATGAACTGACTTTGGCAAAACTTGGGCTAAATGTAGACGATTTTGATCACCAATGGTTGATGTTATACACCTTACCAGCAACATGTGATGAACAATGTGAAAAAGTTTTAGTCAGCGTTAACAATACCTATATAGCACTTGGTAAAGAAATGCCGCGTGTTAAACCTATCGCTTTAACTCAACAAGATTTAAGTCCAGCACAAGCTGAAAAAATTAATATTAAGAAATGGCACATTCAAGCTATGCCTGCATTAGCTAAAGTTGAGATTACCCAGTCACAAGTGCTTATTGTTGATCCACTAGGCAATGTCATTTTAAGCCATATACCGCCAAAAAGTCATGAGCAATTGCCGCACTTTGGTAAGTCAATATTAGCCGACTTTAAGAAGTTGTTAAAATATTCAAGGATTGGCTAATATGAGAACACAAAGCTCATCGGATATTAAAAAACTCGTTTTTGTTAGCATTTTATTAGCCATAGTTGTGGTCAGTTTAGGTGCTTATACTCGATTAACTCACGCCGGACTTGGTTGCCCTGATTGGCCAGGCTGTTACGGTTTTATTGACGTGCCAAAAACAAGTGAACAAATTTTGGCTGCTGAAAAAGCATTCCCTGATCGCCCAGTAGAGCATCACAAAGCTTGGAACGAAATGATTCATCGTTACTTTGCTGGCGCCTTAGGTTTTTTAATTCTAATTATTGCCTTTTTGTCGATTAAACGTCGAGCGCATGGTGGCCCCGTGGGTTTGCCTATTTTAATTTTGTTAGTGGTGATATTTCAAGCCGCACTTGGCATGTGGACCGTCACCATGATGTTAATGCCTGTGGTTGTCATGGGGCATCTGCTCGGGGGCTTTACCACTTTATGCTTATTGTTTTTACTGTATTTGCGTTTGGGAGATTATCGAGTACCCGGCGGTGATGTTGCTTTAAAAAAATATGCTAAGTTTGGTGTGTTAGGTATTATTATTTTAGTTGGGCAAATTAGTTTAGGTGGTTGGACATCGTCAAATTACGCCGCGCTAACCTGTACTGAGCTACCTATTTGTCAAGCTGGTTGGATGGATCAGCTAAATTTTGAACATGCGTTAGATCTAATACCGCCAGAGAAAGATAGTTACGAATTTGGTCATTTAGATCATGCGTCGCGTTTAACCATTCATGTGATGCATCGCATTGGTGCTATAGTAACAACGCTTTATTTATTATGGTTTGCTATCAGTATATACCGTAAAGCTCAGTCACCATTTTTTAGAAATGCTTCATTGAGTTTAGGTTTTATTCTTAGCGTACAAGTTGGCTTAGGGATAAGTAATGTTTGGTTTTCATTACCGTTAAGTGTAGCGGTAAGTCACAACGTGGTTGCTGCCATGTTAATGATGTCATTAATTACTATGACATACAGTTTAAAACGGAAAATTTAGGGGCATAATATGAGTCAAAGCAACACGGTAGAAGCGAGTCATAGCGCACCTAGTACGCCCATTTGGCGTGATTATTATGAAATAACAAAACCACGCGTAGTGGCATTGTTAGTGTTAACGGCTTTAGTGGGCATGTGTTTATCTGTGCCTGGCGTTATTCCTTGGCAGGTTTTAGTGCCATCCATGATAGGCATTGGCTTTTTGTCTTCAGCCGCCGCTGCCATTAACCACATTGTAGATGAACGTATAGATAAAGTGATGGGGCGAACTTATAATCGACCATTACCAAACGGCAGGCTTACTGCACGCAGCGCCACCATCTTCGCGATCAGTTTAGCCGTGGTAGGCTTTATCGTTTTATATGCGTTAGTCAACCCGCTCACTGCTTGGTTAACCTTCTCAGGTCTTGTAGGTTATAGCTTTATTTATACTATGTATTTAAAGCGCGCTACCCCTCAAAATATAACCATTGGCGGTTTAGCTGGAGCGATTCCCCCTTTATTGGGTTGGACAGCAATGACCAATGAAGTACACCCCAATGCGCTATTATTAGTACTTTTGATATTCACTTGGACACCACCTCATTTTTGGGCGTTAGCTATTCATCGAAAAGACGAATATGCCAAAGTTAACATTCCTATGCTGCCGGTTACTCACGGAGTAAACTTCACTAAAACTCAAATTTTACTGTATACGGTATTGCTGTTTGTTGTGGGTTTATTACCGTATTTAGTCGGTATGAGTAATTGGTTATATTTAATTGGTGCAGTGGTTTTAAACTTGGTGTTTTTTGCTTATGCTTGGAAATTAAAATTTCATGCTGATGAAGAAACTGCCATGGATACTTTTAAGTTTTCTATTGTGCATTTAATGGCATTATTTATTATTCTCTTACTCGATCACTACTTATTACCGGTTACCGGCTAATGAACAAAATAGTTACCTTGATAGTTGCATTAGGTGCACTTGCGGCCGGTATCGTGTTATTTGGTCAGTTAAACCAAAAGGCGCCAGTTGAATTTGCCTTACATTATCAACAAGCACGAGATATAAAAACCTTTGAGTTAACTGATCATCTCGGCGAAAAGTTCAATAATGAGTCGCTCAAAGGTAAGTGGAACTGGGTGTTTTTTGGTTATACATCTTGCCCTGATGTTTGCCCAACAACACTGCAAGAACTGAACTTTATCTACGATGATTTACAAGCGATAACAAATAACAACCAAGTTTTGCTAGTTTCTGTTGACCCTAAACGTGATACGCAAGAAAAGCTTGCAAGTTATATTGGTTATTTTAATCCTGAATTTAAAGCTTTGCATGGTGATCATGGGGCATTATTTCCATTCGCGAGAAACTTAGGTTTAATGTATGCGATTACTGAGCCTGAAGTTGATCTGCAATTGAATAGTGATGCCATAGAAAACCACGGAGCAACAGTAACTAACTACTTAGTTGATCACAGTGCATCATTAGTATTAATTAATCCTGATGGCAAAGTAGAAGCTATTTTTAAGCCAAAACAAGCGTTGGGTGAAGTGCCGGTGATTGAAGGTAATAAACTTGTAAGTGATTTTGCAAAAATAGTCGCGTTATATTGAGTTAAGTTTAAAGCAACAACAAAATTAAACTCGGTATTTATGAGGTGAAGTTTTTAAACTATTTTCCACATAAATGCCGAGCTGATAACTTCGCTACTCACAGTTTATTCTGTCTTATTTATAACGGATACCATTCTCGATTTTCTTTGAGAATAAACCAAGGTTTTGAAAACCAATAATATCTACCAGGTTCACTAATACTCGGTGCAGTACAATTACAGCGTACACGACCTGGCTGTAATGGCGAACTAAAATTAATGGTAAAGCTTTCGTCGTTTTGCCATTCAATTTTTTGTCGGCCTAAGCCAGAAATATAACAATGTAGCTGATCAGGTTCAAAGTCATCAACTTCCACATTAACGGTTAGTGAAGAAGATTGACCTTGCTCAAAGATGGTTTGTAGATTGTCGCCTTTAAGCTGAATGTTAAAAGGTAATGACTCTAGCTTATCTCGCAGGCTTGAAAGTTGGTCGTAGGGTTGCGAAGCAGGAAATCGCGGAATACTGGTCACGTCAGTATTCAAACTAACAGCCCCAGATTGCTGTGAAAATGCAACAAAGTTATTATCACGTACCCATTGTTGAACTTCTGGACTGAACTCACCATAAGGATAGGCAAAGTAGCGCCAGCTCTGGCCAGTTTCTGCTTTAATCATTTCTTCAGCACGTAATAGCGTTTCTGTATTTTTGGCTAACCAAGCTTGGGTGGTCATTCCGTCTGGCGTTCGGGCTAACGAATCATGGTGCATGCCATGGTTGGCAATAATTACACCGTCATCAGCCATCACTTTTAATTGTTGCCATGATAGAAAATGTGAAGTGTTCTGTCCTACCATCCCCGGGTTGATAAAGATGGTAAAAGGAAAGTTATACTTGTCTAAAATTGGCTTACCATTGGTTAAAATGTTGATATAAGCATCATCAAAGGTGATCACTACCGTTTTATCGGGTAAAGCTTGTTGCTGCTTAATAGCGTCCATTAAGGTGGATAAGGCAATTACTTTAAAGTTATTGTCTTTAAGATATTGCATATGTTTTGAAAATTGTTCGGGGGTAATGCTAGTGCTAGCTGGAGTGTCTTCACTAACATGATGATATTGTAAAATAACAGTAGCAAAACTGGTGAAATGTATGCAAAAGCACAACGCTGCCAAGAGACGGTATTTCATGGTAATCTTCCTGCAAAATATGGGAAATTAAAGACAGGCGTAAAATAGCTTTTTTTTAACACTTTATATAGCCCAATTAACAATAAAGGTCAGCTTTTTTGAAATTCAATGATTTAGATCGGCATAAGCAATTGTTCGTACTCGCTTTACCGATGATTTTATCAAATATAACCGCACCTTTATTAGGCTTGGTTGATACTGCAGTTATCGGGCACTTATCTCATGCTTATTATTTGGGTGGAAGTACGGTCGGGGCGATGATTATTACGGTCATTACTTGGCTTTGTGGTTTTTTGAGAATGTCGACAACGGGCTTGTCGGCACAAGCGTTTGGTCAACAAAATGATCAATCAAACTGCTTAATATTACTCCGCGGTATCATTGTTGCTTTCACCGTTGGCTTGGTGGTTATTCTGCTGCAAGGCGTTTATCTAGATATAGCACTTTCACTCGCTGGAGGCTCTGAGCAAGTTCAGTTTTATGCTCGAGAATATAGTGAAGTGCGTGTATGGGGCTTGCCTGCGGCATTGGCGAATTTAGTCATTATGGGCTGGCTACTTGGCAATCACCAAGCGAAAGCGGTGATGTGGTTAGTTATTACGACAAATTTAATTAATTTAGGCTTAGATCTACTGTTTGTTATTGGTTTTGAATGGCAAGTTAAAGGTGTGGCATTGGCGACCTTAATTTCAGAATACAGTGGCTTAATTATAGGGTTAATCTTTGTATTTAAAAACTTTCAGCACAAATTTATTGGCTTGTTTACCAATGCACAGCAACTTTTTGAGGCGGTGTTAGAGCGCTCGGCATTACTTAGCTATTTTAAGCTTAATCGAGATATATTAATTCGTACTTTATGCTTAGAAGTTTGCTTTGTATTTATGACTTTTCAAGGTGCACGACTAGGTGATGATGTCATAGCGGCCAATGCGATATTGATGAACTTTTTGTTATTAATATCGTTCGGTTTAGACGGTATCGCGAATGCTGCCGAAGTTATGGTGGGTAAAGCAAAAGGTGAAAATAACCAAAAAAATATGTTTGTCAGCGTGAATATCGCACTATGTTGGACCGGCATCTTTGCTCTGGCTTATAGCTTAATGTTTTATCTAGCGGGTAATTATTTTATTACAACCATTTCAAATATAACCGAGGTTGTTGATTATGCACAACAGCATTTATTCTGGATTGTAGCGCTGCCCATACTCGCTTGTTGGTGTTATTTATACGACGGTGTGTATGTGGGATTAATGCAAGCACATATTATGAGAAACAGCATGTTAATTGCTACTTTTGGTTGTTTCTTTCCGGTGTGGTGGTTATTACAAGATTATGGTAATCATGGATTGTGGGCTGCATTTTCTGTTTTTATGTTAGCGCGTGGAGTAACGTTGGCTTGGCACTATCAACGAAATAAACATGCTTTTTAATGAGTCTGCATGCTTATGGTTTTATCTAAGGTTTAGTGCGATTAAAAATATGATACAAACGATTAGCAAATAACCCGAGGTAGCCGTAAATAGCGAGCAGACAACCGATAGCTAAGATCGCAATGCCTATTATTTGCCAAATATGACTTTGGTAAAGCCCTAAAAAAATAAAGCAGGCACCAATAATAAAAAGGCCAAGTCCTCTGAGAAAACGCTGCATGCTGCGTTGAGGGTCTTGGCCTAGCTTTTCTAATAATGACATTACTAAACTAACGAATACTAAATGTGATTAGTAATATGAATGTTCACCACGTTCGTGTTCAGTCATATCTTTAACACCTTTAATTTCATCGCCCATCATGTCGATTAATTGCTTTTCAATGCCGTCTTTTACCGTAACATCAATTTGAGCACAACCATTACAGCCGCCGCCAAATTGCAAGACAGCATAGCCGTCTTCGGTAATTTCCATTAATGTACATTCGCCGCCATGGCCAGCAAGTTGCGGATTTACTTCAGCTTTTAAAAAGTAATCAACACGTTCGAACAAAGGAGCGTCATCACCAACTTTACGCAATTTAGCATTTGGCGCTTTTAGCGTTAACTGAGAGCCCATTTGATCTGTGGTAAAATCAATTTCAGCTTCTTCTAAAAATAATTTACTATCGGCATCGATATAAGCTGAAAAATGCTCAAATTTTAGTTCAATATCGTCAGCTTCTACAGCGTCAGCTGGACAGTACGATACACCACATTCTGCGCTTGCTGTGCCCGGGTTTACAACAAACACACGGATACTTGTACCTTCTGCTTGACCAGAAAGTAGTTTTACAAAATGTTCTTGTGCAGTTTCTGAAATGTTAACCATCATACTATTTTACTCTCACTACTGGGTGGAACTTTTTACAGGGATTGAGTTTTCAATACCCGACTATTTTACTCAAGTATCACCATTTTACTCTTCTCAGTCGTTTGGCGCTAGTCCTAGATGGCATAATTTATATACTCCTAATCTGAAAAGGGATAAAGCTTGTAGATAAACGATTAATTATATGAAGATAACTAGTTCAAAAGGCATAATTTTGTTATTTTATCAGTAATCAATTAAGGAAAGCCTTTATGTTCTTATCGTGTTGTCGAATTGTAATATTTTTTTTATTAAGCACCTCGTTTGCTGTGTTCAGTGCGAATGTGAGTACTTATTTACCCAGTGATAGTGTTTATAATCAGAAAATACCTACGCCAGAGTCTACTTTAGGTTTTGGTATCGGTGAACGTCACCCTCGTCATGACCAAGTATTAAGTTATTTACAAAAAGTGGCAGTAGCTTCTGATCGAGTTAATATTGAGGAGATGGGTCGAACCACGCAATTTCGTTCACAAGTTTTGCTGACGATTTCTAGCCCCGATAATCTTAATAATATTGATGAAATTTTAGCAAGGCGCTCAAATATAGCAGCGTCATCTAAAGATCCTATTGTGGTCTGGCTAGGCTATAGTGTGCATGGCGATGAAATCAGTGGTACCAATGCCGCCATGGTGGTTGCATATCATTTAGCTGCCTCACAAGATAAAGCTGTTGCCGATATGCTCAACGACACTATTATCGTTATAGAGCCAAGTCTTAACCCTGACGGTATGGACAGATTTGTTAATTGGGTAACTACACATCGTGGGATCGCCGAGAACCCTGATCCAAACCATATTGAACATCATCAAAATTGGCGTACTGGTCGTACTAATCATTTTGGTTTTGACTTAAACCGAGATTGGTTGCTTTTATCGCAAAAAGAAAGCCAAAATCGCTTACCCTATTTTCATCAATATCAACCAAATGTGCTGGGTGACTTTCATGAAATGGGCGCGAACGGTAGTTATTTTTTTCAGCCTGGCATTCCAACACGAACCCACCCTTTAACACCGGAAAAAAATACCGAATTAACACAGTTGTTAGCAACTTATCATGCAAAAGCGCTCGATAAAAAAGAACGCTTATATTACAGCGAAGAAAGCTTCGATGATTTTTATTATGGAAAAGGCTCAACTTATCCTGATATCAATGGCGGCATTGGTGTGTTGTTTGAACAAGCCAGTAGTCGTGGTTTTCAACAACAAACGGTTAATGGTTTATTAACCTTTGAATACGGTATTCAAAATCATGTATTAACATCGTTATCGACTATTGAAGGTGCGTGGAAAAACCAAGCTAAATTTAAAGATTATCGTCGAGACTTTTTTAAATTAGCTGAAAAACAAGCCAGTGATGAAAGTTTTAACGGTTATATTTTTACCGAAACAAGTGACCATTATCGGTTACAAGCTTTCTTAAGTAAGTTACAACAACATCAAATTAAGGTTTATCCGCTTAAGCAAGATTATAAGCGTCATGAGCTAACATACATTGCTGAGCAGAGTTATTATATTCCGTTAGAGCAGCCACAATATCGCGTAATCAAGGCTTTGTTTAATCAACAACAAAACTTTGAAGATAATACTTTTTATGATGTTTCAGGCTGGACATTACCACTGGCAATGAATATCAAGTTTGATCAAGTTAGTAGTACTTGGGGCTTAAAAACACAAGAAAAATCTTGGCAGCCTAGCGAGGCAAAAGCAACTGAAGTAAGTGAATCAGCTTACGCTTATGCATTTGAGTGGCATGACTTTTTAGCACCTAAATTGTTAAACAAAATTACTAACGCCAACATTACAGCAAAGGTCGCTACTAAAGACTTTTCAGCGACAGTAAATGGCAAAGTTAAATCGTTTAATCAAGGCACTATTATTGTACCTGCTGGCATTCAACAAGTTGAAAACTGGCAGAGTATTTTGACTGACTTAGCGGCGCAAAGCCAAATACCGTTGAACGCTTTAGATACGGGGTTAACGGCGAAAGGTATTGATATAGGCAGTAGCTCTTTTCGTCCAGTATCGGCACCTAAAGTATTATTAGTGGGAGGCAAAGGCGTTTCACAATATGAAGCAGGAGAAATGCTTTATTACCTTGATAGCTTGCTTGAAATACCAGTAACGGTAGTCGAAATGCAAAGATTAAGTGCCATTGATTTAGCCGAATACAGTCATATTATTATGGTGGATGGGAAATATAAGGCTTTAAGTACTCAGGTAGTGGGAAAGTTTGCATCATGGGTGGCTAATGGTGGCGTAATTTTTGGCCAAAAAAGTGCTGCTCAATGGTTATCAACTAATGAGATACTTAAAATTGATTTTGTCAGCAAAAATCATATCGACCAACTGTTTGATACCGACAAGTTAACCTATGGTGATAAAGAAAAACTCTCTGCAAGAAAGCGCATTGCCGGTGCTATATTTAAAGCCGAGTTAGATATTAGTCATCCACTTGCTTACGGTTATCAACAAAGTGAATTACCCGTATTCCGTAACAGCACTATTATTATGGAGCAAACAGCAAAACCCTTCATTAGCGTAGCAAAATATAGCAAAACGCCTTTACTCAGTGGCTATTCAGATCAGAACTTGGTTAATCGTTTAGCAAATAATCCAACACTTGTTGCTCATAACGTTGGAAAAGGGCGAGTTATTGCAAGTACCGACGACTTAGTTTTTAGAGGTTACTTTTTAGGCAGTATGAAGATAGTGGCAAACAGCTTGTTTTTTGCCAAAGCGTTTAGCGCAACCTTAGCAGAGTAAAGCCAAGCTAGTTCGGAATGGCTAAACTAATACAGAGGAGTGTAATACTTTGCACTCCTCTGTTTTTCAGCAATTTACAGATCTCATTAGCGGTTGTTCCTGTGGTCACTACGTCATCTATTAAAATGATATTTTTCGGTAAACGCTCTCCTTTACCTAAATATAAACCGAAAGCGTTTTTTAAGTTTTTTCGGCGATCTAAACCAGATTTTCCTACCTGATTTTCAGTACACTTTTCACGAATCACTACATTAGCTTGATAAGAGTAATCAAAAGCTTTTGAAAACTTGCGCGCTATCAGATGTGCTTGATTAAAACCACGGGTTTGCCACTTTTTTAAATGTAATGGTACCGATAACACTGAGGTGTTGTCAGGGGTAATATTGGTTTTTTCAATCTCAAGGTAGTTATGCCAATGGTCAATTAATAGGTAGCTTAATAATTCAGCCAGCTCGGTTTTATGTTGATATTTTAACTGAGTAATCCAAGTATCTAATGGCCAAACATAGGGAGCAATGGCAATTAGGTGATCAAAATTCTTTTTTGGTATCAGTTTTGTCACCGCAGGCCAAGAAAGTAAGTCATAAGGCAGAAGCTGATAATTAAAATAAGGTAAATCTGCTTGGCAAAACTGACAAAGTAAGGGGTGATGTTGGCAAGCGTTACCACATAAAATGCAACTGCTTATTTTTAGCCTAAAAGCGCTAAAACGCTGGCTTAATAATCGTTGTAAATTTAATAATATTTTGTTGTTGTCGGTATTGCCAAATTCCATTTTTAGCATCCATTGGTTAAACTATGCGCCTACCCGTTATCGAGTTCACTAAGCATGACAAAAAGCATGACACAAAAATTAAAAATTGCGAGTACAGGACAAGGAACTCCGCTAGTGTTTATTCATGGTTGGGGCCTTAACTCTGCTGTTTGGCAGCCTTGCTTAGCGAATTTACAGACTGATTTTGAAGTTATTACCGTTGATCTTCCAGGTTTTGCTACAAATAATTCGGTGCAACTGGCTGAATATTCTTTAGTTGAAATAGCTGAACTGATTACTCTGGCGGTTGGGAAACCTGCTATTTATATTGGTTGGTCGTTAGGTGGGTTAATTGCTAGTCAAATAGCCATTTCACACCCTAAGCTATTATTAGGGTTAGTTACTGTTGCAAGTTCTCCTCAGTTTGTTGAACGTGATAATTGGCCTGGTATTAAAGCGAGCGTATTGGCATTGTTTCACCAGCAATTAGCTCAAGACACGACAAAAACCATTAGCAATTTTTTGAAAATTCAAGCCATGGGCAGCCCACATATACGCCAAGACATTAAAACAATTCGTGATCTAGTTATGCAGTATGCTCAACCTAGTAGACAGGTGTTAGACGATTCATTAAGTTTATTAGAGACATCAAATTTGTCTGAGCAGATACAATCGATTGATAAGCCATTTTTAAGGCTTTACGGAAAGCTTGATGGTTTAGTACCTAAACAAGTCATAAGTAGAGTTGATGAAATTGTACCTAATAGTCAAAGTTATATATTTGAACAAGCTTCACATGCGCCATTCATATCCCATCAAAGCGAGTTTCTAGTGGTATTAAAGAATTGGATAGCCCAAAATTTCACTAAAAATACATAGTTTACTTTTTGGCTTTTTTGGTCAATAATTAAACAGATAAGCAAGTGTAATAATTTAGGAGAGTTTTATGGAAATTCAATCCGCTTTTAATACTGGCCTTCAAGGCTTTCAAAAAGCCACTGAAAGTGCCTATGAAGCTGCTGAAAATATAGCCACCAACGTAGGTATAACACCTGAAACATATGGTATAGGTGGGCAAAGTAGTAATCAAATTTCAGATACATCTCCTCAGCTTTCAAACAACACAGTAAGCCTTACACAATCAGTGGTTGAATTACGTGTGGCAGAATTTCAAGCTAAAGCGTCTGCTAACGTTATAGAGTCAGCTGATGAAAACCTAGGGACTTTACTGGACGTTCGCGTTTAGCCACTATGAATATCACACCACAAAGCAATCAAGTTCCCGTACAAACTGCTGTAAACCTGCAGACTGATAGCTTGCGCCGTGATAATCAACAAAGAGAAATCATCACACGGCCCGAGCCATCGAGCCAATCAGCCGCGGAAAAAGGGGTTGCTTCAGATAAAGAGCGGGGTCGTACACCTGCGCAAAATAATCAACAAGTAGATTTTGCTAGTTTACGCAAGCAAGCAGAACTTGCTAACGATGTTATTGGCAATGGCTCAGGCCGTAACGCTGGAAACAATGAAAGTTCAGGCCAAGATTCAGAACAAAACGATAGTGAAAACTCTGCAGATTCAAAACAAGGCCGAGACTCTACAAGTAACTCTCAAAAGTCTGATGCAGAAGTAGTAGCAGAAAAAGAAGTCATTCGCAGTTTAGAAAGTCGCGATAAAGAAGTACGTAATCATGAAAGGGCTCATGCATCAGTAGGTGGTGCGTTCACTGGCGCGCCGAACTACTCATATGAAACGGGTCCCAATGGTAAAAAGTACGCTGTTGAAGGTGAGGTCTCAGTAGACTTAACGCCGATTGCTGGCGAACCTAAAGAAACGATCGCTAAAATGAATAAAGTTCAGGCGGCGGCTTTAGCGCCAACTGACCCATCTTCACAAGATATTCGAGTAGCAGCCTCAGCAGCGAGTATTATTTTAGAGGCGCAAGCAGAACTAGTTAATGCGAATGCCAATGCTGAAAATACAGAAGAAGAATATAAAGACGGTGATTTATTCCGTGACAAAAGCATACTGCAAAGTGATGAGAGCTTTGCAAATAATGAAAGTAGTAAAGCTTTTGATCGACAAATAGAACAGACCTTATCAGCACAAGAAACAATTGCGCCAAGTCGGCCTTTAGCCGTTGATCAAAGAGCGGGTCGAATTGAACAATTTTATTCAAATATCAATCAAGCTTACGACAAGTCACCAAGCTATCAGTTTGAATTAACCGCCTAATCTAAAAGTTTTTACAAAACCCAAAGCCTGCAAATTGCAGGCTTTTTGATTTATACCGTACTTTGATTAAATTAAGCTGCTTTTTAAGGTTAACTAAGTCAGGATAAAAATCGAATCAGTAATATAGGCAGTAGTGCGGATTTCGTTATTGTGAGCATAGAACCTACCTATAACTAGCTGCTAAAATCATTTTTATATGAACTAAAAGTTGGTCAATAATACCATTTTTCACATGTCAGCTTTGCGCCACTAACATAACCTCTTGTATTTATTATAAAATAAAAATGGTCTGGAATGTACTTGAAGTTAACTTTATATATTATTTAACGAGAAGAGAAAAAATGGACGAAGGCATGATTTTTGTAATGATTATTTTGTTTGCGTTTGCATTGCCCATTGTATTTGTCAGTATTTGGACTAGCCATAAAAATAAATGGTTATTTAAATGAATCAGAAAAGCAAAATATGGCGAATGAATTAACAGCAGTAAAAAAACGCTTAGAGGTTTTAGAAGCAATAGTAACCGTTAAAAAATATCAGCTAGCGCAGGAAATATCTGAGTTAAAATCAGTAAAGTAAAACCGCTGTGTTTTTCAACAATTAATCATATATAAATTGACTATTATTGACCTCATCAAATGAGGTCATAGTTTCCCCCACCGTTCAAACTCTTCAGTTACTGACCAGTTTTTTCAAATTATTTTAGACTAAAAATATAGCCTCATAACATCTTGTTATTGTTACGGCATTCATTTCTGTGAGTAAATTATTGGCAACTTGTGTGGCGATATTTTTTATTTCTACGTTTACAAATTGAGAATTTCAACTAGGCTGTATAAAAAATGGACGATTAATCTTCACTAAGTAAAACGGACTTTACTATGAAATATGGCAACTCATTCTTTATATTCACCTGTATTATTCTTTGCTTTAACTCTTTTGCTAGCACTTATGTTGGTCAGACGAATGGCTCATTCCGTGTTGACGAGTCAGGGAGTGCGACTTATAGCATTCCGTTAAACATACCTGCTGGTATTGCCGGCGTACAGCCACAGCTTGGATTTTCCTATAACAGCAATAGTGGTGACGGGTTAATGGGCCGTGGCTGGAATTTTTCCGGCGCTTCAGCAATATCAAGGTGTGCTAAAAACCTAACCTTAGACAACGAACAAGGCAATATAAGCCATTCAGCAAATGATCGATTGTGCTTGAATGGTCAACGTTTAGTGACTTGGGGTAATCAACACGATAAAAATATATCAAACAATAGTTATTGGGCTGCAGGAAAATACCACACCGAAATTGATAACTTTAGTGTTGTTAAAGCTCATGGCAATACCAGTCAAGGCCCTGCCGCGTTCACGGTTGAAACCAAATCAGGTGAGATTCACTATTATGGTTTAGCGTCAAGTGTTACTGGTAGCGACAGTATGGGCCTGCCAATGAATATTGGTCTTAAGGTGTACGGTGGTGGAAATGAAAGCAGTAGCGATGCCTTTGTTAATGCAGGCAGTCGTAATATTGCAAAAGCTTGGGCATTAAAGGCGATTAAAGATGTTAAAGGTAATTATATTGTTTTTCGCTACTTTGAAGATACTGTAAAAGGCGAACATTACTTAAAGGAGGTGCACTATACTGGTCGTACTGATGGTAAATCACCATTTGCACGTGTATTACTCAACTATAATGACAATCCTAAAATTTTTGTTGGCTGGTCAGTTGGCACTCCAATATCGATGAGCAAAATGCTCGATAGCGTTACCATTTATCAAGATCATGAAGTATTTCGTCACTATGCATTAAATTATTTTACTTCGGCTGTATTAGAGGAGAAAAATTACTTAGAGTCTATTCAAGAATGTACTGATACAAACTTAACTAACTGTTTGCCTGCAACTACTTTTTCTTGGCAAAAACCGGCAGAAAAATCGACAAGTTTTACTTGGAAAACTGAACCAGAAACCGGTTATCGCTATAAAGTCGCCGTGACTGAAAGTTTTGCCCCTTTTAATAAATACCCCTCAACTAAAGGCCGATCAGCTAACCGTGACTATAACCAAATTATTGATTTAAATGGTGATGGTTATTCAGATATTGTTTATACGTCGGGTAGTTATTGGTATGCCAGTTTAGGGCCTTCCTATACTAGCAATATCAGATTAACCAACATCGGAGTTTCTAAAAAAGCATACGCCCAAACTATTGATTATAACGGCGACGGTCAACGTGATTTACTTGTCGCAAACAGTGAAACCAGCAATTGGATGATCATTTCTTATGTTCCAAGTGTTAATTTAGTTGAGAGCTGCGAGACAGAAGCTAATTATGAGCATGTCTGCCACCCCTTCACGCAGAACTCAAATTTAACCGTTGTTAATACAGGTGTTCGTGCCACAGGGTTAGAAGGAAATGCGCAAGTTGCTGATGTGGATGGTGATGGTTTAGAAGATATTGTTTTTCGCAAAAACGGCCATCTGGAAGCATATTTAAATAATGGCGGAAATGGCAGTTTTATTCATGATAACTCAATCAGTAATTTATCAAGCTCATCTAGCAAAGCTTTTGAAGGTAATATTACCCGTAAAACAGCGAATATTAAAACAGCATCAGGGATTGATGTAAATGGCGATGGACGCACAGACTTAGTTATTAAAGTCGGAACAAGGAGTGGCTATTGCAACCTTAATGGTTTCATCGATACAAAATATGATTGTGAAAGTATTCAGGGTGTATGGACCGTTGAAAGCACCAGTACATATAAATTATTAGTTTCTGACGGTTCAAACTATAGCGATAAACAAACGCTAGGTAATTATAAAACCGTAAAAGCCGCTGACTTAAATGGTGACGGTTATACCGATATAATGTTTCAGCAAGGCTCACGTTGGTATTACCGTCTGTCTAATGGTATTGAGTTTCTTAGCCCCCAAACAACAAGTTTTAATACCAGTGACGCTTTAAGTCACATGATGTACTTTATTGATTTAAATAGCGATGGCCGTGCAGATGTGCTTTATCCTACTTCATCAACCAACTGGCACGTAATACTGTCGCGACCTAGTACGTCAGCTAATAGAGTTATTTTTGAAAAGCGCGGCACTAAAACCGTTGATAAAAATGCTGCTGTTCGCTTTGGCGATATGAACGCTGATGGCAAGATCGACCTATTAACTTCCACCAATGATAATGGTTGGAAAACTTACCTAGCAAGTAACCCTAACCGCAAAGATCATGTTATAGATAAAATCACCAGTGGTTGGGGCGTGGAAACAGAAATATCTTATAAAAACATTACCGATTCTGAGGTTTATTTTAGACAAAACTCGAGTTTTAACACTAATAGTGACTATTTCTCCCCAAAAGCTGCATTCTATGTTGTTGATGACGTAAATACACAAACCACAACCAATAGTAACGTGAGTGTCTCTTATCAATATGGCGGTTTGTTATTACATAAAAAAGGTCGTGGCTTATTAGGGTTTGAAGCATTGCGCACCACCGATAACCAATCAGGTATTGTCACAGAAACCGCTTACCACCAGCAATGGCCTTTTACCGGTATGCCGCTCAGTACATTGCAAATGAAAGACAACGTGATACTAAGTTCGTCCAAAAATGAATTAAAACAACGTGGCACTGTTAGCGGCGGCTTAATGCCTTATGTTTATAGTAGTACGGATAAAAGTAACAGTTTGGGTAGTGACAATAACCAATATGAAATAAGCACAACAGAAAGTGCTTTTACTTACGATACTTTTGGTAATGTTAAAACGTCAATTGTTACGGTATCAGATGCGGAAAATAGCCAAAATAAGTTAATAACCACCACGACTAATACTTATGGAAGTAGCGTTTTATATCAACAAAAAGGACGGCTAACCCATAGTACTGTTAATAAAAAGCTCTACCAAAATAGCAGTTTAAATAGCAATATTAGTCGTCAAAGTTCGTTTGACTACTATGCTGGCAGTTTATTACTGAAATCATCCATTATTTCACCTGAAAATAACAAGACCAAACAAACGACTCGCTATATTTATGACAATGCTGGCAACAAAATTGAAGCTTGGTCAACGGCTGCGAAAAGTAGTACAGGTACTAATTTTGAAACACGTAAAAGCTTCACCACATTCGATAGTCGTTATCGTTATGTGCTATCAGTAAAAAATCACTTAAACGAAGCGACTAGCTTTACTTATAATGGTGTTTCAGCAAGCACAGTAAAAGGCTTGATTGATTATGCCGATACCACAGATGCCAGTGGTATAAAAAGTCGTAAATATCAAAATCTATTAGGGCAAGTAACGCAAAGCCGCCTTTACGGCAAAACACAAATCAAAAGTTACACTTATCAAGACTATTGCGCCAATACCAATTGTGTAAATTCTGATGCATTATTACGAATTCGGGCTTTAGCTGATGGGCAAACAGAAAAACAAAAATTCATTGATGCCTGGGGACGAGAAGTTGAAACACGCGTTAAGTTGCAAGATGGCAGCTGGCGTGTTTCAAAAACTACTTATGATCAACAAGGGCGTGTTAAGCGCAATTACGAGCCAGGGAAAAATAGCGCTAGTAGTTATTACAGTGAACCAACGTATGATGCTATAGGGCGAGTGATTTCAAACCGCCAAGCTAATGGTGGCTTTGTTGAAATGGAGCAATACGGTAAGCAAAGTTTTACCATTAACGCTAAAGGGCAGCGCACTGAAACCGTTAAAAACTATCTCGGGCAAACGAGCAGTGTATTTGACACTATAGGGAATGAACTGCGTTATCAGTACAATGCCTACGGCCAACTGCTAAATGTTAGGGGAATTAATCGCAGTAATATTAATAGCTTACGCACCACGAACACCTACGGCACTTATGGGGTGAAATTAACCACAAACGACCAAGATAAAGGTTTATGGCGCTATAGCTACAGCGGTTTTAGTGAATTATTAAGTCAAACCGATGCCCAATCCCAAACAGTAAGCTTTAGTTATGACATTTTAGGCCGAAAGGTGCGACGTTATGATGCTAGTGGCACTGTTTGTTGGGACATTGGAAATAACAATGACAATGCGACATATAGGGTTGGAAAACTTAAAACACTGCGCTATTTTGAAGGTCAAAATCAGTCTTGTAGCACAACAAGTACCCCAAGTTATCAGCAAAGCCAAACGTATTACAGCTACGGATTACCCTATCAACAAATCCTGAAAGTTGACGGCGTAAACTACACCTCTACAACAACGTATGACAACTATCATCGCGTTTATACCCAAAGTTACCCTGCCAAAAACTTTACCATTAGAAATACTTATCAAAATGGTTACCTGACTAAGCAATTAAACCACCGTACAGGTCGGGTATATCAACATATTGAAAGTGTGAATGGTCGAGGGCAAGCCACAGCAATAAAATACGGCAATGGCACGAGTGAATCACGAGGCTACCAAGCCAGTACAGGTTGGCTTAAAAGCCTTGATGCCAATAGTGGCATATTAACCTTACATGGCTTTGATTATGACTACGATACTATTGGCAACTTAACCGACCGTGACGTGTTTTTTGGTGTGGGTAGCAGCAGTAATTTTGCGGAGCACTATACCTATGATGATTTAAACCGAGTTATCCGTCGCAGTATCGCTATTTCTAATGCAGGTGATGGTACAGGTCTAGACCCAGTTGACCCCATTGACCCGACAGACCCATGTGATGGCAGTGGTGGAGGTAACTTGTTACTAAGTCATTCGATGATGAGCGCAACATCAGGCATTAATAAAAGCTTTGCTCTTCCAGTTCCAGGTCCTGTACCACCACCAGAGTGTTCACTTAGTACGCAAGTAAATACGGTTAATGCTTCTACATCTGACAATACTAACAATCAGTATTATCAATTGCCGAGTCGTTATCGAATGAACGAAAACTACAAATATGACGACTGGGGTAATATTACATATAAGCAAAATACCGGCTATTATAAGTATGATACTAATAAAACCAACCGTCTATTAGGGGTGTATCAATATAGTAATTTTACTGGCCAAAAGTCTTACAATCTAAGTTATGACGATAATGGCAATGTGAAAAATGACGGTAAACGCACCTCAGATTATACGAACTTTGATAAGCCGTACTTAATCACCCAAGACACCAGTAAAACCGCGTTTAGTTACGGGCCTAATAGAGAAGTTTATAAACGGGTTGACACCCGAGGGGGTAAGCAAACAAAAACCTTGTATTTAGGCGGTTATGAGCAAGTTAAGTTACCCAGTGGCGTTATCGAGCATAAGTTTTATGTAGGCAACGTAGTTATTACCGAACGTAGTAATAATGCCAACGATGAGTTTTATTTACACAAAGACCATCAAGGCTCGACCACTTCAATTACTAATGCCAGTGGCATGGTTGTGCAACAGTTTATTTATGACCCATGGGGCAAGCAATACAATGTCTATAATAATGGTATATTTAGCGCCTATTCAAGCCCCGGTATAAGTAGGGGCTATACTGGGCACAAAATGGTCAATGATATGGATATTATCCATATGAATGGTCGCACATATAATGTTGTCTTGGGGCGTTTTATGCAGGCGGATCCGCATATTCAGGCACCAATTAATAGCCAAAACTACAACCGTTATAGTTATGTGCTGAATAATCCGATGAGTTATACCGATCCGAGTGGGTATTTCTTTAAAAAGCTTGGTAAGTTTATTAAGAAACATTGGCGAACAATAGCCTCTATTGCCATCGCAGTTTACTTACCGGGAGCTTCTTTTATGAGCGGTTTTGGCCCTGTGACATCAGGTGCTATCACAGGCTTTGTCGCAGGAGGTGTAGCCACAGGCTCTTTAAAAGGAGCTTTAATTGGGGCTTTTACTGGAGCAATGTTTGGGGGTATACATAATGGTTTTGCTGGCAAAGCAATGACAATGGGAATGAAAGCTAGTAAAACTTTACTTCACGGCATGGCAGGAGGAATAAGTAGCGTGCTTAGTGGAGGTAAGTTTGGACACGGTTTTGTGGCTGCTGGATTTACTCAAGCTGTTAGTCAAGGTGGAGATGTTTTTGTTGATGGAGATAGATTGGGTAACGCCATCAAAGCAGCAGCTATAGGCGGCACGGCTTCGACTCTTACAGGTGGTAAATTCGCTAATGGGGCTGTAACGGGAGCATTTTCTCGGCTATTGAATGATGAAGCCAAGAGAGGTTATTGGAACGAGAATACCAATACGTACGAAGTGCCTGTTGGAGATATGGTTCCATTTAGAAATTCTGATGGTAGTATCAAATATAATACTGATGGAGATATTGTATTTATGATGGCGGAGTCTCAGGCCCAAGTTGCAGCAATGGGGAAAAAAAACGCACAAATGGCATCCTGTTCAGCATATATAGAATGTGTTAATGGAGCACTAGAACAGTCAGTTAATACAACAACGAGTGTTTCTAAGCCGAAAATTAGACTTAAAGCGGATCAAACCTTGGCAGATAAACCTTCGACAAATCTACAAATGAATGGTTATGCTATATTGAGAAGTAATGGATTGGCTGCTGGCTTATCGGTAGCACAGTTGATGACTACACATCTTCAATGCGCTAGCACCCCTGAGGTGATTGTAGCTTGTGGAGGGTAATTTATGACTTATTTAACAAAAATGTTCACTTTATGTCTGGCTGCAATAGTAAATATAAATGCGCATTCTGATGAGTATTATCTAGAATATGAGAACAGTGGCTATTCAGGTGTGCTGCAATCAGTTAAAGAATCAAAGGTGGATATAAATTCAGTCAATCTAGAGTCTTTAAACTTTATTTCACATTATTTTCTGTATGAAGATTCTGTTGATGAGTCTGTTATTCATCAATTTGAAGAGTTAGGAGGTGTATATCAGAATGAAGACAAATACTTAATTGGCATCTGTCAAAAACAGAATATAGAAAAAATCGAGTATTTATTGAATAAAGGTTATAAACCAGAAACCTCATTAGATGAAAATTCAACTAATAATTGTTTTACGTATGCTGTTCGCTACGGAAATGGCCGCTTGCTATCTATATTAATTGAAACTACGAAATCTAAAAAATTGATGGAGCAGTTACTTATTGATAGTCGTAACAAGATCGAAGGGCTAAGTGTGCTATTAAATAATCTAAAGGAAAAGGAGGGTAAATAATATGAATAAATTATTAGCGATATTAACTATTTTAATTTTATCAGCATCCCCTTTTAAGGTAGTTAATAGCGCTGAATTGACTGACAAGCAAGGCGAGATTGCAATTAACTATTTTGCTATGAATGGTTCGTTTAACGATTTGTTTGAATTTATTGAGTTAAATTCTATCCAGTTAACTGATGAAAGAAAGGCTATAATTTTCAGTTATATAGTTCAAAAGGGAAATGTTTCAGCTTTAAAGTATATGTTTGATAAACAAATTAAGCCGGAAAGATCGTTTTTATATAAAAGTGTTGTATTTTCTTGTCGTAACAATAGTGCTGCTTTTGTTGAAACTTTATTGGATTACACAGTTAAAATAGGAGAATCAGCAATTGAAAAAGAAACAGTATTCAGTTGTATGAAAACTTTAATTGATCATGGTAAATACGGCTTAAGTGAAAATTTGATAAGTGTATTTTCTGAACGAGCTTATAAAACTGAGCTACTTACCATGTCTATTGATTATGTTGAAGCACAGATAATTAGTTCTAATCAAGTAGATCGTATTCTTTCAGAGGCTTTACCCAAGCAATAGGATGGAGTAAATTAATTCAATAACTCTTGATTTCAAATAGCCCAAATTTATATAAAGCCACAAATTTATCAAGCCACCCATAAAACTTGCTCATATTTTTAACAATAAACTACACTTAATTTACCCTTTTTAAGTATGGTAATTGTGAATTTATCAAGCCACCCATAATAACTTGACCATATTTTCATTATGCTCAAACCAACGATTAATAACTTAATTTTCGAGTATTTGAAATGAAAGCCGAATAACAAAAAAAACCTGCAAATTGCAGGCTTTTCGATTGAGTTGTAAGGCAACTTACAAACTAAATACCGTAGTCTTCACGATATTTTCTAATACTTACTAAGCTATCAACCATGTCTGGTTGTTCTTCTAAGTAACTGATCACGTCTGCTAAGGTCACGATAGAAATGACTTTAGTATGAAAATCGCGTTCTACTTCTTGAATTGCAGAAAGCTCAGCTCGACCTTTTTCTTGTCTATCTAGAGCGATAAGTACACCTGATAATTCAGCGCCATGTGCTTGAATAATTTCCATTGATTCACGAATGGCAGTACCTGCGGTGATCACGTCATCAACCAACATCACTTTACCTTCAAGAGCAGAGCCAACCAAGCTGCCGCCTTCACCGTGTTTTTTAGCTTCTTTACGATTAAAGCAATACGGCATATCAATATCATAACTGTCTGCAAGTGCTACTGCTGTCGTGGTGGCAATCGGTATACCTTTATAAGCAGGGCCAAATAACAAGTTATATTCAATTTTTGAATCTTGAAGTGCCGCTGCGTAAAAACGTCCTAAACGGGCTAAATCACGACCGGTATTGAATAAGCCAGCATTAAAAAAGTAAGGGCTCGTTCTGCCTGATTTTAATGTAAACTCGCCAAAACGTAATACTTGTTTAGCTAAGGCAAACTCAATAAATTCGCGTTGATAATCTTTCATTATTAGCTCCTAAATGGCTTAGTTTAAAGCGGCTTTTTGTATATCAAACAGTTCGTTAATGCTGTTTTTGGCTAGTGCTAGCATTTCTTGCATTTCGTCGAAGCTAAATGGCTCTTCTTCGGCGGTGCCTTGCACTTCAATTAGCTTACCTGTTTCTGTCATTACAACATTCATGTCAGTATCGGCAGCTGAATCTTCAACATAATCTAAGTCAGACACGGCTTCGCCTTTATACATGCCAACAGAAACAGCAGCAATCATGTGTTTAAGAGGGTTGTTGTTGATAATACCTTTAGCTCGCATATGATTTAACGCATCAACTAAGGCTACACAAGCGCCAGTAATTGAAGCAGTACGTGTGCCACCGTCAGCTTGAATAACATCACAATCAACTGTAATTGTGTTTTCGCCTAAGGCGACTAAATCAACCGCAGCACGTAAAGAGCGAGCAATTAATCGAGAAATTTCTAATGTCCGACCACTTTGTTTGCCATTAGCCGCTTCGCGTCGCATACGCGTGTGAGTTGAGCGAGGTAACATACCGTACTCGGCAGTTATCCAACCTTTACCTTGGCCTTTAAGAAAGCGTGGAACGCCAGTTTCAACTGTTGCAGTACAAATAACTTTGGTATCACCAAATTCAATAAGCACGGAGCCTTCTGCATGAGCTGTAAATTGACGAGTAATAGTTACTGGGCGAATTTGCCCTAAAGTTCTGCCGCTTGGACGCATGTTGAATTTCCTATCGTAATATAATTGCTGCGCATTATAATCGTTCGGATGGCAATTTGACATAATGACCTGACAAGTATTTTGAAATATAGTTAATTAAACTAAGGTCATACTATTATGTGTTTGTTGTTAGCTGCCTTTGCCCGTTAACGAAATTGAGAGTAATTATGAAATTTCAGCTATTTTTTGTATTGATTTTATCTAGTGTATTGTTTGCTAACTTATCAAGTGCACAAGAGTCTGCGCGTATAGTTTCTATTGAATTAGAAAATGAATTACCTCTTTTTAGCAAGGTGTATGACGATAAGCGCGATCCATTTAAAGATGCACAAGCGGCCATTACCTTAGCGCAGCAAACTAATCGAAATGTATTAATCGAAATCGGCGGTAACTGGTGTACTTGGTGTCATAAAATGGATGCCTTTTTAGAAAAGCATCCGAAAATTTACCAAGCTTTACATAATAATTATGTATTACTTAAAGTGAGTGTGAGCGACAGTAACGAAAACGAAGCCTTTATGAAGTCGTTACCGCCAGTGCAAGGCTATCCTCATATGTATGTTTCAACCAGCACAGGGCAAATGTTACTATCAAAAGATACCGCAGAGTTGCTTGATAACTTGGAATATTCTGAAACATACTGGCTGAGTTTTTTAGCAAAGTGGCAGGTAAAAAATAATAAGGAAAATGTACATGACACCAATAAAAGCAGCTAAAAATATAGTCCGAAAAAAAGTGGCTAGCAAAACCATATCGCAAGTAACTTCATTTTTTGATGAAGGTTTTAGAACGCCAACATGGTTACAAAAAAAAGTGTCACGACGCAGTGCATTAAAGTCTGCTGCAGGCGCAACTATGGTGGCTGCTATGCCATTAAAAGCTTGGTCTGCTTTAGCCAACGAGCAATTAGCAAAAGTTTTACAAACTGATCCTTGGTTAACCCTTGATGCCGTGCTCGCACATTTGTTGCCAGACTCACCAACCGGGCCAAGTGCAAATGAAATTCAAGTAACGCAATATTTATATAATGTTGTGCATCAACAACCCACAGATAATGCCGAAATAGAATTTATCTACAAAGGCGTTGGTTGGTTAAATGGTTTTAGTCAGAGTCAATTACAGAAAAACTTTGTAGCGTTGACACTGGCAGAAAAAGAAAAAACATTGCGCGCAATAAGTAACTCACGAGCGGGTGAAAATTGGTTAAGTAATTTAGTGAGTTATATTTTTGAAGCGATGCTTTCGCCGCCAAGTTACGGTGGTAACCCCAACGGTATAGGGTGGCAATGGTTAGATCACCAAGCTGGTTTTCCGCTACCACCTGCAGGTAAGCGATATTATGAGTTACCGGGTCAACAACCTATTGTTAATAACAAGGCAGACCTAGTTGCTAAAACAAGTAAATCAAGCACACAAGTGGTGAGTCACCAGCAATACATTCGCTCGCAAATAGGAACTAAAAAAGCATGAAATATGATATTTGTATCGTAGGCAGTGGCGCAGGCGCATCACCCGTGGCTTATACCTTAGCTAATGCAGGCGCAAAAGTTTTAGTGTTAGAAAAAGGTGCTTGGTTAACCGAAAAAGAATTCTACAAAGATGAATTAGCCATTAGCTTGCGTGATGTTTACAACCCCAAGCTTGAAGATGAACAGCATGTCATTGAAGAAGAATATGAAAATGACGCTGGCGAAAGTTACTGGCAAGGTGAAGCAACCAGTGAGTCGGGTTGGAGCTTTTGGAATGGTACCGTAGTTGGCGGTTCATCAAACTTTATGAGTGGCTATTTTCATCGTTTAAAGCCGATAGACTTCCATTTAAAAACAGCATTTGGTGCAATTGAAGGGGCTAATGTTGAAGATTGGCCGTTGAGTTATGATGAACTAGAGCCTTATTATGCACTAGTAGAAAAAGTTGTTGGCGTATCAGGCCGAGTGACAATACATCCACATCAAGAACCTCGCTCCACTGACTTTCCTTATCCTCCTGTTGCTGAACATGCAATTTCTTCTTGGATAGATGAGGGTGCAAAAAACATTGGCTATCATGCTGTACCTGTACCACGAGCAATACTTTCGCAACCTGCAATGGGCAGAAATAGCTGTGAGTATTCAGGTTATTGCAGTAGCTACGGTTGTTCGTCAGGCGCAAAAGGCAGTGGTAGGGCGGCATTATTAAATCATGCGGTTGCTACGGGTAATTGCACCATTACACCACATGCAAAAGTTTTTAAAATTGCTACCGATAGCCAAGGTGAAATATCTGGCGTGCATTATTATGACAAAGCAGGGCGGGAAAAAGTGGTTCAAGCCAAATATTACGTGGTGGCTTGCCAAGCGGTAGAAACCTCTCGCTTATTACTGGCATCAAAAGGTGAAAAGTTCCCAAATGGTCTAGCAAATAATTCTGGAAATGTAGGGAAAAATTTAATCTTTAGCGGTGGTGGCACTGGCCGAGGTGATTTTTTCTATAAAGACTTAACGGCAGAAAAAAAGGCACAACTAACGCAAGTAGGACCCTTTATAAACCGCGCCTTACAAGACTGGTATCAAATTGACGATAAAGACTTTAATGGTATTAATCGCAACGGTAAAGCCAAAGGTGGCACGATCGATTTCTTGTTTTATCAAAATCCAATATCACGTGCGCAAAGCACAAAATGGCAATACGACGAAAACCAAGGTAGCGAACAGTTAATTTGGGGCGAAGAACTAAAGCAAAGCATGAAAGCTGAATTTACAACGTATAAAACACTGCGTTTTGAAGTGTTTAACGATTGGCTCCCCAACGACAATTGTTTTGTTGATTTAGATGAAGAAGTTACCGACAAGTGGGGCGACCAAGTGGCTAAAATACGTATTGGCGCGCATAACCATGATTTAGATGTAGGTGAATACTTAGCTGAAAAGGCGGAAAAACTGCTTAGCGAAATGGGCGCAACAAACATTTCATCATCTATCAGCAGTGCACCCGCATCCAACTTAATGGCAGGTGGTTGTCGTTTTGGACATGACCCTAAAACCTCAGTGTTGAATAAAAACTGCGAAACCCATGAAGTTAAAAACCTATTTGTTACCGATGCTTCATTTATGCCAACAGGTGGCAGTGTGCCGTACACGTTTACTATATATGCCAACTCATTTCGTGTGGCTGATCATATTAAATCTCGTTGGCAAAAAGCCAATGCTTAAGGCATTAAACAGCAAGGTTATTAAGGCATAATCTTGCTTACTTACCCCTATTAAACTAGATACCAAGTATCAGCTAGGGCATAATTCACCACAATGTTAACTTTAACTCTTTAGGCAATTCTATGATCCATAGTATGACAGCATTCTCTCGTCATGAAATTAAAGGCGACTGGGGCAATGCAGTTTGGGAAATTCGCAGTGTGAATCAACGTTTCCTCGAAACTTACTTTCGCTTACCTGAACAATTCAGAAGCATAGAGCCAGTTTTACGTGAAAGATTTCGTAAACAACTAAACCGCGGAAAAGTAGAGTGTAATTTACGATTTAACGCTAATCCAGGTGAAAAAAGCAATTTATCAATGAATACAGCGCTTGCTGAAAATTTGTTAAAACATGCAAATTGGATCAATGAGCAAACATTGAATAGCCAAATTAACCCGCTTGAAATCATGCGATGGCCTGGCGTAATGGAAGCCGAAGAGTCAGACATGAATGCCATTCAAGCTGAAATTCTTGCCGGTTTTGACCAAGCACTAGAAGACTTTATTGTTGCCCGAGCAGATGAAGGTACCAACATGAAAGTGCTTATCGAACAACGCTTAGACGGCATTGTCGAGCAAGCCGATATTGTTAAAGGCCATATGCCAGAAATCATTGCATGGCAACGCAAACGCATTACCGACAAGTTTGCTGATGCTAACATCGAACTAGAATCTTCACGTGTAGAGCAAGAGTTAGTATTACTCGCGCAAAAAATGGACGTTGACGAAGAAATTGATCGCCTATTTAGCCACGTAAAAGAAACTCGCAGCATCTTGAAAAAGGGCGGCGCACAAGGCCGACGTTTAGACTTTATGATGCAAGAGTTTAACCGTGAAGCGAATACTTTAGGCTCTAAATCTATTAATGCTGACATCACTAATTCAGCGGTAGAGTTAAAAGTGCTAATTGAGCAGATGCGTGAGCAGATCCAGAATATAGAATAAAGGTTCTTTGAGTGTCATGGTTATTCTAAGTGGCTGTAATAAAAGGTAGTTCCGGTGTCATTTAGTTGCAGTGGTCTTCACCTTTATGGTGGCAGGTAAGGTGGCAGAATTGGTGTGTTCATGTAGAATACAATAATCTGTCACCCTTTTTGTAAGTGTATATGAATGGCGCTCAGTTAAGATCAAGACTCAAAGATGGAAAAGTTGGTAAGTTTAATGTTGACCGTGGCTTATATTTTCGAGTCACTGTTGAAAGAACTGCTTTTTGGATTGTTAGGTACACGGTTAACAATAAACGACGAGAAATAACTATTGGCAGGTATGGAAGGCCGTCAGAAGGGCTTTCATTAGCAAATGCCAAGTTAAAAGCTGCAATTGTTAGACCTCATGTAAACGATGGAATAGATCCAATAGCTGAGAAAAAGCGAACACCACTTCTTAATTTAAATACTGTTGATAAAGTTGCAGAAGACTGGCTTAAACCTGTGATAAACGTCTAGAAAACCCACAAATTCCACGTAGAGTCTATAAAAAAGATATTTCACCAGCTATTGGGGAGCTATCTGTTGATAGAGTTAACCCCAGAGATATTTTAGGCTTAATTCGTTCTATTGCAGGGACTAATCGTCCCACTATCGCTAATGCTGCATTGATTCAATGTAAGCAAATTTTTAATCATGCGATTAAACTTGGCTTAGTTGAATATAACGTTGCTCAAGCATTTAATAATAAAGATGCAGGGGGAATAGAAAAATCTCGCACGCGTGCATTATCTTTTGATGAACTAAAAATTGTTTTTGTCATTTTCCAAGAGCACTCCCATCAGTTTACTCGTGAAAACTATATTGCTTGTTTGTTTAGGAGTTAGAAAAGGGGAGTTGATAGCTGCAAAATGGAGCGAATTTGATCTTGATAATTTAATTTGGCGTTTAAGTGCCGATCGGACAAAAACAAAAGCGGAAATAAAAATTCTTTTATCCATAGGTTTAAAACCTTTTTTTGAAGAACTCAAATTGCGTTCATACGGCTCTGAATATTTATTTCCTTCAAGAAGAGTAAACAAAAGAAGATCTTATATTTCTGATGATACTTTAAACCATGCGTTGGCAAAGTTATTTGTAAACAAAGGTTATAAAAAGAAAAAAATTTTCCTGATGTGTTTGCTAGTTCAGGAATTGAACATTTTGTAATACACGATTTACGTCGTACCTGTCGCAGTTTGTTAGCTGAAATTGGCATTCCAAGTCATATTGCTGAACGATGTTTAAATCATAAGATTAAAGGTGTTGAAGGTATCTATGATCGTTATGATTATTTTGAAGAAAGGAAAGATGCATTAGGACAATTATTTGATGCTCTTGATAGTTATTTTTAACTTCATTTATGTTTCTTTAGCGGGGTGGGGAATAAGATTTGGTTGAATTATTCAATTACATTTTATATTGCCCCTAAAAATGACAGTGTGCTCCAGCAGCAACCGAAGGAGTAACTTATATAGTTACTTTGAGCCTATTAGCAATCCCGCTTAAATATCTTGATATGTTACGGTTCTGCTTTCTGCAATTTTTATTATTAGATTAGAAAACAAATCAGAAAACCAAACTCCTGCTGAAACGAAAACTTCTAATTCTTCAGCTGTTATAAGTAGGTCTGACTTGTCTTTTGGGTGAGTAATTCTATCTCAGATTTTAATGGCTGCTTTAAAATGGTTAAAGCCGGCTCCTTTATCAATTTCGTATTCAACGCCAATTACTTTTATAAGGTAAGTAGCCGTAAATAATAAACTTGGAGCTAGGCCTGTTTGAGAAGTTCGACTTTTTACGACACCGTTGTCAGCAATATAAAATGATTTTTCTTGCAATAGATTAATTTCATGAACTTCTAAAACCTTGCTTTCTAGATTTCCTTTAACTGTTACCTGCTTTAATTGGAATAGAGTTTCTTCAATTAATGCAAAATAGGAGCGAACTAAGCCTCTATTAATAAAATCTTCCGGGTAATCATTGGCATCTAAATCTTTACAAAACTCATAGTCTTTAAATAGTTCTTTGTGAGTTTCGTCTAGTGACTGAAGAGAAGTAATCATATATACCTAGTAACATAAAAAAGGGCTAAAAATAACTGGTTATAATAGCTAGGAACGAGCACAGCCAGCTGCACTTTGTCTTGATTAAACAGTTTGATAAGTTTCATCAGTACCAAGGCTGAATCTTACTTGATGTGACGCCTTTTTTTGCCCTTTTGTTATTGTTACAAGAAAAGCAAAGGAGCTGAATATTTGTTATATCATTAAAGCCAAACTTATCCAAAGGGACTATATGGTCGTAATTAGGTCTATTGTCTAGATTCCAAAGTCCTGTCAGATCCTTATTACATAAAACACAGCGCCCCCTATCACGAAAGAAAACAGCCTTTTTTACCCAAACGGCTATATTCACTCTTTTAGCTTTTCCCTTATCAGTGAGAAATGCCTTTAAATTTATTGGACAGCTACTTTTATCCTCCTCTTCGAAAATATCAGCTAACATTTGGTTAAAGTCCAGCAAAAGCTCTCGATTTGGAAATAATACAAAAAAAACTTCATTTGAGGTTTTTTCAATTAGTTTACTATATGAACCATCGCTTGCTAGATGATTCATATAATCATAGCAACCTTCTTCAGGGGCTAGATACTTATGCAATCCACTATCGTGATAAAACTCCTGAAATGTTTGATAAGAAATATCGTAATGTTGAAGTGCTCGTTCAACAGGTAAAACTATACTTTCATTCAGGTCAAAATCATTTAGGTGCTCATCATATAATTAGTTACAACCCAACCAATAAATCCGTGAAAAATTGTATCTTTTTCAAACTTCCCAAGAAAATAAAAAAATTTTACCGTCACCATAGAAGTCGTTCAAATTTCGAGAGTATTCGAACTGGCTCCTTAGAACATTACTAATAGCGTTACAAAAAAAATATGTTTGATAAAACTTGAACTCTTCCATTCAACTTCTCATGAAAATTAACGCCTCACTTAGAGGCAAATAACAGCTGGTTAAAATAAGCGACTAAGGAACAAAAACCAACTGTATTTGTCCTAGTTTAATGACTTGATATGACAACGCCTGATATATCCAACAAGCCATTTATAACATCTGTTTCAAATACAATGTTATTGAAAAATTTTTGTTTAGAAAGATACTTCGAGTGCAAATCCAAGAACCAAGGTATAGATTTATCTAGAGCAATCGAGCTGTGAGAAAATACACTAGTACCTGAAAATTTAAACTTAAAGTTTGAGAACTCCAGAGGAAAAGGAGGGTAGTCACAAGTTTTGTAAATAAAACAATCCACTAGGGTAAAATTAACAGGATTACTAAGATCGCCTTCCACAACCCAAATTATGTCACCAATGCATAAGTCACGGCGATTTGATTTACTGAAAACAGTCGAATCTGTTAGTGAACTATACGTGTTCTTTACGGTTTTTTGACTGTGGTAAACGTACCAATGGCGCACGATTCTGTCTCCTTGTCATACAACCCCCTGTAAGGGGGGATTTAGTTGGCTAAAGTGGTTAGGAACGAAAATAGCCAACAGTGTTTAGTCTCTCTTGAAAAGCTAGATAGAGGTAGGTTTACTCATACAAGTGAGTATCTAATTTTCTAGGAGATGCTAATTTCCCCAAATGATTCTCATATATATTATCGCGATAATATAAGCACCTTAGCAAATGAGATTCATATTCATCGTCGAATTTTTTGGTTATCGGAAACCTTTTTCCATTAAATTTTTTACGCAATTTATTACGTACTATTGAATCATAAATAAATACCGACTTGGGGGCATGAAAATGAAGGTATTTTGAAGCCAAAGAGCGTTTATCTAATCCCGTAGCTTTTTTAAATAATCCGACAAGGTAATTATGTGCACTTAAGAGATGAATGATATTGTCTTTTGTCGGCCTTCCAATTTTTCTAAGCTTTGCTATTTTAGCATCAATTTCTGATGACTTAAGAATTTCAGCAGCATCTTCAATTTTAAATTCACTCCCCGCTTTTCTTTCTATCGATGCAGCGTATGATCTACCGATAATCCACAACTTCGATTTGATTACATCAATATCATCATGTAAAAGTTTATTCTCACACATGTTGTATAAAACGCTGTTTCCATAACCAGAATAATCATCTGCGTAATCCATGCATACCTCTATAAGCTTATTATGGAGGTGTCTCAGTAATGCCCTCCATGAAATAACATTTTAAAATAATATTACTAATTTTCAAGTTGACTAGTCGTTTGGATAATACTGAGAAGCCTCAGTAATATCTGTTGGTACTAACAATGTAATTTAATTATAAATTACATTGTTGCTCTATTTAAGTAATGTTTTGTGAATATTGGAGTTCCCAACTATTACTTATCTCTTTTTTCTGAAATTTTTTCATATATCAATCGTTAGCTGTAATACCGGTCAAATATCTAATTTGTCGATCTTCTAATACTAATCGCATTAAAAAGCAAAAGGTCTGTATACATAAGGCAAATCCCATGAGGAAAGAGTTTACATATTTATTTGGATAAAAAAAGTAATGGTTAAAAGCGGTTATCGTTAAAATGGTAATGTTAATAAAGTTTATCTTTAAAGCCTCCTCTAAAAATGCAATTTTTTTAATGTTTATCAAACATTCAATTATATTTACATTAGCTGCCGATTTTAATATTTCGAATTTAAATGCTGCTACATTTAATATTTTTAAATAGCTTGCTAAAAAATTTAAAAACAAAGAGATCATAAAAATAATTGTAATAAATTCAATCGAGAATGTACTTTTTTCTTTTATAAAAGCTTCTACAACGATAAAACAAGCTGAAGCATATCCAAAGACTATACTCATGTGCTGACCAGATAACATATTTTGGTTGATATTAAGATGATTTTTCATAATGCCTCCTAAATGCATTTGCTAATAATATATCGAGATTAATAATTTAATACGTTTTAGAATTTTCTAAATCAATTCAAAACATGACTTTTATTTTATTATTAGGGGTATCAAAAAAGGAGATAAAAATGCTAGAAATACTATTATGGTCTACACCAATTTTAATTTTACTTTTCGTGGTTTATATCAGCAAATACCGCTGTAAACCTGACGCCCATCTTAAGATAAAAAACAAACGCAAATAAGAAGAAGGTCACACGCAGATTGGCTGTATTATCTTTCTGCTGTAATCCTTATATTTTCATCGTAGTTAAACATAATAAATTAATTACATATTTTCTGAAAAATATTTATTAATTTTCAGAAACCTCTATGCCCTCCAAAATTTAAATTCAACTTGTTGAGGTTAAATCTTAATACCTTGTTGGCTTTTAGAATGTTCTAATAAATTTAAGTTATTATAAACTCATTAATATCCTTCCCAACTTAATCATTAAAACTTAAATATAGGCGGTATCTGACATGTCACTAATTAATGTTTTTTCAAATTTCACTCGTGTTTTTACAAAAAAAACTGTTGCTGATAAAACGACAACCAAGGTGGTCAGTAGCTATTTGAAAGTAATTTACCCTTTAATTAATGTTTCAAAGCGGGCTAAAGGAAAGTATCGATTTGAAGAGTTGCAAGACTTCAGTTTAAGGAAAATGGAACTGTCTGATACTGAATTAGCAATAGAAACTGCAGTGGCTATTAAAAACTTAAATCAAGATTATGTAATTAAGCCATTACGAAATGGCGATTTCATTATTTCAAGATCTGGTGCTCGTGCAATTGTGAGTGTAAAAACTTTAGCTGA
Organism: Colwellia sp. Arc7-D; assembly: GCF_003061515.1. Lineage (NCBI taxonomy): Bacteria > Pseudomonadati > Pseudomonadota > Gammaproteobacteria > Alteromonadales > Colwelliaceae > Colwellia > Colwellia sp. Arc7-D. The sequence goes on from NZ_CP028924.1 coordinate 163,128, forward strand.
GTCAATTTTTCATAAGGCGGCTGATGGACTAACCCGAGATCATATTGACGATTTAGTTGCTAAAAAAAATCGGTTTAAATGTGATGCTGCAATTATGGTTAGTATTCCTAATACAACAGTAGAGCTTCAATTCTATTCAAAGGTCAACGATGTTTTCGGCATATCAAGCTTTGATTTAATGGAATTATTAAATACGGGAGACATTAAAAGGCAACTTTTAGCTGCATAGTTAGTTGACCGCGATAAAAAGAATCAAATAAATAATAAGGAAAAAATGGTGTCTTTAGATAAGAATATTGAGAATTATCAATCAGAGTTAATTTTATTATGCACGATTGTGGAAAGCCCCCGCGAAGTTTTACATGCTATTTATTGGGGGCAATACACTGCTTTTATGGATGGGCTTCCATCTAGGGTTCCAACTAAGATTGTAATTTTAAATCTAAGCGAAGTTGTAACTAAACGCTCTATAGCTAGTTACTTAGAGATGGATCCGCCGACTAAAAAGACGAGAAAAAGCCATTTGATATCAAGTTTTTTTGGAATCGATAGAAACAATAGAATTCAGCCGAAAGGTGCTAAAAAAAATAAGCAACTTTCTAAGTATGATCCTATTATAGAAATTATCATGCTGGAAAACAAAATTTTCAAAAGCCTGAAAACTCTAAATAAAATGCTATTCAATTTAACAAATGACACTCTTTCTGTTGATCGAATTCATAGAAAGACTTTAAAAAATGTAGGTGCTTTAGGGATTGAAAATAAGCGAATTCAGAATGAAACCTATAAATATTCACCATTTTATTATGGAATGGAGGAAATCGAAGATAGCGACTATATAAATATTTTGTACCATAAATACTCTTTGAATTTGTGTATGGTCAATATAATAAGTAATTCATTAGAAAATGGGATTCTGACCTCAATGCTTGGACGGTATGCTAGAACTCATGATGCATACTCACGCTTTCATTCCAAATTTGAACCTGATTATGACCCCGATTTAGCAAACTGCCATGAATCGATTAGAGATTATTCTTTTGTGTGTGATTGGGAGTTTTCTGGTTATGACTTATTACCACCAATAATTACACGCTCAAAACATGAAATTAAGGCTAACCAAAGTCAGATTAAAAGTCCTGAGATGTACTCTAACTTAAATAGAAAATCGAACCTGATTAACACAACCAGTTTAAAGAATATTGAAGTGAGATTGACCGCGAAACCTGATCAAAGGCTAAGTGAAGTCAAACCGTTATTTCGCTTAGCAGTTTTAGGCGAGAGAAGAGGTGAAGTAAAAGTAATTTTTGATGAATATATCAACCTTAAATCTGCAATGTATTTGTACGCTTGGTCGAAAATAGGAGAAGGTGAACCTCAAATACTAGCTGATAATAAATTCTTAGGGGAGCTTAAAGCCAAAGCACTTTCTTTTCTATTAACAGGTTCAAAAGATTATAAAAATATTTCAAAAGAATTAAAGGCTGATACTCCATACATAAATAAAATTGATAGTGTTATTTATGGTAGAGATGGCAATGGTGGCTTAATAGGAGGCAAAACGGAAAGTAAAGATAAGAATTATTTTCAGAAAAATATATTGCATTTAGGGGGGCCGGTAAAACTACTAAATGAGGTCATTAGAACAAAACATTCAACTATTTGCTTCAGGGGAAATGCCACCAAACCGTTATCAACTTATGCTGCAGGCAACTATAAATTTATACTTATAAAGTAAGGAGTATTATGAAATTTACGATACTACTTTTGATGCTTATTACTCCTAATATATTTGCAGAAGAAAATGGGATATTTATCTTTGACCATAGATTGAAAGAAGACACTAATGATTATAGAAGCAAAGTGTTCAAATACTATTTACCCCAAGGTGCAATTTCATATCATTCTAGCTTTTATATTGAAGTTGATGGCTTTTTTGTACCAAAAGAGCAAAACAGCACAATTCAAAAATTGCGAAATTATACACCTGTAGCATTTAGTGCGCTCGATGGATTTCCAATATTCCGAATTACTTCCGGTCGTGGGAAGGGATATCATAAAATGACAAAAAATGATTTTATAAGAATAGGAAAATCTTTAGGTATCAACACTCATGGGGAAAAACTGATAGATATTGATGGCACAATTTATGTAGAAGAATCTTATAAAATAAGGGTAGCTAAAGAAGTTGAGACTACGTTAAAAAGTAACTAACTATGTATTTACAACCCATGTAAAGCATCGGTTTTTATACTTCAAATCAATAAATTTTTAAACAAAGTAAACGGAAATTAAACAATGAAAAATACAACTAATTTATTATTAACAATATTACTAACTTTTATCATTTCTGGATGCGGTACGACCAAGAATGCAGGGGAGGCATACGCTAAATCAGAGGGTGAGCAATACAAAAATGAAGTTAAAAAAGTGCAAAAGACTATAGACACAATACCCGATTGGTTTCTAGAAGTAATGCCATATGATAACAATGGTTTTTATGCCGTTGCTAAAGGACAAAGCTCTGATCTAACTTTTGCGATCAGGGAAGCCCGTTTAAGAGCACAGACAGACCTCGCTGGACAAGTTTCACAGCTCATAACAGCACAAGAAAAGTTATTTGGCAAAAGTGTCCAAGGTCTGGCGGGTAACACAATGCAAACGGTAATTGAATCATTTATCAAAGAAGCTAATGTCGCAGGTACAAGGTACGATCGTAAAGAGTTGGTTCAGGTAGGTAATGAATATTTATATTTTGTAAGAGCCTATTTACCTGTAACAGCTATGGCTGAAGCACAGCAGCGAGCTAATTTTGCTAAAGACTTACAACTTGAATCAGAGCAAGCACAGCATGAACTAATGTTGCGAGTAGCAAAAGCAGAGAAAGAGCAGTTAAATAGGGAAAAAGTTGTAGCGGAAAAAAAAGTGCAGTAGCTGAAATGAAAGCCACGCGATTGGTAGAGCAAAGTTTACAGTAAGCTAGATAATTTAACTTATCTAGCTTTCGATCTTACGGGGCTTAGGGGAAGAAGTGAATAACTATTATATTTATTTTATTTTGTTTTTGATGTTTGGGTGTTCAACTAATCCTCACATAAACATGCAAGTTGAAGTAAAAAGTGAAAGTGTAGTTCAAAACAACACACAAAAGGTTAGTCAACAATACCCTAATTGGGTGCTTGATGGTTTTGATAACATTAACACCCCAATAGGTATTGCGTGTACAAAGATTAAAAGTAACAGTTATCAAGCTAACCTAGATGCTAAAGCTTATGCATTGGAAGTAGCTAGGCTAGATCTTTTCAAACAGTTAAAGAATGAACAATACATTGATGCTCAAGAGACTTTTCATGAATATAGAATGAAAAAACATTTAAAAGTCACTATTAAAAGAGTATCAAAAGGTAACTTGCCTAGAAATAAAATAATACATGAATCAGTAGTTCGGATAGATGGACGAAAAGAAATTTGTCTAGCAGTAAGCTTGCTAGCTTAATCAGCGAAGTATAAAAAATGAATAAACTTATATTACTTATTATATGTACAATTATTAGTACAACACCTTTTGCCGTAGAAACTACTAAAGAGAAAGCACAAGATCTAAGCACCAACATAGTATTAGGTGAGGGAGAATATACCTTACAAGGTCGTGAAACTATTAATGAAGCTTATTCAATTGCTGAAAACTTAGCTAAAGTAGATGCTAGCAAGAAATTAGGACAGTATTTTGAGGTCATTAACTTAACAGATTCTATCACTAAGGAGAGAAAAGAAGTTGTAACTAGTATTGCAGCATCAATATCCCAATATTCAATAAAAAGTAAGCAGGCACTTTCAAATAAAGATCAAATTATTGTAAAAGTTATCGTAGAAGCAAGCGCAAGCCGGGTTCAATTAGATCAAGCGTTAGAAAGATATATAAATAGTACAAACTATAAAAAAGAAATTTTAGAATTAAAAAAAACCACTGCGCTATTAGAGTTAGCAATAAAATCAAAAGATAAAATAATTAATCAGTTAAATTCCGCTTCAGTTAAAAATTTAGATACAACAAAATTGCAGAAAAGATTATATTTCGCAAATAAAGAGTTTTCAGATTTAACTAACATTTTTAGTGCATCAATAAAAAAAGCACATCGACTTTCTGTATTTATTGATGGTGATGAAGTGGTATCTCACGCAAAAAAATTCATGGAAGAAGTCAAAAAAGCTGATGTTGAATATATTACTCGACTTAGTTCATTTTTAGACAAGTTTAATTATGATCTTTTCGTTGATAAAAAAATCGATCCTATACGGGGAAATGTTGACGTTTTAATCTACCCGAAGTAAGGTTACCATATTGGTCACTTGCTCCTAGTTTACTACCTGAATTAGATGTAGATAGAGCATGGAGATATGCTCTTGATGATAGCGGCACTAGATTTATTGCTTTTCAATTGGATTCATCACCATGGGGTGAGGTTGCACGTAATTACAGTATAATTTACGTTGTAAATGTAAATGGCATAAAGCGAGAATTTGCGATTTTATTGCCAGTTGATACACGCTACAAGAAAGACTTCGCTACAGCAAAAACCGATAGCTTTTTTAATAGAGCGCCAACTTTTGCTTCTTCTAGGTGCACTCGTGTAACAGTGGGACAGAATGACAAACCTAATGACGATATTTTATGTTTGAACTATAAGTTTAATTCAGGTTCAATTCATTATGACACGGCTTTAGGAGCTAAAAAACTAAAAAGAAAAACTAAAAAGCCTTTGCTTTTTAATATCCCTCTTGGTGATGACATTATTGTTGATACTTACTTTGAAATAAGAGAAGTAAGTACTCAGGAATCGGTATTTACAAAAAGATTTCATTAGTGAATGTATAAAAATATTAACTATGCTACTAAGCCTATTATCAATAGGTATGACAGCGCTTAAGAAAGTGAGTGATGTAATGAAGCTAAATAATATTTTCTTTAAGATGATCAAATTACAACCAGTTTGAGCTACTAAAAGTTGTGTGCGAAGCCACCTTTAAATGTGTAATCGACAGTAGGCTTAATACTTTTAAAGCACTTTTATCAAATAAGTAATATTTTAAGAAATTTTTAGCTCTATTTTTAACGAAAATATATACTATAAAAAACATGTTCCACTAAAGTTATGCACTTAAAATCAAAGCGTTTTTATCACACATGTTACCTTGTGTACTGATATCTTTCTTTATGCTATTTTTTTGTTATTTGGCATTCATGGAGCCTGATAAGGCTCTTTCAATTCGTTATATATCTATCGGAAGTGTTACATTTTCCTTGTCGTTAATTGGTTATTGGGGATATTGTCGATATTATGGACGAAGAAACCTCATGATCCTTTTTACTCTGTAATATATACATTGTTCTTTTCATTTATCTATCTAGGCTCTGTTTTTAAGCGTTAAGCACAAGGAAATTAGTGAAGATATCATTAATAACAATCCCTTGCGTTGTTAGCATAATGGATTTTGTTATCTGGTTTATACTTAAACTATAATGTTAATGCGTTTTAAGTCTGGTGTGTGCTTAATTATTTATAGTTGTTGGCATTTCAATCGTTGTTGGTGCAAGTGTATTGACAGCACTGCGTCATGTAAATGGTGACAGAAATGGTGGCATATTTATTTTTAACTTTTTATTTTTGATTTAATTGTTTGATAAATGTAGTGTTAATTAATTTTACTATATTCAGATCCAGAACATAGAATAGTGTTTTAGTTTATTTTAATCACTGGAAAGCCATAGTTAACACTTAAGTTGAACTATGGCTTTTTTTATGACGTATCCGTTATATTCAGATAGAAAAACCTTAGGTTGCTTGGTATAACTTATTCTCAGTTTACGTTAACTCGTTATTTTCAATTAGGATGCCTTCATATGATCACATTATCCCAGAGCAATGCCGTGTTATTGGCGTAATGCTAGAGAAAGAAACCACCACACCTGAGCAATATCCACTTTCAGTCAATGCCATTACCTCCGGCTGTAATCAAAAAAGTAACCGCGAACCGGTAATGTCGCTGAGCGAAAATGATTGGCAAAATACGGTAGATGAACTGGTACAAATGAATCAGTTAATGATTGACCAAAAAGCATCAAGCCGTGTAAATAAGTATTTTCATCGCTTTTGTAATACAGAATTTGGCAACTTACAGTTTTCAGCACAACAACGGGCAATTATTTGCGTGTTATTTTTAAGGGGGCCACAAACACCTGGCGAATTAAGAACGCGAACCACACGGTTAGCTGACTTTGCCGATGTTAATGAAGTTGAATCTGCTTTGAATCAATTACAAAACCTGAATAACCAAGCACTGGTTAAAAAACTCGAACGTGAACCCGGCAAGCGAGAGTGTCGTTATGTGCATTTATTTTGTGAAATTGATGAAAGTAGTGCAAGTGAAGCCTATATTCCTCAAGTTGCTTGTGAATCCAACTCTACAACACAGGTCATGCCATCAGGCGACAACAATCAACTTGCTCAGCGAGTTACCGTGTTAGAGCAACAAGTGGTTGAATTAACCGAGCAAGTCGCTTGTTTAATGGAGCTACTTGAAGATAAGTGACATTAATTTAATCGATGGGTAATTACGGCTTTGATAATATTTCTTAAATGTTTAATGCTTTAAAATATTATTGCGAATGCACTAACCCAGTATCATCTCGCTCAAAGCCATGACAAATATAACCCACTAACTGTCGTTTTTTCTTCGATATTTTATGAAAATGCTCAAAGCCGACTGAAAAGGCAAATGGGTTGGCGTTGTAGTCGGCGTATGATTGATCTGCGCCGTTCTTGGCCTCGCGAACACCTGCGGCGAATGAGCTTAAAAAGTCGTCACGATTATTGAGCAGAATAGTGGTAGCGCCGGTATCGCTTTCAACAAGCTCTAATGCGCCTAGCTCAATATATTTGTCGACTACTGTGTTATTGAAAAAACCACTGTATTGCTCTGTTTCAATATCATAAGCAGTGGGTGAGTCATGGGTTGCTTCCATTAAAGAGACAAATAATTCACGTACTTTTTTTGAAATCACGCACTATTCCTTTTAAACTTAATTCAGCTTATTTACTTATCAATAGCTCGATGAAAAGCTTTTATGAAAACTTCATAATTTTCGAAGTGCGGCATATGCCCAAGCCCTTCTAATTCGATCAGCATAGAGCCTTTAATTCTATTTTGAGTATTAATACCTAGTTGTTTGAAATTGCCCAGTTCTCTAGTTTCACCTTTTTTTAACCAACCTCTACCCGGACCGGTTTGATCTCTGGTACCAATAATAAGGACAGTTTCAGTTTTTATTTGTGAAAACTTATCCACCATATTTTCAGAGAAGATAGGTCCATAAGTTAAGGCATTATTCCATGCAACTAGCTTCCAATCGTCACCTTCAAGCATACCCTTTAAAGGAACTAAAAGTTTTTCATATTCGTTTGACCATTGGCCATCATAATAATTTTTAATTTGATAATTTCTTGCTTTATCTAAGGTCTTAGCAAGCTCATTTTTATAGAAAAAATTAGTGTCTTTAAAGTCAGTATATTTACCATAGTCTTCTAATCCAATAGGGTTAATTAAAATCAATTTATTAACTCTAGGTGCATAATTAGCGGCGAAAGTTGTTGCTAACATTCCGCCCATTGAATGTCCTACAAGCACAATTTCTTCAACCTGCAAGCTATCCAGTAATAGCTTAGTATTTAAGGAAAATTGGCCAAAACTATATTGATAATAATCAGGTTTTGAAGATTTACCAAAACCAATTTGATCAGGGATGATAACTCGGTGATTATTTTTAAGTAGATCGTTCGCAACCTTTTCCCAGTAGTAACCTGAAAAGTTTTTCCCGTGGAGTAATACAAAGGTTTTTTGCGCTTTTTTATCACCAATGTCCATATAGCGCATTTTTAAAGGCTGATTTTGAGAATTAAAATTAAACGTTTTCACGTCAAACGGATAAGAAAATCCGTCTAATTCTTTATTATATTTAACAGGAGGGTTAGCAAATGCATATGACATTAAGGCAATAAAAGAAAATAAAACATAACAAATTTTTTTCATATCAATCTCATTTAATAAGCAGCTTAATTCATAAAGTTGCTAATAGAATACTAAGTTAAAAATATAATGTTCATGTATAAAAACAGGACTTTTAAGTCTTTATGCACGATAGCATAAGGTGGTTAATCACTAATACTTGCTGTCATTCAATATATCAGTGCTTCAAACGCAAGCTTGAGTACTTTAACTACCCAATATTTTAAGGGGCAGCGATAAGGCATCATTGCCAGTTTGACCAACTAGCCAAATAATAGCGCTTAAACCACCTACCGTAAAAACATACCACAAGGCTGATACAATTTGTGCATAGCGATTAAGTGGTAATAACTGGCTAAGGTGTCGGCGTTTATATTCAAAAAATATTTCAATACTGCCAATAGCTAGTAAAAAGCCTAGCAGGGCTAAACCAAAATAATAACTGATATAAATGCCTAGTGCTGCGCCCAATGCACAAGCAATTAAGCCCACTTTAGAGTTGATTGAAAAAGCGATGCTTTTTAGTACGTGGCCGCCATCTAATGGCAAAATAGGTAACAAGTTAAATAAATTGAGGAGGGCGTTGAATACCGCTAAACCGGCCAGTATTTCTAGATCAGTTATCCAATAGCCAATTAAGCAGGCAATAGAGAGTATTAAACCAAAGAATGGCCCCATAATCGAAATAACGATATCTTGCCAGCGGGTATTAATTTTGTCATCGCTCAGCGCTAATCCCCAACAAAGGGAATGAGGTATATGCCTTTGGTTTTTAAGCCGAAGTATTTCATCGCTTTAATATGGCCATACTCATGAAAAACTAAACAAAGAATAAGTGCGATGGCAAATTCTATAGAAAATAACCAGCTATATGCCGCTAAGCTGCCTGCTGCGAATAACACTTTTATTACTTTGGCACTTTTGAGTAATTTTAAGCCCAAGCCTGCCATACCAATAAAGCTAAATTTCATCGGCTGTTTTTCACCTGGGGTGATTTGGCGTTGTTCTATGTCTTTCTCAAGTAGGGTGTTGTCGTGCACTAGTTCGTTATTAACTAATAATTGAAATTGCAGTGCGAAAGGTTGCCATTGTAATGAACCGTTAAGTTCAACAGGTAATTCGCCTTGCTCACTTTGCAGCGTAAATTTATGTGAAAAGTTATCGCCGTCGGCATTAGCATTAATTTGAGATACGCATTGGTCGTCCCAAAACAGCTCTTGCCACCCAGCCATTGAACCTTCTAAACGGAGTTTTTTACCTAAACAGTCTATTTCTAATAATTGCACTTCATTGGCTCTATGTTTAAAGCCTTAGCCGATAATATTTATATTAATTGGGCGAGAAGGCTAGTTGAAAAATTAAGTAAACTTTATGCGTTACTTCGTTCGATGCGTAACCGCTAAAATACTTTTTACTAGATATTCGATTTTATGCTCTGGAATTGAGGCTAAATTAATACGGCCGTTGTTCAAGCCGTATATTGCATATTGATCTCGAAGTTGCTCCATTTGCTCAGGTGATGCTGGCAACATTGCAAACATGCCTTCTTGAGAGAGAATATAGTCAAAATAATTATCTCCAGATTGTTGGCAAAATGCTGCGCAAAGTTTTGTTCTTATACTTTTAATTTTAATATTTATTTGTGCCAATTCTTCAGACCAGATATTTTTTAAAGCTGGGTCTTTAATAATAGTTTTCACAATTTCAGCCCCGTTCGACGGTGGCACCCAATAAGTGGCTTTGCTCATGATGGCCAGTTGCGATTGTGCTTTGTCGGCCTCTGCTTGTGTTGGACTGAGAATATAAGCAGCGCCAACTCTATCGCTATATAAACCAAAATTTTTCGAGCAACTAACACAAAGGGCTAAGCGTTCAACCGTATTAGCAATAGTCAGTAATCCGGCTGCATCTTCATTTAAACCATCAGCAAAGCCTTGATAGGCAGTGTCGATTAAGGGTAAAAAGTTGTTTGATTTTGCTAATTGAGCAAGTTGCTGCCAATGCTGCAATGTTAATCGTAAACCTGAAGGGTTATGGCAAGAGCCATGCAGTAGCACAACGTCATTTTCACCTAGCTTTTCGAGCGTATTGAACATAGCACTTTCATCAAGTGTCATGGTTTTATAGTCAATAAAGGGGTATTCCTCATACGCCAAGCCTGCGGCTTTAATCGTAGGGATATGGTTGGCGTAAGTTGGGTCGCTTACCCAAATTTTAGCCTTAGGGTTTGCCAGCTTAATTAAATCTAAAATAGCACGTAAACCACCACTGCCACCTGCTGTTTGTACGCCACTGACGAAACCTGTAACCGCTTGGTTTGCAAATACTAGCTCTTGTAGTAATTGCACATATTCAAGATCACCCTTTGAGCCCACATAGCTTTTATTGCGTCCGGCATTGGCAAGTTGCTGGTCAACGGCTTTCACCGCTTGCATTAACAGTACGTTGTTATTGGCATCTTTATAAACACCTACGCTTAAATCTACTTTAAAGGGTCTGTCATCTTTAGATGAACGTGCCATTAGTTCAACAATTTCGTCGGCGGCAGGTTGAGCAATATTAGCGAACATGAGATCTCTTTGATTAAATTATAAAGTAAGTTAGTGATGTTAAATTTAGCTAATTATTATTGGCTTTCGGTCTGAATTATTTGAATCAATGTTGTACTCTTAGTTCATCCGCAAAAACCCAATTAATCTTTTTTAACTAATCAGATTCTGAATGACCGGCCCAGATATCAGCATTAATGGTTTTTTTCTTTTTACGTTTTTTCTTACCGCTTCCTTCTGGCGCTGCCATTGGCTTACTTTCAGCGAGCAATTGAGCTAACAGTTGGTCATTAAGCGCTTCGTCGACTTCAAAACCCTCAACTTGTTCACGCTCTAAACGAATTTTATGCTTCTTTTCGATAACGCTAAAGTGATGATAATCTTCATAATCAATCAGCGATAATGCTAAGCCTACTTCACCAGCTCGGCCACTTCGGCCAATACGATGCATGTAATCTGACGGGCTTCTGGGTAAATCAAAATTGATCACAACCGGTAGTTTTTCAATGTCTAAACCACGGGCAGCAATATCGGTGGCAATTAATACATCAATCTCACCGGTTTTAAAGGCTTCAAGTACTCGACTACGCGCGCCTTGGCCTTTATCTCCATGAAATACTTCAACAGTAATGCCACGCTTAGACAATTTTGACGCTAAGTGCTCACAACTATTTTTCGCATTGACAAAAATAAGCGCTTGTCGCCATTGATGCTGCTGAATTAGGTGTGCTAAAAGGGCGGTTTTTTCGCCTTTATTTACCGTAAACACACGTTGAACTAAAGTACTGCTATCAGCACTTTGCACTTGTATTTCAATGGGATTGTTGAGCAATTTTTGGGTTAACTCTTTTACTTGCTCTGGAAATGTCGCTGAAAAAAGTAAAGTTTGTTTTTTATTGGGTAATAACGCTAACAGCGCAGACAGTTCTTCAGTAAAACCTAAACTTAACATTCTGTCGGCTTCATCGAGTACTAGAGTGTTTACCTTATCTAGTTTAATCGCGTTACTTGAAATTAAGTCGAGGAGACGGCCCGGCGTTGCCACTAAAATATCGGTACCACCACGTAATGCCAACATTTGTGTATTGGCCGACACACCACCGAAAACCGCGACTGTTTTAATTTTTCCGTTAAAGTGCGCAGCATAAGACTTAATGCTGTCAGCCACTTGTTTTGCTAGTTCACGCGTAGGTACTAAAATGAGTCCGGTAACATAATTACCCTTGTTAGTTTGACTGTTTTTTTCAGTATTGGATGATTGTAACTGTTGTATTTGCTGCAACATTGGCAGTGCAAAGGTGGCGGTTTTTCCTGAGCCGGTATTTGCTCCTGCAATTAAATCACGTCTGGCTAATATACTAGGAATAGCTTGCGCTTGAATAGGTGTAGGTTGCAGATATTCAAGCTCAGATAAGCGAGCTAATATAGGTTCAATAAGGCCAAGTTGTGTAAAGTTGGCTGGTGTAGTCGCTGTGGTCATTAATCTCGAGGCTCAAAACAAGGGCAATAGCGTATTATTTTAGCGTATTTATGGCCTACAGAGTAAGTTAATTTCATTAAAGCCTGTTAGATAAAGTGCTTCTTGATAACATAAAATCAGAGTCTATATTGGACAAAGCATGAAATTAAATTTATTTTTAACGATATTGCTGATGCTGTACTTATGAATAAGCCGTGGTTATGGTATTATTCGAATGAAATATGAGTAATCCGTTGTTAGTTATAGTGCTTGAAAGTACTATTGCTACTTTTATCCTTTGAGAAGAGATAACGTCTTAACTTTTCAACTTACCAATAGACTTAAATGCTTAATAATTAAAACCCTATGGCAATAAATATCTTCACACCTGAACTACTTGAACGACACTTTAGTAAAAATGAATGGAAAAAAGGCACGAGAATTTTTCAGTCTCAAGGCGTAAAAACGTGTGCTCTTGACGGTGAAACTATTCGTGGTGTTGTGTCTAGTGAACGCGCAAATCAGTCAAGTTATTTAACGCGTTTAGTTTTTGAAGGAAAAAATGGTGATATTGCCAGTTTTTGTGATTGTTATATTGGACGTGATTGCAAACACGGAGCTGCACTAGCGCAGAGTTTTATTCATCAGCACTTTGACCCTAACAGCACAGCTTCGCCAGAAAAAGTGATTGAAAAGTGGCTAAATCGTTTTCAAGCTCAACCCACGAGATATCAGCCTAATAATTTGCAAAAGTCGTTATTATATTTTTTAAAACCTAATAGCTATATTGATGATGACTATTTCACTTTATCGATTAAATCTGCACGATCTAAAGTTAATGGTGGTTGGAGCCAAACGTTGAGCACCGAGCACTCGGCAAGCTCCTTAATTAATAGTGCATACGCGAATAACGATGATGTGGCGATACTTACTGAACTTATGCGCACCAATCAATTTGGCGATAATATTAAGTATTTTGATTTATTTGAACAAATTATCAAAACCAATCGCTGCTTTTGGCAAACAAGTTACAACTTAGACGAAGCTATTACCTTAGGTGCTCCTTTAGAAGCACAATGGCAATGGCAAGCGCTGGGTAACCATTTACACACGCTGAAACTGGTTTTTGATCAACCAACTACTAATATTCTTATCGTTAAAGCGCAACCGCTTTGTTATTACGACGAAGAACAAAACTGTTTTGGCAAAATTAATACCAACACCCAATGTGATTTTGAAGCTGACTTACTCAACTCTCCTATTTTTGAAGAAGATAAATTACCTTGGGTGATGAATAAGCTGTCGATGTCGTTGGGCGATGCGGTACAGCGTTTACCAAAACCTAAAACAGAGTTCTCACAAGAGTTAACTAAACCTGAGGTTTATTTACACTTTTCGACACCGTCAAAATCTAATCCAGAAACGGGTTATGTAAAAGTTAACTTTTCGTATCAAGGCAGCTTAGTTAACCCGCATGATAAAAATGTAACCGTATCGCCAGACAACATAAGTACTGGCAAGGTTAAGCTTTATAGGGATTTAGCCTTTGAGCAAAGCGTTGTTGATAAATTAACGAGTTTAAAATTTAGTGTACAACCTGAGCCAAAACGTTACACGTTTACTAACGAAGACTATTTAAATAAAAATAAAACCCCTAAGTTTTCAATGTTAATGCAAGGTCGATTTTTTTGGCAGGCGCTTGTGCATCAAGAAGTCCCTCTACTAAAAGACTTAGGTTGGCATATAAGTTTTGCGGATAATTTTTACTATAAAGCACTCTCAACGGACAGCATATTTGATGCAGAAGTTATTGAAACCGACGATCATGATTTTTTCTCCTTAGGTTTAAACTTAACCGTTGATGGTAAAAAAATGCCGGCGTTCCCTATTTTGCTCGGCGCTATTGAGCAATTGCCAAAATCTGCTTTGCTTGATAAAGAAAAAGAACAACTGATTGCCCCTGAATCACTCATTTATGTTGATTTAGACAATGGTGATTTTGTTGCTTTGCGCTATAAAAGTGTTCAGCCATTATTAAAACAGTTTATTGAATTGTTTATGCCAAATGCTTTAAACAGTGATGGTACGTTAAAGTTATCTCGTTTTCAGGGTCATCAAACATTATCGATGTTAGACGATCAAGGCATGATCGCAACAGGAACAAGTAAGTTAAGATCATTGGCCGATAAGCTCCGAGATTTTCAACAAGTCACTACCGTGCCGGTACCAAAAGGTTTAAACGCTACATTGCGTACTTACCAGCATCAAGGGCTTAACTGGTTGCAGTTTTTGCGTGAATATCAATTAAACGGTATTTTGGCTGATGACATGGGGTTAGGTAAAACCATTCAAGCTTTGGCGCATTTGTTAATTGAAAAACAGCAAGGTCGATTAACGAAGCCGGTATTAATTGTAGCGCCAACCAGTGTTATTTTTAACTGGGCTAATGAAATAGAAAAATTTACCCCGCAGCTTTCTTATCAGGTCTTGCATGGCAGTAAACGTCAACAGCACTTTAATTGTTTAGATCGCAACGACGGTGAAGAACCTGTTGATATTATTATTACCAGTTATGCGTTAATTATTAAAGATTTAGACCTTTATCGAGAACAACCATTTTATTACCTTATTCTTGATGAAGCACATTATATTAAAAATACTAAAACACAATTATATCAAGCGTTTCTGTTACTTAAAGCACAGCATAAACTGTGCTTGACGGGTACACCGATGGAAAATCATCTGGGTGAGTTTTGGGCGCAATTTAACTTTTTACTGCCGGGGTTTTTAGGTGGGCAAAGACAATTTACCAAACTCTTTAGAACGCCGATTGAAAAGCATGCTGATCACGACCGTAAGCAGTTGCTAAATCAGCGAATTAAACCATTTATATTACGCAGAACCAAAGATAAAATTGCCACTGAATTACCACCAAAAACCGAAATTATTCAAAAGCTTCGTATTGAGGGTAAACAGGCTGAGCTTTATGAGTCAGTAAGATTGGCGATGGATAGCCGCTTAAAAGATATTATTGCTGAGAAAGGGTTAAAGCGTAGTCAGATTGAAGTACTTGATGCGTTATTAAAATTAAGACAAGTGTGTAACCACCCTAAATTACTGGCACTTGAAGGCGCTAAAAAGGTAAATCAATCAGCAAAACTCGATTATTTAATGGAAACATTGCCTGAGCAAATTGATGAAGGACGTAGAATATTAATATTTTCGCAGTTCACCAGTATGCTGAGTTTAATAGAAGAAGCGTTAATAGATGCGGGTATTGGCCATGTTAAATTAACTGGCTCAACCACGAAAAGACAAGAAGTAGTTGATAAGTTTCAGCGTGGTGACGTACCGGTATTTTTAATCAGCTTGCGCGCCGGTGGCGTAGGTTTAAACCTCACCGCTGCCGATACCGTTATTCACTTTGATCCATGGTGGAACCCAGCGGTAGAAAACCAAGCGACTGATCGTGCTCATCGTATAGGTCAAAATAAACCGGTATTTGTCTATAAATATATTATTGAAAACTCAATAGAAGAAAAAATTCAACGCATACAGCAAAACAAGGCTGAGTTAGCTAAAGCATTATTGTCGGAAGAGGTTAGTGATAATAAACTGAGCTTAACAGATGATATTTTAACGTCGTTATTAGCACCATTAGAGTAACGACATTTAGAGAGCAGGTAAAAATTATTTCAGTGATATAAATCTCATGAATATTGATTTATATCACTGGCTTTATTGTCGAAAATTCACAAATTCACAAATTCACTTCGCTAAAAACTTAATTAAACATCGCTAAAAATTTAGTGCCCGTTGCTGTAAGTAACCAAATTAGCGCACCCATGTTAATGATCACGGTTAGCCAAAAAACATTTCTAAATTCACGCTTTGATGACTTATGTCGCAACAGTTGTTGAGCTAATGCTGCGCCTGGCCAACCACCAACTAATGCAAGTATGTGTAAAGTACCTTCAGATATTCGCCAAACTTTACGCTGAGCTTTTGATTTGTCGAAGGCGTAAGTTAGGAAGGTTATAACGCTTAGCGCAACATAGAACAGCATGATTTTTTGCGGTAAATAAACTAAAAACGAAGCAATTATTATTACAGCAAGGAAACTGAGTGATAAAAAAATTGAGAATAGACTGATTTTTTTTGGCTTTTTTATTTTTAATTTCTCACCTGAAAATGTTGCTTCACTAGCACAGTATCTATTGTCTGAATCTTTGGTGATTGAAAAGGTAATTACGTCTTTAATTTGTGGTTCTCTTTGTCGATTTTCAAAAGCCGACTTATGAATGAAAACATGGCTACCACCGCCATTTGGCGCAATAAAGCCATAAGCCTTATCTGCATGCCATTTAATTAACTTCCCTTTTAAACGCATTGTGTCTGTCCTTTTTCACTGCATCATCCATGATGAATTTATAACAAGTGAGCTGCGCAAGCTGATTGAATTTGTTATCAAATATCACTATCCCATAATGCAAAATAAAAGGCTATGACTGATAATTGAATTTAGTAACAAAAAATATCAAGGTGAATTTAATCCTTATTTATATGCGTCTACGCTAGCGTAGTTTTTGTGATTGTCATACCATGGGGCTAGGTTTCATTGAGTGATTTTTCTTATGCGTTTTTGTTTTTCTTTATTGTTTGTTATAGCGATATCTTTTCATACTTTTGCCCAAGCCCCAGCTGGATTTTTTAATCTTGATAAAGCGCCTAAGCTTGGAAAAATGGCAAGTTTCAAAGCCAGCGAGTTATGCGATGTAGCAGATAAAACCCAGTCTTATTTAAACCAGTTCACTGAAGATAAATTTGCTGTTCATGCGGGTAAAGTTTTTGATGAAAGCGTGACGCTTGTCAAAGTAGAGCAAACGCTTGAATTTATTTGCCAAACGTATCGAGAAGATGTGCGGGAAAAGCGCCAAAGTCGTTTACATGATCAAGAGTTTTTAACGACTCATTTTGATTTTTACCGTTGGACTCCTGATATTGCAACGGCGCGTAAAATAGCGTTAAAAAGCACGAATGCTAGAAAAAGTAGCATGTTAAATGCGATCCCTACAGACAAGATATTTTTAACCAAGTATTACACCAAATTATTGATCGCCAGTAATGTTAAAACCGCTGTGTATAATCAGGCGTTGTATTCGCTACCTTATGATGAAACAGGCTTAACGTTAGCTGAGGCGAACAATGACTTAACTATTACGCGCAATAAATTTACTCGCCAAGAAGTGATTGCTGGCGTGTTAGAAGAAAAAAAATTAGCTAAAGCATTAATTTGGCTAACTGAGGAAGCGCTACATGATGTGTTGTTGCAGGGTACCGGGGTTGTAGAAGTTAATGGTCAACGACGCTATTTTAATGTGCATCGTAATAACGGCATTGCTTACGACTATGCAATAGGGAAGCGTGACCAAGCACGTTATTGGTATTTTTCAGAAGTCCCCAGCATCATGGGTTATGGAGAAACACTTGAGAGTAAAATTGCGATCAGGCCACAAGTTTCTTTTGCCGGTAATGTTGATCAGCTTGGCTTAGGCAAATTGTTTATGGTGAGTTATAAACAAGCAGGTGAAGAAATATCGCGTTTAGGCGTACTGTCAGATCAAGGTGGTGCATTTGATAATAATTTATTTCAGCTCGACTTATTAGTCGATAGTTATTTTGGCTGGGAAGATTACCATCAAGCCAATAAAGATTTACCTGATTACGCTAGCGCATGGTTAATGTTGATGAAACCACCACAAAAATACTAGGCATGCTGCGTAAACTCAGTGAATAAATTTACGCGACATGAGTACAAACACGCAGTTGTGCTTTTTCTTTAGTTATAGTTTCAACTGTTGGCTTATAGTCGAGTGGAGCTGCGATCAGGATTTGACGAATTTTAGCTTCGTCTTCCTCACACATCGCATCTTTTAGTTGAACGATTATTTTTGCGACATCACTATGATGCAATGATCGCTCGTTGGCGGTTAAAATACGTTGATGTTCGGTTTTGCTAGCCTGATCACCAATAAGTAATTCTTCAAAAAGCTTTTCACCAGGGCGTAAACCTTTGAACTCTATTGCAATATCTCCAAGGGGATTTGCTTCATCTTTAACGGTTAAACCCATTAAATGCGTCATTTTATACGCTAGGTCGACTATTTTTACCGGCTTACCCATGTCTAATACAAAAACATCTCCGCCAGTGCCCATTGCTCCAGCTTGAATAACTAACTGTGCTGCTTCAGGAATAGTCATAAAGTAACGAATAATATCGGGGTGAGTAATTGTTATAGGACCGCCACGTTTGATCTGCTTTTTAAATAGCGGTACTACCGAACCCGATGAGCCTAATACATTGCCAAAGCGCACCATAATAAAGCGCGTGTTATGGTCTTTTTTAGCAAAACCTTGCAGAACTAACTCTGCTAGGCGTTTAGTTGCTCCCATGACATTGGTGGGTCTTACCGCTTTGTCAGTAGAAATAAGTACGAAGGTTTCTACTTCGCAATAAATGGCTGCTTGGGCTATTTCGTAAGTTCCTAAAACGTTATTAGTTACACCCGCAATAACATTGTTCTCAACCATAGGTACATGCTTGTATGCAGCGGCATGGTAAATAGTTTGTACTTTGTACTTATTAAAAATATGGCTCATTAGCATGCCGTTTTGCACGTTGCCTATTAATGGCTCAACATGCAGGGAATTTTGTTTTTCGGCTAATGTTTCACTTAATTCTTGATGGATTTCGTACAATAAGGCTTCGCTAACATCTAACAGTATCAGTGCTTTAGGCTTATTTAGTACTATTTGCCTACACAGTTCTTTACCAATTGAACCACCCGCGCCAGAAACCATAACGACTTTGTCGGTAATATTTGCGCTCAGTAATTTAGCAATAGGTTTTACCGGTTTACGACCGAGTAATTCATCAACTGAAACTTCTCTTAGTTCATCGATATTACGTTTACCTGATACGATATCTGACATGTCAGGCACAATTAATAGCTCGAGTGCATATGGCTCTAAGTGAGCGACTATTTGTTTCAAGCGAGCGGGATCAACGGTGGGTATTGCAATTAATACTTTGAACTGACCATGCTTTTTAATCAGCTTTGCTATATTTTGATGAGAATGAATTTTTAGCCCTAACACTCTGCGGCCCACATAGCGTTTTTTTTCATCTAAAAATGCTAATGGCTGATATTTATTACCTTGAGATAATGCATGCACCAGTTGTCTGCCAGCACTGCTCGCGCCATAAATAACGACACCTTCACGTTCATCAAATAGATGTTTTCTAGAAATTAAACTGACTAAAGCTCTCGCTCCAGCAATTTGTATGCTTGCAAGTACAAAAAAAACAATAGGGACTGATCGTGGGATAAAGGTGTCGAATACAAAGTCACTTAAATAGAAAATAGCACAGGCAATAATTAATAATATTTGAACTTTAAGAAAGGCTTTTGCATTAAAAAACCGTACAAAAGAGCTGTACACATCGAAGGTATAAAATAGCGCAAGTGTTGATGTTGCCACCGCAATAAATGCAATGTTTTCATTGCGGGAGAAATCAATATTTTCGATGCCTAATCGAATGATATAAGCAAAATAAAATGCTACTGCCAATGAAAATAAATCGTATATTAATGCCAATAACAACTTAATTGAACTTGGAATTAAGTCAATTCGTCTAACCATGAAAATGTACCCTACAACACGCCGTTTTTAATGCAAACTGCATCAACGATCTTTGGTAGGTATTCTTGCAACATATAGTTACATTGTCATTACTTAATTTAACAAATGATGTAAATACTAACTATCGAGACAGCGCCCTATGTATTGTTATCAATATTATCAAGTGCTTGGGTCAGAGCTTGGCAAACGTTATTCATTTCGATATTGGTCAATGTTGGATGAACTAGAAACATTAAACTTGATTCGCCGAGGAGTTGTGCATGTTTTAACGACACTTTAGGTTGTAAATCGGTGTTATCGAATGCTTTTTCTTTATAAACTTCTGAACAGCTACCTGAATAACAAGGCACATTGAACTCGTTAATAGTGGTGATGATGTTGTCACGAGAACTACCCTTAGGTAACTTGTTTTTATCAACAAATACATAACATTTGTAATAAGCATGTACGATATTGTCGGGTACTCTCGGTACAATTAACCAAGGGTATTGTCGACATACTTGAAATATTTTTTCAGCATTGTCATTACGTAGCTTAGTCCAAGTGGGCATACGTGTAAGCTGAATGCGGCCAATAGCTGATTGCATTTCAGTGAGTCGCCAGTTGGTGCCAAAACTTTCATGTAACCAACGATAACCAGGAGGGTGCTGTTTTTCATAAACGGCGGCATAAGACTTTCCGTGATCTTTAAAAGCCCATGCTTTGCGCCAGAGTTCTTCGTCATTGGTGGTGATCATGCCTCCTTCTCCACCTGTGGTCATTATTTTATCTTGGCAAAATGACCAAGCACCGATATGCCCGATGCTACCAACGGACTTACCTTTATATTTTGTGCCATGTGCTTGTGCACAATCTTCTATAACATAAAGACTATTTTGCTTTGAAAGTGCCATTATATCGTCCATTTCACAAGGCCAACCGGCTAAGTGAACACAAATAATAGCTTTGGTTTTTTGAGTGACTACCGCTTTGATTGTGGCTGCACTGATATTTTGGCTATCAAGTTCTACATCGGCAAAAATGGGTGTGGCACCCGCGTTGATAATGCTACTGATTGAAGCGATAAAAGTTCTTGAAGTCACAATAACTTCATCACCTTTACTAACGCCTAATGCATGTAAAGCTAAGTCTAATGCTAAGGTGCCATTGGCGACGGCAACGGCATATTTACTATCTGTGTATGCAGCGAATTCTTTTTCAAATTTTCGCCCTTGTTCGCCAGTCCAGTAGTTCACTTTATTTGATCGTAATACTTGGCTAACAGCTGCAATTTCTTCTTCGCTAAAGCTAGGCCATGGAGATAGTTGGGTATTGAGCACGGGTGATCCTATAAAATTTAAATAAGTGAACGAACAGCGAGGGCAGGAACCCCGACATAAAGTTGATTACTTTGGGTAGACTTGGTTAGCACCGCCCCTGCGCCAGATTGGGTGTTTTCAGCAATCGTAATATACTCGACAACACAACTTCCAATTCCTAACCAAGAGCCTTTGCCAACATTAACCCCACCAGCGATATTAACCCCTGGAGAAATATGGCAACAAGCTTGAATATGGCAATCATGATCGATAGTAGCGGCGGTATTAATAATACAACCTTCGTCGATATGAGCACCAATATTTACCACGGCATTGGCAAAAACAACCACGCCTTGTCCGATAGTACTGTGTTGACTAACAAAGGCCGTAGGATGAATTAATGTTGCTATGCAACAATGCTTAACAGACAGCTGTTGTAATAAACTTGCGCGCATTGTGTTATTGCCAATAGCAACGATAAAATCAGCGTTTTCGCTATAATTAGGCCAACTCGCTATCGGCCCAGATACTTGCCATGGGCTTTTATCGTCAAGTTTTTCTAAACAGTCGTCGAGAAATATAAGGTCATTATAGTGACCGATACTTAAAGCGCAGTCGGCAACAACAAGGCCATGGCCACCAGCACCAATAATGACTAAGGTTTTATTTTTTTTCATAATTGGCCTGTAAACTTACTCATTGTCACTTCCCCTTCGGCGCTAATGTCCGCTTGTGAAAATACTTTTTTAACGGTGAGGAATATAATTTTAATATCTAACCATAAAGATTGATTTTCGACATACCAAATATCGAGCTCGAACTTTTCTTGCCAACTGATAGCATTGCGGCCGTTGACCTGCGCCCAACCTGTAATGCCGGGTTTCACGTCATGCCTTCTGGCTTGTTTTGTGGAATATAAGGGCAAGTATTCAACTAATAAGGGTCTTGGTCCAACTAGGCTCATATCGCCTTTTAATACTGACCAAAGTCCAGGCAGTTCATCGAGACTAGAATTTCTTAGTTTTATGCCAAAAGGCGTTAAACGCTCTTCGTCAGGTAAAACATGACCGTTTTTGTCTTGCGCATCGCGCATGGAACGGAACTTTTTCATGATAAATATCTGGCCATTCAACCCTGGCCTTTGTTGACTGAATAGCACAGGTTTACCCAAGTTTTTAGCGACTTTGCGAGCAACAATGAAATATAGGGGTGAGAGTAGAATTAGCGTTATTGAGCTCGCTAATATATCGATAGTTTGTTTGATTATTTTATACATAATAAGTAGTCAGCACTCAGGAAATTGAAAGCTGCAATGTTCCGTTTTTGCTTTTTGACTTTATTTTCCAATATAACAGGAGTAAATTGAACAGTACAATAATAACAAATTGATTTTCATATCTAAGTCTCCTTATGCACGCTGTTGTTCGTTTATATCATTTATTACGTTGCTGCTCACCTCATGTTAGTTTTATCTCCAGCCAAGTTCGTTTATAAAGGCTGAATAATATTATGTTGAATAAAACTGCGCAAAAGCGTGTTTTGCATGTTTTTATGAATTTAAATCTTGGCGGAGCAGAAAGCCGCATTATGGATTTATTTCGTAGCCAAGATGCCGATGTATTGTTGAATGACTTTGTTATTATGACTGATGAGCATTGTTACTTTGCTGATGAAGTTATTGCCAAAGGAGGCACCATTCATGTTATTGATAGCCCGCGCGATGGTATCGTAAAAAATCTTTGGCAATTGTATCAATTATTAAAAACTCAACCTCAGTACACCGCGCTGCATGCTCATACCTCTTACTATTCTGGCTTGTGTGTTTTTATTGCTTTTTTGGCAGGTATTTCAGCGAGGGTAACCCATGCTCGAAATACTAGCACCGGCGCGAATAACTTATCCTCTAGGGTTATGTTGTCAGTAGGACGTTTATTAAGTGCTATGTTTGCCACCACTCGTTTTGCTATTTCTGCTGATGCAGGATTTTTTCTGTACGGTAAAAATCCCAAAAAAGCGCAGTTTTATGTTGTACCCAATGCTTTTGATTTTCGTAAAATAAGACATAAACACGATAGTGGCACAGAAGAAAAGGTGCAATTTGGACTTGATCCAAACCTGCTTAATATTGTTTGTGTTGGACGTTTTTATGCAGTAAAAAATCATGATTTTTTGTTAGTTATGATCAGTGAATTAGTGCAAGAGCGGCAGGATATTTGTTTGCACTTAATTGGTGATGGCGAGTTACTTGAAAGCTTGCAAGCAAGCGTTATAGGTTTGAAAATTGAAAAACACGTTAGGTTTTGGGGTAAAAGAGCCGATGTTGCACAATTATTGTCTCTATTTGATGTTATGGTGATGACCTCAAAAAGTGAAGGACTTGGCGTAGCAGCGCTTGAAGCACAAGCCGCGGGATTACCTTGTGTATTATCGGCGGCTATTCCTCAAGAAGCGGATATTGGTTTGGGGCTATGTCGATATGTTGATTTGAGTGAGCCGCTTACACAATGGTCTAAAGCTATTCAAGCACAAGCCTTATTATCTCCGGTCAGTAAAGCTGTTATCGACCAACAATTTGATCATCGTGGCTACAGTTTGTCAGCCACGCGTCAGCGTTATTTGGATGCATATTTACGCCATGAAAAAAATTAGAATATTGCAGGTTATTCCTGCCTTAACCTTAGGTGGAATATCGTCTGTGGTGATGAATTGGTTTCGCCACTTAGATGCTAATAAATACCAATTTGATTTTATCACTTTTAATGATGGCCCATTAAAAGAAGAAATCTTAGCGCTTGGGGGAATATTCATATTATTCCTACCATTAAGCAAAAGCCTTTTCAGCATTTAAAAGCGGTGAACCAAATCCTGTCAGATACACAAAGTTATGATGTTGTGCATGTGCATAATAGCTTTAAAAATGGCGTACTACTTTGGCTTGCTAAGCAAAAGGGTGTAAAAGTACGGGTTTGTCATTCTCATACTAGTGGTGTTGAAAATAAGTTTTTGTTGCCATTTATGGTACTTTTTAAAGCCTTAGTTACTCGTGCAAGTAATGTACATTTAGCGTGTGGTAAACAAGCTGGGGAGTTTTTATATGGTAACAAACCCTTTACAGTGATTAACAATGCAATTTCTGTACAACGTTATTTAGCACAAGCTAGCGATCATCAAGCAATAAAAAAACAGTTTTCATTACCGAACAATAAAAAACTGGTGCTACATGTTGGGCGTTTTTCAATTGTTAAAAATCATCAATTTTTATTACAACTAGCGCAAGATAAAAACCTCGATCCATCGGTACATTTTGTTTGTGTAGGTGAGGGACCATTAAAAGTAGATTTTTTGGAAAAAATACAGCAAAGAAACTTACAATCTCGTTTTACTTTATTACCTGCAACACCTGAAATACCGAGTCTATTACAAGTTTCCGATGGTTTTATTATGCCGTCATTATTCGAAGGTATTTCGGTGGCATTATTAGAAGCTCAGGCTGCTGCTTTACCGTGTTTAATTTCCAATACCATCGTGAAAGCGTCTGATATGGGGCTCGAATTAATTTCATTTAACTCACTTGATGATCTTTCTCCTTGGCTTACGCAGTTAAATAAATTGCCTTCTGTTGACTTACCTCCTGAAAAAATTACTGATGCTTTTTTTGTTAGAGGCTTCTCTACTGAAAGTGTACTCGCGCAGTTAACCAATATTTACAACGCGCGTGCCCTTGAATGATAGTTCATAAATTAGCACGATTACTGAATGTTGAAATTGTGCTATGTGGCTTATTGGTCGCATTGTATGGCATTACGAATAGTGCGCCATTGTTATTATGTGTTGTTGTGATTGGTGTTGCCTGTGCTTTTTTATTGCCGTTTGGGCGTAGTATTCAACTTGCCTTTTTTTTACTGCCTTGTACTGAGGTCTTTACCCAATCACCTTATATTTCAATTTCGTTACTTACGTGTATTTTTTTGGCGATGTTCGGTCGATATTTGCTGACTCATGTTGCTCAAACTCAGTATTCACAGCCTGGTTTGTTATTGATGTTGTTGGTACTCGTTTACGAGTTTATGCATATTTTATATAACCCCGCAATGGCATCTTTTGTTACGTTGCGTTGGTCAGTTTTCTTTATTTTTACGTCTTTGCTATTGTTCGATAAAAATAAGTATTGCTCATTTTCACAATTACGTTTTGCATTATTATGTGGTGTTATAACATCAACTTTTTTTGGTTTAATGCAGCAGTATTTTGTGCCTTTAGGTGCACAGTCATTAAGTACTATTTCCCGTTTTTCAGGTGGGGCGGGTGATCCTAACAACTTTGGATTGTTCTGTTTATTGCTGATTTATTTCTATTTACCTATAGTGCCTCGAGCAAATATACCTAGATCTACCTTTGTCATTATTTTTCTAATGCTAGCATTTGGCGCACTGACTGTATCTCGCAGTTTTTTTATTGTAGCGACGTTAAGTTTACTGACCTATTTTATTTTTTATTTTCGTTCAGCGATCGGCGATATGTTTGTTCGCCTGCTTTTGTTATTAAATTGTTTGTTGATTTTGTTTTGTTTGTATTGGATAAGCGGAGCATCGTTTATCGGAGACTTAGATATATTTGTTAGGTTCAGTGGTAATAATTTATCCGACTTAACAGGTTCTCGTAGTGATATATTGCAAGCTTACCTGCAACTATTTTTTGATTTACCTTATAACTTTGTGTTGTTTGGTGCCGGTATTAATGGTTACTTAACATATTATAATCATTACTTTTTACAGGCCGGTTTATTTGATGAAGTCGTTGGGCCGCACAACACCTTGCTTGAAATAATAATAAGTTTTGGTGTAATAGGTTTCACTTTGTTTGCGACTTATATCTACTTCGGCTTTAGGGCGGAAAGAAACCGTGTAGCCAGTAACCATATTTTTCGTTTAGCTTGGCTGCCTATTCTAGTATTTTTGTTGTACTGCTTTAGCCTGCAAAATTTAGGAAAATATAGTAGCTACTTTATTTTAATGTTGATCGTTTACAACACATACAGAAAAGAATCTTAAATGACAAACTTGAGCCGTGAAAGGCGTAATGGCATTTTATTAAGTTATGGTTCAATAGCCATTCGAAATGTCGCTGCTTTGCTTTTAATCCCCTTTATTATAAATCACTTAGGAGTGAGTGATTATGGTATTTACAGCTTAGTTTCCGCGTTAGCAGGCTACTTAATTGTCTTAGAGTTTGGTTTAGCAAATACCACTATTCGCTTTTTGTCTGTATATCAAGCTAATAACGAAAAAGCTAAAGAGTCAGAATTTATCAGCAGTATTGTTGTTATATATGGTGCCTTGGCATTATGTGTTGTCGCTATTGGTTTGATTATTTGGTTTAAATTGCCAGCGATATTTCAGCAGTCAATGACTTTAGCTGAAATTCAATTATTGCAGTCGGCATTTTTAGTGTTGTTGATTAATGTCGTGATTACCTTAATGAGTAATTCACTGACGGGTATTATCAGTACCTATCAACGCTTTCGCTTTCAAAAAAGCACTGAAATATTGGTATTTGTTGCGCGCTGTATAATTGTTGTTGGCTGTTTAGAAGCCGGCTTTGGTGTGTTGGCAATCGTTGTTATAGATACTGTAACCAACTTACTCCATAGCCTCATTCGTTTTTTGTATATCAAACGCAATATTGATATTGAATTTAAGGCAAAACTACCTGACCAAGCCACCTTGAAAGAGATATTTGTTTATTCATCTTTTATTGCGCTTAATGTCATTGTTAACCAAATTAATTGGCGCGTAGACAACTTGATTATTGGTACGCTTACGAACAGTAAAACTTTGGGAATCTTTAATATAGGAAGCCAATTGCTTTTCAGCTTTATTGCTTTTGCTAGCGCTATTTCTAATATATTTACGCCAAAAATAGTGCAAATGGTTAAACAAGAAGTATCGAAAACTGTGCTAATGGCGCAACTTTGTATTATCGGTCGCTATCAAATGATAGTGCTAGGCTATGTTTTTGTAGTTTTTGCTGCTTTTGGTGAGTTATTTATTCAATTATTTGTTGGCGCTGAGTTTTCACAAGCCTATTGGGTTGCGTTAATTTCAATGGTGCCGCTGATGTTTGTGCTAGCTCAAACATCTACTAACGCGGTATTACAAGGGCTTAATAAACATAAGGTTCGTAGTTTGTTATTACTGGTAACTGCAATGGCGAATATTATTATCTCGATTATATTGGTGAAAAAAATAGGTATGGTTGGTGCGTCATGGGGAACAGCATTCGCCCTATTTGTAGGAGAGCTATTAATGGTGAATATTTATTTATACCGCGTTATTGGGCTAAACATGTGGCATTTATATCGAGAGTTTTTACGCTATTCTATACCCGCAATATTACTGACCTTAATGACAGCATTCTTGGTCTCAGATTATGTATCAGCTAGTTGGTTTGGGCTGTTTATCGCTTGTGGTTTGACCGGCTTTATTTATGCGGGATTTAGTTATTTTATTAGCTTAGTCCCAAGTGAACGCCAAAAATTAAATCGTTTTGTTTTTAGAACGTCATAAGCAAAGTGTTTCAGCTGTTGACCCTGGTAAAATGCTAATACCAGCTGGCGTAGACTTTTATCCGTTGAACTCCCCTAAGGTAGTATTTTGAAAATAGTAATTATTGGCGCGTATCCCAATTCAATCATCGGATTTCGTGGACCTTTGATCCGTAAATTTGTTAACGCAGGGCATCAGGTTACGGTGATGACTGCACAGGCTTCGATAGATGTAATCGCCGAAATTACAGCGCTTGGAGCTACTTTTCAACCTTATTCAGTTGAGCGCAATGGCGTAAACCCGATTGCTGACCTGAAAACGCTCTTCGAGATTAAAAAAGCCTTAAAAACTTTACAGCCAGATCATGTGCTTGCTTATACTATAAAACCGATTATTTGGGGAGGGATTGCGGCTCGTTTAATCGGCTTAAAAAACTTTAACGCTATGATCACAGGTCTTGGCTACGCTTTTGAAAGTGGTGGTTTTGCTCGTAATGCCGTTAACGTTATTGTTAAACGCTTATATAAATACTCATTAGCGAATGCAAAAAGTATTATTTTTCAAAACCTAGATAATCGACAACTATTTGTTGAATTAGAATTAGCGGATGAAAAAAAGTGCCATCGTGTATTTGGCTCTGGTGTTGATATTACGGCGTATCAGCAGCAACCTTTCCCTGAG
The DNA here is from genome assembly GCF_003061515.1 of Colwellia sp. Arc7-D. NCBI lineage: Bacteria > Pseudomonadati > Pseudomonadota > Gammaproteobacteria > Alteromonadales > Colwelliaceae > Colwellia > Colwellia sp. Arc7-D. Next base: position 191,428 of record NZ_CP028924.1, read on the forward strand.
CAAGAAACTACTTTTTTACTGATTGCGCGTTTGTTAGGTGATAAAGGCATAAGAGAATTTGCTGGCGCAGCTGAAATAGTTAAAAAAAGTTACCCTAACGTTAAGTTTCAAGTGTTAGGCCCTTACGATAGTTCGCCAGATAAAATCAGCGCTAGCGAAGTCGCTCAGTGGCAAGCCCAAGGAAATATAGATTACTTAGGAGAAACAGATAACGTTAAACCTTATATAAAAGCCTGCCATATATACACATTACCTTCTTATCATGAAGGTTTACCCAGAACGGTATTAGAAGCGATGAGTATAGGACGACCCATATTGACTACCGATGCTGTTGGTTGTAGAGATACAGTAGTTAATGGCGAAAATGGCTGGTTAGTGGCAACCCGAAATGTAGATGAATTGGCCAAGCGAATGATTTGGTTTATAGAAAACCCGCAACAATGGCATCGAATGGCGAATGCTAGTCGTGCAATGGTTGAAGATAAATTTAATGTAACGCAGGTAAACGAAGCCATTAGCCATATTATGGGACTTTAAAATACAGAACGACTACCGCACTTATTGAAATTATATATATCAAAAAATATAACAATAAATAATACAAATGATATTGATTCCTATTTAGTTTCGTGATTAAATGCGGGCAATTAAAATAATTGTCTCTTTTATAGGTTTATTTATGCGAATTTCACCTCTTTTTCAGCCTGCTTTGATTGCTTTATCTGTTGTTAGTGCTATTGCGAATACTGCTGTAGCAGCTGATGAAATCGAGCATTTAGCTATTTTTGGTAATGCCCAAGCGGTAAATGATGTACCGGGCAGTGCCCACATGATTTCTCAAGCTGAATTAGAGAAATTCGACTTTACCGATATTATGCGGACATTAACGTCAGTCCCTGGCGTTTATGTACTAGAAGAAGATGGTTACGGTTTGCGACCAAATATTGGTATGCGTGGTACTGGTCAAAACCGAAGTGAAAAAATTACTATTATGGAAGATGGCGTATTGGCGGCTCCAGCGCCTTATTCAGCACCATCTGCTTACTACTTCCCAACTGCTGGTCGTATGCAGCAAATTGAAGTGCTTAAAGGTACATCAAGTGCTATGTATGGTCCACGCACAACCGGTGGTGTAGTTAACATGATTTCTCGTAGTATTCCAAACGAGGACCTTGCAGGACAAGTAAACTTAAGTGCTGGCGAAGACGGGTTTGCTAAAGCCCATGCTTATGTTGGCGGTGCTGGCAAAAATGTATCGTCATTATTCGAAGTGTTTCGCTATCAAGCTGATGGTTTTAAAGGTGTAAATCATACCGGTGATGACACGGGCTTTGTTAAAAATGACATCATGGCGAAAGTGCTTATTAATAGCGATGCCGATGCAAAATATTACCAAGAGTTAGAGTTTAAATTAAAGTATTCAGATGAAAACTCTGATGAAACTTATATGGGCTTAACTGAGAGTGATTTTAAAACCAATCCATACTCTCGCTACTCAGCGTCTCAACTTGATAACATGGATACTAGTCATAAACAATTCCAAGTAAATCACCACATTAAATTATCTGATCGCTTTGTTTTAGGTACTTCAGCTTACTACAATGAATTCAGCCGCAACTGGTATAAAACCAATAAGATTAATGATAAAAGTTTAAGTGACGGTGGCATTGATGACGCGTCTGCATTTGATAATGGTACATTCGGAAGTGATGAGATCAGTGTTGAAGTTAAAGCTAATAGCCGTGTTTACGAATCTCAAGGTATACAAACCGTTTTAGATGCAGATTTTGGGGCACATCAAGTTAAATTTGGTGCTCGTTATCATGAAGACAGTATGGATCGCTTTCAGTGGGTTGATACTTATAGTTTAGATAACACTGATTATGAAATGACCTTAACTGATGCCGGTATTCAAGGTACTGACTCAAATCGTATCGATTCAGCTAAAGCTATTGCATTATTTATTCATGATGAGTACACGATAGGTGACTTCATTATAAATGCGGGCTTACGTTACGAAGATATGACCATATCGCGTAAAGATTGGGCAAAAGGCGTTATTGATAGAAATGAACCACTGTCAAAAGATGTTAGCAACGATGTTGATGTTTTATTGCCGTCACTTGCTGTTACTTACCGTGTAAATACTGATTTAGTTATTATTGGTGGCGTACAAAAAGGTTTCGCTCCACCAGCACCGGGTAACGATAAATCTGAAAATGAAGAAAGTGTTAACTACGAACTAGGCATGCGCTTTAACCAAGGCGCGTTAAGTGCAGAAGCCTTATATTTCTATTCTGATTACGAAAACATGCATGGCAACTGTACGGCAAGCCAAGGCTGTGACGAAGAGCTTATTGGTAATCAATACAATGCGGGTGAAGTTAAAGTTTCAGGCCTAGAAGCTAAAGCAGGTTATGAATTTAACGCAGGTGAATTCACAATTCCTGTCGACTTAACATATACATTTACTGACACAAAGTTTCAAAACGCTTTTGACTCAGGTTTAGACACTTGGGGTAATGTTGCTGTTGGTGATGAATTACCTTACGTACCAGCAAACCAATTACAATTTAGTGTTGGTCTATTAGGTGAAAATTGGCGTAGTGATATTTTATTACGTTACATGGATGAAATGCGCACAACAGCTGGCCAAGGTGCAACCATACCGAGTGAAACCATAAAGAGCCGAACAGTGGTCGACTTAGCTGCACATTATAATATTGCAGACAATCAAGAAATTACTTTTAATGTAGATAACTTACTTGATAAAGAATATATGGCAACACGTGCACATGGTTCAATTATGGCCGGTAAGCCACGTAGCGTAACTTTAGGTTATAAATATAGCTTCTAAGTTTATGATTAACGATTAAAAAAGCGAGCCTGAGCTCGCTTTTTGTTTTTAAAAGATCATAAATTTGGTTCACAGCATCTATTGAGTTTAGAGCATTGGAGTAGATAGCTGAGGTTAGAAAATTTAGTTTGCTATGATTATATAATGCCTTTTATTGCGCATTTAAAAGTGTTTTGATCTCACTTTCGTAGGCTTCTTGCTTAATTTGATTAAAACCGACATGTGCACTGACAATTTGCCCTTGTCGGTTAACTATAAAGCTACTGGGCATGCCTTTAAGTTGATATTTTCTCGCTATTAAGCCTTTAGGATCATAAATAACCGGGAAATTTGCTGGTGATTCCTTTAGAAATTCATCGGCTAATGCTCGGCTATGATCCAAGTTAATGCTGATGATGGTTAACCCTTGCGCCTGATACTGTGCTTTTATGCTATTCATCCACGGAAATGACTTACGGCATGGAATACACCAAGAGGCCCAAAAATCTACGTACACAACGTTACCTAATTCGTTTTTTAAGTGCTGGTCTAATAACTCAATTGTATTAGTGGCAGTACTTGCGTTAACATTATCAGTAGCCAACAACTGACTTGAAAAAGTCATGACAGTTATAAGAAAGCAGCATATTTTAAATTTTTTTATCACGATATAATCAACAATGGTTAAGCCTTATTTGCCATTATTTAACCACGTTAATGCGTATTAACAAAATTTGACCGTTTATGTTTAATCATCAGAGACTAAATTTACTGAGGTTATCGCATTGAGTTACTGTTCATTTTAAGAGATTTAGTTCATTCAATACGTTAGGGTTTGTATATGTTCAAGAAAATATTTAGTCAAAAAGACAGTAATTTTAACAACCTGCTACTCAGCATAGTTGTACTAGTTTTTAGTGCACCTTCGCAAGCAACACAAAGCCAAACACTTGATAGAAACCAATGGTTAAAAGCACGATTCGGTGCTCAGCATGAAGCGCTTATTCCTGTTGTCGCAGTGGCTGATATGTTATTTAGCTGTCAGCAACAAAAGCAAATAAATGAAAATCAAACGATTAAAATGTTAATTACACAAATGGATAAAAACACTTTAGCTGAAAAGTTAATGACCTGTTTAGCTGGGGAGTCACCTAAATCAGACACCGCGTTAAATTATGGTTTGAAAGGGTGTTTTCATGAGCAATTGGCGAACTTACCTGCTGAGGAAAAGCAGCAAAAAATGCGCTTAGTCACACAAAGTATCAACGAACTATCAAGAAGTGAGCGAAAAAAAAGTTTTACTCAGTGTGTTACTGACCAAGCCATTAATTATTTACAATAATGTTTAAAGTTAAAGTTAAAGTTAAAGTTTAGGTGGTTTTTTGTCATCGACAAATGCACTAGGCAAAATTTCAACGCCAACCAAGCGACCAATTTTTATCATTAACGGAATAGTGATAGGGGCAAAGGGTAAAATAGCGAAAATTCCAATGCCGAGACCTTTTAAAATATCAACAAATTGTTGATTAGCAATACGCATTTCTTCAGCACTTGCATCACGCTTTGTGTAGCGTTTGTAAATATTAAGCATTGCTCTTGTTTCGACTTTTTCTTGCGCTAAGGCTATTTTAACTTTAACCATACTGCGTTTTAGTCGGATGATATTACGCCTTTTACTAATGCGTAAAACTCTCAGGGGGACTTTGTGAAAATGGTTCCAAATTCTCATGCGCGTATTCTCCCACAATAATTAACCAAAGTAAGTAATTCAATTAGCGAAACCAATGTGAAACATAATTTGTAACAAATGCTAGCCGGTTGACACTGCACAGTTTTTTATATTTGAAGTAATATGACTTATAGTTAACATAAGTTTAAAAATAAAAGTGGAACGAATATTATGGGACATGAAACACCGAAGGTTTTGGTAGTAGACGATGATATGCGTTTGCGCGCTTTACTGGAGAGATATTTAGTCGAGCAAGGCTTTGTTGTGCGTAGTGCTGCAAACTCAGAGCAAATGGATAGACTACTAGAGCGCGAAAATTTTCATGTATTAGTACTCGACTTAATGTTACCAGGCGAAGATGGGTTATCAATATGTCGTCGCTTACGCCAAAATTCCAATGATATTCCTATTGTTATGCTAACAGCGAAAGGCGATGAAGTTGACCGTATTATTGGCTTAGAGCTTGGCGCTGATGATTATATGCCTAAGCCTTTTAATCCGCGTGAATTACTGGCGCGAATAAAAGCGGTACTTCGTCGAAGAGTGCAGGAAGCTCCAGGCGCACCCTCTCAAGAAGAAAATGTTATCTCTTTTGGAGATTATAAGCTCAATCTTGCTACACGAGAAATGGTGAAGGGAGATGTAAATATGCCTTTAACTAGTGGTGAGTTTGCGGTGTTAAAAGCGCTGATCACCCATCCACGTGAGCCATTATCGCGTGATAAACTAATGAACTTGGCTCGTGGTAGAGATTACTCTGCTTTAGAGCGTAGTATCGACGTACAAGTTTCACGCTTACGACGTATGCTGGAAATAGATCCTGCAAAACCTCGTTATATACAAACCGTTTGGGGTTTAGGGTATGTATTTGTGCCGGAAGGAAAATCTGTTGCTTAATTTTTGAAATACCCACGTTATCAGCTTACCCATGAACCTTACTTTGTAAGGTTTTGCTGCTTTAAATAATTTTCACCAGAACAAATGTTCAAAAACATCAGTGGTATGACTTTAAAATGCATGGAAAAAACTCTCACCGTAGTCGTGGTTTATGAAAATATTACCCCGCAGTGCCTTTGGTCAAACAGTACTCTTAATTGGAGTTTTGTTATTAATTAACCAAGTTGTGTCGTTCATTTCAATGTCGATATATATCATTCAACCGAATGCTCAACAAGTGAACCAACTATTAGCAAAGCAAGTTCGGGTTGTTTTTATTGATATTGAGGATGAAGCGATAAGCCCCGCAATGGGAGAAGCGTTTCAACGAGAAACCGGTATCGGTGTTTATCGTGAAGCCGCTGCAATGAAGCTAGGTCTGCAAGATGCGGTATATTATGCCTTTCGTTCTAATGAAATGTCTGATCTATTAGGGGGACCAGCAGAAGTTAGGATCTCTCAGGGAGATGAATATTTATTTTGGATACGTCCGCCTCAAGCACCTAAATATTGGGTTAAAATACCTATCAATGGCTTAGAAGAAGAAAACTTTTCACCGCTTATTTTTGTGCTAATGATATTAGGTATTTTAAGTGTCGTTGGAGGCTGGGTTTTTGTTCGACAACTTAATCGCCCACTCAGTGCCTTACAACATGCTGCGCTTGATGTTGGACGTGGTGATTTTCCAGAACCACTAACTGAACGAGGCACTACTGAAATTGTCGCTGTAACTCGTGCTTTTAACCGTATGTCGAAAGGTATAAAACAACTTGAAGACGACCGAAATTTATTGATGGCTGGTATATCGCATGATTTACGAACGCCATTAACCCGTATTCGCTTAGCCACTGAAATGATTTCTCAACAAGATGAATTTTTGAAAGAGGGCATTGAAGGCGATATTGAAGACATGAATAACATCATCGATCAGTTTATTGATTATATTCGTCATGACAGCAAAGACAAAGCTGAGTTAGATGATATCAATATTTTAATTGACGAGGTGGTTCAGTCAGAAAGCGTAGTAGATCGTGAAATAATTTTTAATGCTGAATCTTTACCTAAAGTGCCTTTACGTTACGTTGCGATGAAGCGTGCCTTAGCTAACTTAATTCAAAATGCTTTACGTTATTCTAACGGTAAAGTGACAGTGACAACTTCTTATGACAAAGATAAACAGGAAGTTTGCTTTTGTGTCTGCGATGAAGGGCCGGGTATCCCTGACGTTGATATTGAGCGATTGTTTCAGCCCTTTACTCAAGGTGATGAAGCACGAGGTGGTGAAGGTAGTGGTTTAGGTTTAGCTATTATCAAGCGTATAGTCGACACCCATAGTGGTCGAGTTGAATTGTCGAATCGAAAAGAAGGCGGTTTAAAAGCACAAGTTTGCTTACCTATTAGCCATGGCTAATAATTAGGAAAAATAATCGCTTATATATACCGTGATTACATCAATATTGAAGATATAAAAAAGCCGTCGAATATTCGACGGCTTTTTAGTTTACGCTATTGCGCAATAGGTTTGGTTATACTTTTGGACCAGCGGCAACAAGTGACTTACCGTTATCTGTATCAGTAAACTTATTAAAGTTATTTACAAAGCGAGTGGCTAAGTCAACAGCTTTACCTTGCCATTGTTCTGCTTCTGCATAGGTATTACGAGGGTCTAAAATACTATCGTCAACGCCTTCAATGCTTGTAGGAATGTCTAAATTGAATAAAGGTAAAACTTGCGTTTGAGCATCATCAATTGAACCATCTAAAATAGCATCAATAATTGCACGGGTATCTTTTATTGAAATACGTTTACCTGTGCCATTCCAACCGGTATTAACCAAGTAAGCTTCAGCGCCAACAGCTTGCATACGGTTACGTAAAACTTCAGCATACTGTGTAGGGTGCAAACTTAAAAAAGCAGCACCAAAACAACTTGAGAATGTTGGTGTTGGTTCTGTTATGCCACGCTCAGTACCTGCAAGTTTAGCGGTGAAGCCTGACAAGAAGTAGTATTCTGTTTGTGCTGGAGTTAATTTAGCAACAGGTGGTAATACACCAAAAGCATCAGCAGTTAAGAAAATAACTTTTTTTGCATGACCAGCTCTAGAAACAGGTTTAACGATATTATCAATATGGTAAATAGGGTAAGAAACACGAGTGTTTTCAGTTTTTGAATTATCGTCAAAATCTATTTGACCTTTTTCATCAACTGTTACGTTTTCAAGTAATGCATCACGACGGATAGCGTTATAGATATCAGGTTCGTTTTCTTTACTTAAGTTGATTGTTTTTGCGTAACAACCGCCTTCAAAGTTAAATACACCGTTTTCATCCCAACCATGTTCATCATCACCAATAAGCTGGCGCTTAGGGTCAGTTGATAAGGTTGTTTTACCGGTACCAGAAAGACCAAAGAAAACTGCGGTATCGCCATCTTCGCCAACGTTTGCACTACAGTGCATTGATGCAATGCCTTTTAGTGGCAATAAGTAGTTCATCATTGAGAACATACCTTTTTTCATCTCGCCGCCATACCAAGTACCACCAATTAACTGAACACGTTCAGTTAGGTTAAAGGCCACGAAATTTTCAGAATTTAAACCTTGCTCTTGCCAGTTAGGATTAACTGCTTTTGCGCCATTCATTACGATGAAATCTGGTTCGTAAGTTTCCAACTCTACATCGGTTGGGCGAATGAACATGTTTTTAACAAAGTGAGCTTGCCAAGCGACTTCGGTAATAAAGCGCACTTTTAATCGGGTAGCTTCATCTGCACCACAATAAGTATCAACAACAAATAAGCGCTTACCTGACAATTGCTCAGTTACTAAACCTTTAAGATTAGCCCAAGTTTCTTGTGTCATTGGTTTGTTGTCATTTTTACCTTGATCTGACCACCAAACCGTATCACGGGTGGTATCGTCACGAACAATATATTTATCTTTTGGAGAGCGGCCGGTAAAAATTCCAGTGTCTACTGAAACTGCGCCAAGTTCGGTAACAGTGCCTTTATCACAACCTGTGAGGTCGGATCTAGTTTCCTCAGCAAAGAGTAACTCATAAGAAGGGTTGTAAACTATCTCTGCAACGTTATTGATGCCGTATGAAGATAAATCGATTGAGTTTTCTAAAGCTGCCATTGCGAATTCGCTCCTAAAATTATGACGATTTTTAAATGTTTAGTTTCGGTGTTCCGAGTTTGGAAGTCGATTTTATGCGATCACTCGGCAAAACGAAAGTTTTTTTTCTTTCGTTTTGAAAGTTTTCATACTGACTTTCATAATTTAGGGGGGCAAGTAGTTTAATAATAGAATATAGAAAGGTTTAAGGTACTATTCTGCAAATAGATAGATGAGTTTATATACATAGATAACAGTAGCTTATGTTTTTGTTGTGGTTGACTGTTTGGTCAGGAAATTATCAAGGAAAGAAGATCATAAAAGGATTATAAAAAATGAAAATAGTGGATATAAATTTCGAATGGAAACAAAAATTAGCTTCGAAGTATTATATAACGAAACTTTTTTATGATGGTTGTTGATCTTTCAATAAAATAAGTCGCACTTATAAATAACGATTTAGAAAGATCAACAAAAGTTAGACTTAGTCGAATATACCGTCTTCGGCATTGATAACCACATCGTTACCATCAAGTATCTCACTACTGACATCCTGACTTATATACTCGGTTGGCGCTGTGCCCAATTCAAAATATTCGAAACGACTCGATTTATCTGTTTTAGTGGTTAATTTACCAGAGACTTTATCAATGCGAACCGACATTAATGCAACCGGTTGTTCAAAAGGTTCAACAGGTAAGTCAGTTAATGCCACTTGCATAAAATCTATCCAGGCTGGCTGAGCAGACTTGGCTCCAAACTCTTTCCCTGTTGTTTGGTCTTTAGTGAGGTTACTGTTATAGGTTGTTTGCCCAAGGTTGCGACTAGGGTCGTCAAAACCAATCCAAGACGTAGTAACTATTCTACGGCTGTAGCCAGAAAACCACGCGTCTTTTGCCTGATTAGTGGTACCTGTTTTACCTGCAATATCTCTTCGTTTTAGCACTCGAGCACGGAAACCAGTACCTTGCCAAAAAGGTTTTATATTCCAGTCGGCTCCCCAAATAGCTGAATTCAGTGCTTCAGTCATTAGAAATGCATTTTGAGCGCTAATAATACGCGGGGCTTTGTTGATTGGTGGTGCTTCAGATTCTATGTCATCAACAATATTTATGTCATGAGTAATATTAAAGTCATCATTCTCAGTATTGATATCTGCTAACGTAGGTTGCTCATCTGTTAACTGATCGCAATCATCACACGCAATGGCAGGATTTGCTTGAAATAACACTTTACCGAATGAATCTTCAATACGTTCAATTAAGTAAGGTTTAATTAAAAAACCACCATTTGCAAAAGTTGCAAAGCCAGTAGCTACTTCAAGCGGTGTTAAAGAAGCAGAACCAAGGGCTAGGGATTCATTACGTGGTAGATCATCAATATTGAAACCAAAGGTAGCTAAATAAGGAATAATTTTATCTAGGCCAACTTCTCTAAGTAAACGAACAGCGATAACGTTTTTTGATTGCGCTAATGCTAGTCTAAATCGTATTTCACCGTTATATACGGGAGGTGAATTTTTAGGACGCCAAACTACACCTGAACTTCGATCCCACTGGTTAATTGGCGCATCGTTAACTATTGATGCCAAAGTATAACCATTTTCTAGGGCTGCAGAATATATAAAAGGTTTGATGTTAGAGCCAACTTGACGTTTTGCTTGTGTGACACGATTAAATTGGCTTTGAGTAAAACTGAAGCCACCCACCGCCGCTTTTATTGCACCATTATCTGTAGCAAGCGATATAAGGGCTGCGCTTACTTCTGGCAACTGGCTTAGTCGATAGCCTGACTCAGTTGCTGAAACCATAACAATATCACCAGGAGATAAAATATCTTTAGCGAGTGATGGAGGCGCTGCTTGTTTGTCATCATTGATGTATGCACGTGCCCAAGCAAGTCCAAGCCAATCAATATCGACTAGTGAACCATCTTGTAGTCTAACTTGAGCTGATTGTTCAAATGTTTGAGTTACAACGGCAGGAACAATGGAATGATAACTATCGAGCGACTTAAGTGCTTCAATAGCTTCTTCAGCATTGATAGGTTTTATTTCAGTGTTGCTTGTGTCACTCGTACTGGTAAGTGTTTCATCAATAGGGCGTATGGTACTGATGGGTCCTCGGTAACCATGGCGCTGATCATAAGCAAAAATATTATTAACCACAGATTGTTGAGCAGCATATTGTAGTTTAGATGTAACCGTCGTAAATACTTTATACCCCCCGTATAGGCGGCTTCTTTACCAAAACGATCGACCATTTCTTGATGCGCCATTTCAGCTATGTAAGGTGCACTTAATTCAATTTCAGCACCATGCTTTATGGCCGTCATGGGCTCTTGATTCGCAGTGGCCAATTCTTGAGAAGTAATATAGCCTGCCACGTACATTCTTTGTAATACTACTGCTCTACGTTGCAATGCTCGATCAGGTCGGCTAATTGGATTTAAAGTTGAAGGAGCTTTTGGCAAACCTGCTAATACCGCTATTTGCGCGAGCGTTAGTTCTTTAGTTTCTTTACCGTAATAAACCTGAGCAGCGGCGCCAAAGCCAAATGAGCGATGCCCTAATGAAATTTTATTCATATAGAGCGCAAGAATTTCATCTTTCGTCAGCAAGCTCTCAATGTGGAAAGAAATAAATATTTCTCTAATTTTTCGCACATAGGTTTGTTCTCTCGTCAGGAAGAAGTTTCGGGCCACCTGCATGGTAATGGTACTTGCGCCGCCTCTATTTTGTCCCGTTAACTGGCCTATAATGGCACGACCCATACCAATTGGATCAACACCAAAATGCAAATAAAAACGATCATCTTCAGTTGCTAATATCGCATTTATTAATTGTTGCGGCATTTCGTCTAAGGTTAAAGGGATGCGTTTCTTTTCACCGAATTGAGAAATGAGTTTTCCGTCAGCACTAAATATCTGCATTGGCGTTTGCCACTGCAGATCTTTCAATGATTCAACACTAGGTAGACTCGAGCGCATTGAGAGATAAATTCCGGCGAGTGCTAAAAATCCGATAAATATCAATACAGCACCCGTTTTAAACAGGTTCTTTATAGAAAACACAAAAAAATGCTCGATAAAAGTTATAAAATTGACGTAATAGTACTAGTATATCCTGTAAAAGCATGTAATAAATGTATTTATACCAATTTTTTACCTAATATTATTATAATAAAATGTTCTAGTAGGATTCTATGTTAAGTAGTTTATGGAAAAAAAAGACCTCCTTAATGGTTGGAATTGACATTGGTTCTCACTCTATTAAAGCGGTTTTACTGAACCAAAATGAAGGCGGCTATGTGCTAGAGACTGTCGCGATCGAGCCAATGCCAAGAGGCGCCATTGTTGACAGAGAAATTCAAGATATTGACGCTGTCGGTAAAGTTGTTGCTAAAATAAGAAAAAAAATCACCTCTTCAGTTGGACATGCGGCGTCAGCAGTTTCCGGACAAACGGTAATTACTAAAATCATCTATATGGATGTTGCCTTAAATGAACAAGAGCTGGCCAGCCAGATAGAAATTGAAGCGGATAGTTTAATTCCATATCCACTTGATGAAGTAAGTTTAGATTTTGAATCGCTTGATATTAATGAATCAGACCCAAGTAAAATTAATGTTTTACTAAGCGCTGCACGAACTGAGTCTGTTGAGGCAAGAGTTGCTGCATTAGAAGCCGGTGGTTTTGATACCAAAGTTATTGATGTAGAGTCCTATGCTATCAGCCGAGCTTATGACTTAACATTAAATCAATTACCTGATGACGCTGCTGATAAAGTTATAGCGACCGTAGATTTAGGTGCAACAATGACTTTATTTTCCGTTACTGAAGCAGGTAACCATATTTACAGCCGAGATCAGTTATTTGGCGGTGAACAATACACTCGCTCAATTGTTTCTTATTATAATAAATCGTTTGAAGAGGCAGAAATTGCTAAATTGACCGATGATCTACCCCCTAATTATACCTTCGAAGTTTTAGCGCCATTTCATACCATTTTAGTTCAACAAATTCGTCGTGCAATTCAGATGTTTTTAACAACAAGTGGTAAAGAAAAAATTGATTACTTAGTGATATCAGGCGGCAGTGCCTTAGTTGAAGGTGTTGAACAACTGTTAACTGAAGAATTAGGTATTCATACGGTAATAGCTAACCCTTTTACTGGCATGGAAGTATCGAGCACAATTAATCAAGAAGAGTTAGCTAAAACAGCGCCACGCTTTATGGTCGCGGCTGGTTTAGCATTAAGGAGTTTCACACCATGGCATATATAAATCTATTACCATGGCGCGAAGAAGCCGAAAAAGCTAAACAGCGTGAGTACTTTACCGTACTGACTATTGTGGCATTAGTGGCATTTGTGATTGTGTTTTCTGTAAATCAATTTTATCAAATGCGTATTGACGGTCAACAGACTCGTAATCAATTCTTACAAAATGAAATACAAATATTAGATTTAAGAATTTCGAAAATAAAGTCGTTAAATGAAAAGAAAAAAGAACTTCAAAAGCGCACAAGTGTTGTTGAACAGTTACAACGCAGTCGAAATGTAGGTACGCAAGTCTTAGACGAAATTGCAAAAGTAGTGCCAAACGGTATATATCTCACACGTTTGGAAAAACAAGGCAACAGCTTAAATATTATCGGTAAAAGTGAATCTAACAACCACTTAGCCAATATGATTAGAGAAATAGAAAGCTCTGATTTATTTGAAGATGCGATACTTGAATCTATAACCTCTAATGATGCAAAAAGTAAATTACTAAGTGATTTCAAAATGCGTGTTCGAATCAAAGGGTTGATCAATTTAAATGAACCTACTAGTCAAGGAGCGCTATAATGAATTTTGATTTATCGGAATTTATGGAGCAATTCGATGGCTTAGAGCTTGATAATATTGGACAATGGCCAAAAGCTGCAAAAATTGTATTATCAATATTTTTGGTTATCTTAGTGTTAGGTTTAGGTTACGTTTTAATGATCAGCGATCAAATTGAACAACTTAAACGTGTGACTGTTGAAGAAACCACGCTTAAGCAACAATACCAAGCTAAGTATCACATAGCGGCAAACTTAGAATTATTTGAACAACAAATGATTGAAGCGGAAGCAATGTTTGCTAATCAATTGAAAAGTTTGCCCGAAAGCCATGAAACACCAGGTTTACTTGATGACATTACTTTTGTTGGCACAACTACTGGGCTTAATTTTGTAAAATTAAATTGGCAACCAGAGATAGAGCAAGAAATTTATATCGAGTTACCGATAGATATAGAAGTCATCGGCACTTATCATGAGTTTGGCCAATTCGTTAGTAGAATTGCCGGATTGCCACGTATAGTAACGCTGCATGACTTTGATATTAATTTACAAAAGCAAGCATCAGGTGACTTAAAATTAAAGCTGCAAGCTAAAACCTATCGTTATCGGGAGGCAGCAGAATAATGAAGAAATTAATCTTATTAAGTGCTGTGATATTATCGGGCTGTTTTAATGATACTGATGATTTAAAGCAACATATTGCTACGGTACAATCAGGAACCGGTAATACGATAGAGCCGATGCCAGAAGTTAGAGTTTTCGATCACTTTGACTATTCAGCAGACGTTCTGCGCAGTCCATTTGATGTGCCAAAGCCAGAAGCAATTCAAGAAAAAATTCAACAAATGTCAGGCTGCTTGAGCCCTGATCCGCGTCGAAGAAAACAGCCATTGGAGAAATATTCTCTGAGTAATTTGGTCATGCGTGGCACTTTAGGTGAATTAGGTGTTACTTGGGCGCTCGTCGAGGCGTCTGACAGAACATTACACAGAGTAGCTGTTGGGAGCTATGTGGGTTTAAACCACGGGAAAATTACCACAGTAAGTCAAGATAATGTAAAAGTACTAGAATTAATCCCAGATGGCGCTGGGTGCTGGGTGGAACGTGAAACTGTCGTTACCATGACGGAGACAAGTGCAGAGGGGCAAAGGAAGTAATGTTGCTATTTAATAAAATCAAAAACGATAATCTTATGACACATTGCAAAAAAATGAAGCTAGTCACAGTCGCTTATTTATGCGTATTTTCCACTTTTTCGTGGGCAAGCGAGTTAACTGGGATCAGCTATAATACGATTCAAAACAACGAAATAGAATTAGTGTTTGAGTTATCTGACAATATCGCTGTGGCGCCCGAAGTGGTTACATCGATGTCACCTGCACAAGTTAGAATTACTTTTGATGCAGATCAGTTTAATCCTACAGTTGCTTCAACGCTGATTGATCACGCGGGTGTTAATAACATTACCGTACAGAAAATTGCGGGTAAAGTTGTTGCTGATGTGAGTTTGCAGCACCTTTCAATTTTTGATGCAGTCCAAAAAGGCAATACCTTTGCGTTAACGTTAAATACTGGGCAAGTAAATCCATCAGTAACCCAGTTAATTCCACTTGGTCATGGCTTTATTAATCAAATAGATAATATTGACTTTAAACGTGGTCAGCAAAATGAAGCGCAGTTATTAGTGAAACTTATCGACAGTAAAGTCGCTGTAGATGTAAGTGATAAACTTGGCAAACTTTATATTGAATTTCATAATACTGAAATTTTAGACGATTACATTTACAAGTTAGATGTGACCGACTTTGGCACTTTGGTTACTGGCATTGAAACCTTTAAGGAAGGGAGAAATGCGCGTTTAGTTGTTGATATTAATGGTCCATTTGAATATAAACATCAGCAATTTAATGATGTGTTTTCATTAACTGTTAACGCTAAAGTTAAGCAAGACGGTTACCTTGGTGAAGAAGAAAACTTTAGTGGTAGAGCTATATCATTGAACTTCCAAGATATTTCTGTACGTACAGTATTGCAAATTGTTGCGGATTATAATGGTTTTAACTTAGTCACCAGTGATACCGTTGTCGGTAATATTACCCTGAGATTAGATGGTGTACCTTGGGATCAGGCTCTCGATATTATTCTAAAAGTGAAAGGTTTAGACAAACGCATGGAAGGCAACATTCTTATGGTTGCACCAAGCGATGAATTAGCTGCAAGAGAAGCTCGTGATTTACAAGCACAACAGCAAGTAGAAGAGCTAGCGCCTTTATATTCTGAGTATGTACAAGTTAATTATGCAAAAGCTGCTGAATTTGCTGCGCTAATCAAGAATGAAGATAATAGTATTTTATCACTTCGTGGTAGCGTGAGTGTTGATGAAAGAACTAATACATTATTAATTCGAGATACGGCAACTAGTATCGAAGATATTAAGCGTATGGTATCGGTGTTAGATATTCCTGTTCGCCAAGTTATTATCGAATCTCGTATGGTAACGGTAAAAGATAATATCAATGAAGAGTTAGGTATTCGTTGGGGCGTAACTGATACGGGTTCAGACTCATCAACATCTGGTTCATTGTCTGGTGCTGAAAGTGCTGGCAATGGCATCATACCTTCGTTAAGTGACCGACTTAATGTTAACTTACCTGTAGCAAGCCCGGCTGGTAGCATTGCATTTCAGGTGGCACGATTAGCCGATGGTACGATTCTGGATCTTGAATTGAGTGCGATGGAAAAAGAAAACAAAGGTGAAATTATTGCCAGTCCCCGAATTACTACCGCTAACCAGAAAGAAGCTTATATAGAACAAGGTGTAGAAATTCCATATCAAGAAGCGGCTTCAAGTGGTGCAACATCAACCCAATTTAAAAAAGCGGTATTAAGTTTAACGGTCACGCCTCATATTACACCGGATGACAGAATAATCTTGGACTTAGTCGTTACCCAAGATACCGTCTCAGATGTATCTAATGGCACAGCACCTGCAATCGATACACAGCGAATTGGCACACAAGTTTTAGTTAATAATGGTGAGACCATTGTATTAGGTGGTATTTATCAGCAACAAATTATTAGCTCGGTATCAAAAGTGCCAGTTTTAGGTGATATTCCGTATTTTGGTTGGATGTTTAGGAATAGTAGTAACTTTAATGAGAAAAAAGAACTGCTAATATTCGTTACACCACGCATAGTTACGGAAAGATTTTAAGTTAATTTGCATGTAAGTTGGTGTTTTCATCTTACATGCTTGCAATTTGTACCCAACAATTGCGATAATTGCGCCCTTGAAATTTTCGAGGGGGTTCCCTCTTACCTGTTCACGTAATAAATAAACGAGTATTAATTAATCTAATGGCAGAAAAACGTAATATTTTCCTTGTAGGCCCAATGGGCGCAGGCAAAAGCACCATTGGTAGAGAATTAGCAGATAAGCTACATTTAGAGTTTTTTGATTCCGATCAAGAAATTGAGCGTCGTACTGGTGCTGATATCGCATGGGTTTTTGATCTTGAAGGTGAAGAAGGCTTTCGATTGAGAGAAGAATCAGTCATTGAAGACTTAAGTGAAAAACAGGGAATTGTTTTAGCTACTGGTGGTGGCTCTGTGATTAGCGCTCAAGTACGCAATCGCTTATCAGCGCGCGGTATTGTTGTCTATCTTGAAACTACTATAGATAAACAAGTTGCTCGCACGCAAAGAGACCGACGCCGTCCGCTACTCCAAACTGATGAAGAACCTAGAACTGTACTTGAAAACCTAGCTGTTGAGCGTAATCCGTTATATGAAGAAATTGCCGATGTTATCGTGCAAACGGATGATCAAAGTGCAAAGGTTGTAGCTAGTAAAATAGTAGAGCGATTAGATTTCTAACCAAAATACCTATGACTACTCTTCACGTTAAACTTGGCTCTCGCAGCTACCCAATCTATATAGACAGTGGATTACTATCAAATAGTAAACTGCTGTCTAGTCATATCCGCAGTAAACGAGTTTGCATTGTTAGTAATAATATTGTCGCTCCATTATATATTGAGCAAATGAAAACCAGCTTAAAGGATTTCGATGTCGATGAAATCATTTTACCGGATGGTGAAGCTCAAAAAAGTTTAGCAAATTTTGAACGGATAATGTCTCACTTACTTGCCGGTAATCATGGTAGAGATACAACACTAATCGCATTAGGCGGTGGTGTTATAGGTGATATAACGGGTTTTGCTGCAGCATGTTATCAGCGTGGTATTGATTTTATTCAAGTTCCAACAACGGTGTTGTCACAAGTAGACTCATCTGTTGGTGGTAAAACCGCGGTTAATCATCCCTTAGGTAAAAACATGATAGGCGCGTTCTATCAGCCTAAAGCTGTATTTATCGACTTAGCAAGCTTAGTTACTTTACCTGTTAGAGAGTTTAACGCTGGTATGGCTGAAGTGGTTAAGTATGGAATACTAGGTGATGGAGAGTTCTTTACCTGGCTTGAAGAGCATACAGATGCAATTAAAGCCGGTGATAATACTATCCTAATGCAAATGATTGAACGTTGTTGTCAGTGCAAAGCAACCATAGTTGCAGAAGATGAAACTGAAGCAGGTGTTCGTGCATTATTAAACCTCGGCCACACTTTTGGTCATGCCATTGAAGCAGATCAAGGTTATGGTAATTGGTTGCACGGAGAAGCTGTTGCTACTGGCATGGTACTTGCTGCTAAAGTATCAGTAGCAATGAATTTGCTTGAAGTGTCAGATCTTCGTCGTATTGAAGCTTTACTTAGTGCTTTTGATTTACCGCTGATCGCTCCCGAGAATATGGGTTTTGATGAATTTATTTGTCATATGCGTCGCGATAAAAAGAATTTAGCCGGTAAACTTCGTTTTATTCTTCCGACGGCAATAGGCCAGTCTGAAATTAACGATGATGTTAGCGTGGAACTCCTTCAGCAAATTCTGTAATTATATTCAGAGTAGGTGAAGCATGTCGGCGTTAACACAAAATATTGACATATCGAACGATATTACAAGTGTCACAAAAATCAGTGCTCAAGCGCGTATCGACTATATTTTACGTTTTTCAAAACAAGCCATTCTGGTTATTGATGAAAGCGTTGAACAAAACGCCACAATTTCAAACCAACTTCTAGCAAGCTTACCCGAGCAGCATAATGTAGCCTATGTTGCCCTTTCATCGCAGTTTAATAATATTCAAATTCGTTGTCGTGTTATTGAGCAATTATACACTGGCGAGTTATTTGATCCTGAAATTTCGCTAGCCGTAAGTGTGATAAATTTAGCTAAAAAATCACAACAAAGTATTAGTATTGTACTCGACAGTGCTCAACATTTATCTTTACAAGTTATGCATGAGTTAACGCAATTAGCCTTAATTGCAAAAAAGGCAAACTTAGTCGTTAATGTTGTTATGTTTGGCTCATTACAGTCTGGTAGGAATGTCGCCGTTAATAAAAGCTTATTTGATAATAAACTTTCTTTGTTATCTTCACAATCTGGGCAATTATTATCAACTACTTCAGCTATATTTAAAAAGAATCGCACAACTTGGGCTTTGACTAAACGTAATAAATGGTTACTTGGTGCAGTACTTTTTTGCTTAGCCATTTCTGCAGTTGTGATTAACCTTTTACAATTAGATAGTTTCAATTTTACGCAGTCAATATCAGCTCTAAAGCCTGAAAAGGTATCGCTAACAGAAACTTTAGAACAGCCACAAACTATGGTTCTTGATGCTCTTGATGCTCTTGATGACACGACATTAAAAACAGTAACATCAAAAGAAAGTGCGATCCCCGAAGACATCTATTCATTATTAGTCAACCCCAAAACAAGCGTGATGAAAAAAGAGCTCCCATTACCAGCGACCCCGTTGGATATTATCTATGCAATAACCATTGAACAAACGGATAGTGCAGCAGAGAATGTATCATTGGTAAAACCAAAAATTGATAAAATTGAAGTAAAAGCTACTGAAGTAGAGCTAAATTTAGTTAATAATTTCCTAGTGGATAATAATTTTTATGCAGCTAAAGCAGGGTATGTTATTCAATTATCAGCTTTTAGCGATTTAACATTACCGCCAAAATATCTAGCAGCATTAGCAACGATTGAATATCACATTTATCAGCGTCAATTAAATGATAAACCCTTGATGGTTATTACCAGTAAGGTTTATACAGATAAAGCTTCAGCACAAGTAGCCTTATCAAGTTTACCCGAGTCACTTTTATCTCGACAACCTTGGATTAAGCCAACAAGTGTGGTGAATAACGAAATCAATGCATTTCAACTCTCCCAATAAAGCTTGATTCAGGATACAATCCCCGCTTACTTTTCAGATACTAATCATCTGGTTTTAATTTTTATAGTTTGTAGGTGTCATGAAGAAGAAACATCGAGCATTTTTAAAGTGGGCAGGTGGTAAATACGCACTAAGCGATGTCATAAACTCTATGTTGCCAAAAGGAAATCGACTGATTGAACCTTTTGTCGGTGCAGGGTCGGTTTTTCTGAATAGTGATTATGACGAATATTTACTGAGCGATATCAATCAGGATCTTGTTAATCTTTATCGAATTGTTCAACGCACACCTGATAAATTTATTGCCGATGCACGACGATTTTTTACCCCTGAATATAACCAAGCGGAAAAATATTACCAATTACGTAAAGAGTTTAATGCAAGCTCAGATCCCTACTTTAGATCTCTAGTTTTTTTATATATGAATCGACATGGTTATAATGGATTATGCCGATACAATAAATCTGGTGGTTATAATGTGCCTTTTGGTAAATACAAGCGTCCATATTTTCCTGAAGCTGAACTGATTTATTTTTCAGAAAAGGCGGCAAAAGCGATATTTATTTGTGATGGATATCGACAAACTTTTGCTCATGCAAAATCGGGAGATGTTATTTATTGCGATCCGCCATATGTGCCATTAAGTAAAACGGCTAGCTTTACGAGTTATTCAGGTAATGGTTTTGGCTTAGATGAGCAAGCTGATTTAGCTAATGTTGCTGAAGAAGTGACTAAAGTACCAAATATATCTGTGCTTATTAGTAATCACGATACTATTTGGACTAGAAAAATTTATGAGCATGCAAAAAAGCAACATTCAATAGAAGTCTCTAGAACAATTAGCCAAAAAGGCAGTAAACGTAATAAGGTCTCTGAACTTCTCGCGCTGTATTAAAATGTAACTGGCGCTTAAGACCATTACCATTTATATAACCGTTCGACAATAAAGGTAAGCAAGAACCGTTAATAAGTAAACTTATAGCTTGATGTTGCCATTAAGCCTAGATACGGGGTTGGTTAATCTTAGAATAGGTTTTTAGCTTGGTAAAATGAGGCTAACGATAGCAATTAATGAGGCTATGAATATCACCACTGCAATGACCCCGGCAATAATGAAATGGCTGAATTTCCCCTCAGTAAAATCTCTTTCCCTATTTTTATCACTTTGTACGCCAAAAAATGCCGCACCGACACTTTTAAATGTTTTCTTAAAGTTACTTGAGGCCATTACTATCCTTAAACGATTAATGAGTTATTTAAGCGCATTTTAGCAGTATGTGCTAATGCGTAATATCTATCAAGCAACACGCTTTTTTAATCACTTGGTGCACACCTAAACAGAACTAGCTCTTCTAAGCGGTATTCAAGTTAAGTTGGACAAATAATACTTACTTAATTATTGCTCGGTTATGCACTTTACTTTTATATAAAACTAAGAATGATGTAAATTTATCAACATTTTGTAATTTTTCAGTTTTTTAGCTATTTTTGTATTGATATTTTCATTATATTGCATAAGGTTAAAGTATAAAAAGTAATAATTAAGCCACTGATTGAGCAGCCAAGTATAGGTTTTAAGGTTGTACCGTATTAGCATTATACCAATAGGTATTATTTTTATTGAACGGAATTCATGTCGAAATATTTAACAGGTGATACTAATTTTACAGCCAAGGTGAAAATTTTATTAAGTAAAATTTATGGCCGTAGCCCTTTAAAAGACTCTGTCTTGGAAAGAGCTATTAGTTATTTTGAACTAGAAGCATTATCACAACGTAAGCTCGATAAACTCAATAATGAGATTACTAGGCTAGTCAGTGTGGGCAGTGATAAAAGTAAAAATAAACTGACTAACCTGAAACGTGAACAACGAGATTATCTACAAGTATTACGACAGCAAAGTAATGAGCGGGCGCAACAGCTACAGTTAGTGTGTCGAGATATAATCGAATTATGTGAAGGCGAAACTCGTGCAGACACTAACAAAAAATCTGCAGAGCTTCTAGGAACCATTCAACTGTTATCACCAACAGAAGGCAGTAAAGTTGCCAGCGTAAATGAGCGCAGTAAGCCTTTATATCGTGGAGTGCTTACTTTAAGGTTACTTGATCAAATCTGTTTGAAAACCCTTTCGTCAGGTGCCTATTTAACCCAAGAGCTAGCTAAAATATCTGAATATGACTATCAAGATCTTCGTAATGAGAACGAAACCGCTTATCTTGAGTTTGTCGATCATGTAAAAATACCCATGCTAATGGCTGCTATTCTGCAAGATATTGGTAATTACCATCCTGATGCACAGATGATTATGCAAGGCAGTGATGGTAAAAAAAGTGTATTTCGTGCATTAAACGTTGAAGAACGCAAAGCCCTATTACAAATAAATTATCGCGAAACGATGAAGTATCTTGTTAATGGTATCGGCGTAGTAATGTATTTAGGTAACTCAAAAGAAGAAAGAAATACTTTTAATAAAGTCGAAACTAATAAATTGCGTTTTGTTAAACAGTTACTTAAAGGAAGTATACAGCCAAAGCTAGGGGTGGGAAATATATTAAAAATCCCCCAAATATATACCGCCATTGTTTTATCAACTAAAGATAATTACAACTACAAATTACTGCCTAAGGTATACCAAGCTTTATACCAAAATGCAGAGCGTGGTAATTGTTGCCGTGGTGTTGTAGACAGCTTATATAAAATTACTGGCGATTTCCCACAAGGGTTTGGTGTTATTTATATCCCCAAGGATAGCGATCAAAACGTTCGCTACGAATATGCCATTGTAACCCAGCTATACCCAGAGAAACCTAATGAACCGATATGTAGAATAGCCACTCGGCAGTTGGCATTTATTGGCCATGGTCATGACTTGGTTGTTAAAAAAACTAATAATCTTTATTTTGTCGAAACAGCGAAAGAGTTTTCAAGCATCAACAAAGAAAGGCTGAACGAAATTTTAGAGTTACTATCATCCAATTATCTTGAACGTAAAAAACTCGATTTACTTCCACGTTGCTGGCAGCCTGAAGAATTTTTCACACAAAAAATTAATCAAAAACTTTGGAATCGTATGAATTACAGTTAGGTAAGCAAGATTAACAATAATCTTGCTTACACTTTTTGGTTAAAACAGAGGATAAAAACAAAAATTAAAAGCAATAATGGTGGATGATTTTTGTCAGTAATAGCTCTGTTTTTGTAATTTCACTATGTGCTAAATATTCATTAGGTTGATGAGCTTGGTCAATTGAACCTGGCCCCATAACAATAGTCTGACAGCCTAACTGTTGAATAAAAGGTGCTTCTGTTGCGTAGTTAACGGCACAACAACTATGGCCAGAAAGCTTCTCAGCCGTTAGCACTAAATCACTTTCTACTGTTTGTTCAAAGCTTGGCGAGCTTGGATCTAGTTCGTTGATGGTTAAGCGTCCAGGGTATTTTTCTGCTATGGGCGCTAATGCCGTTGATAACCAAGAAACCAACTCTTCGTCTTTCATACCAGGTAAAGAGCGCATATCAATATCGAGCTCACAATGGCCACAAATCCTATTAGCATTATCGCCACCATGAATTGCGCCTAAGTTCATCGTTGGTGTTTGAACATCAAAAGCTTCATTTTGATAACTCAGGTCAAGTTTTTCTCTGAGCTTAAATAACTCACTAATGACTTGATGCATTATCTCAATAGCATTAACACCACTTGCAGGCTTGCTGGAGTGACCAGCTTGCCCTTTAATGCTAATTTTATGAGACATATGCCCTTTATGCATAACTACCGGCACTAAATTGGTTGGCTCACCTATAATAGCAACATCAGGCTTTATAATACCGCTACCAGCAAAAAATCGTGCGCCTGCCATCGTGGTTTCTTCGTCAGCAGTAGCTAAAATATATAATGGCTTCTTTAATAATTTCAGGTCTATTTGTTGGCAAACCTGCAAGATAAATGCAAAGAAGCCTTTCATGTCGCAGCTACCCAGGCCAAAGAGTTTATTATCGCTATCGGTAACTTTAAGTGGGTCAGATAACCAGCGATTTTCATCAAAAGGTACTGTGTCACTGTGGCCAGCAAGTAATAAGCCGCCATCACCCGTGCCTAATTTAGCTAGCATATTAAATTTACCTTTCGTACCAGGTACTGGTTGAATAGTAATGTCAAAACCAAGAGTTTCGAACCAAGCGGCTAGTAGGTTTATGACACTTTCATTACTTTGATCCCAGCTTGCCTGCGATGAACTAATGCTGGGTTGCGCTATTAGTTGACTAATGGCTTGAGTAAAGTTGGGTAGTTTTAATTGCGTACTTTTCATTATATATAGTAACCTAAAATTATTTCATGGGTAGTTATGCGATTTAGTTGCATAACTAGTTATATGATGATACTTTAGCACCACAATGTAAATAGCCTAATTTAACCACACTATGAAAATGTATGTAATGTATTCAACTATGCGACGACGATAGAGTCATATATTAGGTCTTGGAAGTCATGGCTTTTTAGTTAGTTTATTGAGTTTATTAATAATAGCTAGAAAGTAATCGGTCAAAGTTGAATAGAATTGCAAACGTATCGTATTAATAACACAGCCGTTGTAATTTCTAATCATAAGCTAAATGGTAAGTAAATGAACGTTGTAGTTATAGGTGCAAGTGGTTATGTAGGTGCTGAATTAATTGGGTTGCTAACGCAGCACAATAAAATATCAATTCAACATTTGTTAGTGTCTGAAAATAGTACTTCTAGTGGTAAAACTTTTGCGGAATTACATGCTCGCTGGCAGGGGATATGTGCTTTACCCCTGCATTCTTTTTCGCAGCAATGGTTTGATCAACATATTAGTTCGCCTGCGCATGGTATAGATGCCGTATTTTTTGCTACTCCTCATGAATTTAGTGCGCAATGGGCACAAGCCTTTATTGATCAAGGTATTAAAGTTTTTGATCTGTCTGGCGGGTTTCGCTTAAAAGATGCGACACATTATCCTATCCATTATGGTTTTGAACACCAATCGTTAAAAGCACTTGAACAAGCTCAGTACGGTTTAGCTGAATGGCAAGCCGATGAAATTGCAGCTAGTATGCTTATTGCTGTGCCAGGTTGTTATCCAACCGCTAGTTTGTTGTCGTTAAAACCCATTACCAGTAATGCACTTCATCAAGAAAATTCACTTATTGTCGTTAATGGCATTAGTGGGGTAACGGGTGCCGGGCGTAAAGCGTCTTTAGCAACAAGTTTTTGTGAAGTGAGTTTAACGCCTTATAATATTTTACAACACAGACACCAACCTGAAATTAGTCAAGAAGCCAATGCTGAGGTGATTTTTAATCCGCACTTAGCGCCTTATAAGCGTGGTTTATTAGTGACGGTAACATTACAGTTAAAATCTGATGTAACTAGTCAGCAAGTTGACGAAGCCTATACACAAGCATATCAAAACACTCCGTTAGTAAGAATAGTTAATACGTGGCCTAAAATAGACAATGTCGCTCATACCCCATTTGCCGATGTGCATTGGCAAGTCGATGAAGCTAAGCATGTTGTTGTTGTAAGTTGCGCTATTGATAACTTATTAAAAGGTGCAGCATCACAAGCAATACAATGCGCTAATATTAGCTTAGGTCTACCGAGTGAATATAGCTTATTGATGCCAGGGAAAAGTTTATGAAAAAACCCGTCGTGATAAAAATTGGTGGGGCTATTTTAGATGGCTACAACCAAGGTAACACTTTCGCTTTGACAGCATTATTGTCAGTTATTGCTAGTTTAAAAGATCAGCCTGTCGTGATAGTACACGGCGGCGGTTGCGTTGTAGATGAAATGCTTGCCCAAGCAGGATTTACAACCGAGAAAAAGCACGGTTTACGTGTGACACCAAAAGCGCAAATGCCAATTATTAGTGGTGCCCTTGCGGGAAGTGTTAATAAAGCTATCGTTGCAACTGCAGCTAGCTTGAAGCTAGCTGCAGTTGGCTTATCTCTTACTGATGGCAAAATGGTTCAATGTGACTTAAGCCCTTTAGAGTTAGGGCAAGTAGGCGTACCTAAGCCTTTTAGTAGCGCATTACTGGATACACTGTTAAAAGCTAACTTTTTACCTATTGTTTCGTCAATTGGTGCTTTAGAAAATGGTGAGCTCGTGAATGTAAATGCTGATGATGCCGCCGTTGCGATATGTCAGCTACTCAATGCTGAGCTGCTATTACTCACTGATGTTAATGGTGTTAAAGGTGCTACAGGAGAATATTTAAGTTCACTTAATCGTGAGCAAGCAGAAGCGCTGATTAGTAGTGGTGTTATTGCTGGAGGCATGACCGCAAAAGTAAATGCAGCGTTGCAAGCGGCAAATAAGTTACGACGAAGTATCGCGGTTGCTAGTTGGCAATCGCCTGAGCAAATTATCGATTTACTCAATGGTGCCAACGTAGGTACCCGAATACAGCCAAGTGTTAGTTAAACATAAATAACCAAAACACGTCGTGAACTCGTTTTCGTACAGGATATAATTTTAATGAACTTAGAACATTTCTTAGCTGATGATCAGCTAAATAAACAACAAATACTCGATTTAATTGCCTTAGCACGTGATATTAAACAGCAGCCTAAAAAATACAATCAGGCTTTAGCGGGCAAGTCGGTTGCAATGATATTTGAGAAGCCGTCTTTAAGAACACATGTCAGTTTTGATATCGGTATCAATAAATTAGGTGGGCATGCACTTTACTTAGGCCAACAAAATGGTAAGTTAGGTGATCGTGAAAGGGTTAGCGACTACGCTAAAAACCTATCGTGTTATGCCGACGCTATTGTTGCTCGCGTATTTAGTAACAGTTCTATTGAGCAATTGGCTGCACATGGTAGCGTACCAGTGATTAATGCTTTGTGTGATGTATATCACCCATGCCAAGCATTAGCTGATTTTGTCACCCTTGCAGAAAACTTTTCTGATTTAACCACCATCAAGCTCGCCTATGTTGGTGATGCCAATAATGTGTCAAATTCATTAATGATTATGGCGGCTATTATCGGTGTTGATTTCACGTTAGTTTGTCCACAAGGTCATGGTCCAGATGAAACCATGCTTAATAAGGCAGTGAAATTTAGCGAAATATCAGGCAGTAAATTATTTTTTAGCCACGATATTTCAGCGTTAGGTCAACAAGATGCTATTTATACTGATACTTGGATATCTATGGGCAGTAACACCAACGTCGCTGATATTTTAGCAACCTTTAAGCCATATCAAGTTAACCATGAATTAATGGCTACAGCAGGGGCAAGTATAGTTATGCATTGTCAGCCGGCTCACCTTGAAGAAGAAATTACCACCGAGTTATTCGACAGCGAAATGTCAGTGGCTTTTCAATCCGCAGAGAATCGTATGTGGGCACAAAATGCCGTGTTAGTTACATTATTAGCGGACTAATCACGCAGTTGTTATTAAACAAATAAATCATATTTAATTTTAAAAATACTTTTTAGCCTAGCCAATTCCATAGAGTTAGCTAGACTGATGATAAAAAATTGTAAAGGAAAAAAATCATGGCATTAGCAGCAAAGAAAAACATTAAAAAAGTCGTATTGGCCTATTCTGGCGGTTTAGATACATCAGCAATTATTCCTTGGTTAAAAGAGAATTATGATGGTTGTGAAGTTGTCGCATTTTGTGCTGATGTTGGACAAGGCGAAGAAGAGCTTGTTGGCATTAAAGAAAAAGCGATAGCTTCAGGTGCATCAGAATGTTATGTAGTTGACCTAAAAGAAGAATATGTTAAAGATTATATTTACCCTATCATCAAAACTGGTGCGGTTTATGAAGGACAGTATTTGTTAGGTACTTCAATGGCACGTCCAGTGATTGCCAAAGCTCATATTGAAATTGCCTTAAAAGTTGGTGCTGATGCCGTTTGTCACGGTTGTACTGGTAAAGGTAATGACCAAGTACGTTTCGAAGCTTGTTTTGCTGCTTTAGCTCCACAGTTAACAGTTATTGCGCCATGGCGTGAGTGGGACATGGTTTCACGTGAAGACTTATTAGATTATTTAGCTGAACGTAATATTCCTTGTGCTGCCTCTTTAACAAAGATTTATAGCCGTGACGCAAATGCGTGGCATATATCGCATGAAGGTGGTGAGCTAGAAGACCCTTGGTGTGAGCCTTCAAAAGAAGTATGGACCATGACAGTTGATCCAATGGATGCACCTAATGAAGCTGGCAAAGTCATGTTAAGTTTTGAAGCAGGTGAGTTAGTTGCCGTTGATGGTAAACCTATGTCAGCGTATCAGTCATTAATGTATTTAAATGAAAAAGCCGCCGCTCATGGTGTTGGCCGTATTGATATTGTTGAAAACCGTTTAGTAGGTATGAAGTCACGTGGTTGTTACGAAACTCCAGGTGGCACCGTATTAATGGCAGCCTATAAAGGTTTAGAATCACTTATTCTAGACAAAGAATCACTTAAATATCGTGAATCGGTTGGTCATGAGTTTTCACACGTAATTTATGACGGTCGTTGGTTTACGCCACTTGCTAAAGCGCAACTTGCTTCAGCAGCATCTTTTGCTGAAAAAGTTACTGGTGATGTAGTAGTAAAACTTTATAAAGGCATGGCGCAAGTCACTCAACGTCGTTCACCAAACAGTTTATATTCAGAAGAGTTTGCTACTTTCGGTGCTGACGATGTTTACGACCAAAAACATGCAGAAGGTTTTATTCGTTTGTTCAGTTTATCAAGTAGAATAACCGCACTAAAACAAGCAGACTCAGTATTAACTGAAAAGAAATAAAAAAGGTAGAGGAATTTAGCCATGGCATTATGGGGCGGACGGTTTAAAGAGCAAGCGAGTGTACAGTTTAAAAAGTTTAATGACTCTTTACCTGTTGATTATCGTATGGCAGTGCAAGACATTGTTGGATCAATTGCTTGGGCAGAAGCATTAACTACGGTTGATGTGCTAAGCCAAGCAGAATTTCAAGAATTGAAAGCAGCGCTGCTAGAGTTAAAAGCATCAGTAGAAGAAAATCCGAAGCAAATTTTAGCTTCCGATGCTGAAGACATACACAGCTGGGTAGAAATTAACCTGATTGAAAAAACGGGTGATTTAGGCAAGAAATTGCATACCGGCCGCAGCCGTAATGACCAAGTTGCCACTGATTTAAAACTTTGGTGCAAGGAAACTGGTAGTGATTTACTTTATGCATTAGTGAACTTACAACAAGCTATGCTAGATCTTGCTGAACGCGAACGTAATACGGTACTGCCAGGCTATACCCATTTACAACGTGCTCAACCGATTACCTTTGGTCATTGGTGTTTGGCTTATGTTGAAATGTTTAACCGTGATATAGGACGTTTAAAAGATGCTTTATATCGTGCAGACACTTCGCCATTAGGCTCAGGCGCCTTAGCGGGTACAGCTTACCCGATTGATCGTGAAAAACTGGCCCATAACCTTGGTTTTAGAAGCGCAACGCTGAATAGTTTAGATGCAGTTTCAGACCGTGATCATGTCATTGAGTTATTATCAACTGCCAGTATCAGCATGATGCACTTGTCACGTTTTGCAGAAGATTTAGTGTTTTACAATTCAGGCGAAGCCGGTTTTGTTGAAATGAGCGATTTGGTTAGCTCTGGCTCATCATTAATGCCGCAAAAGAAAAATCCAGATGCTTGTGAATTACTGCGTGGTAAAGCAGGCCGAGTAATGGGCTCTCTTACCGGTATGATGATGACAATGAAAGCCTTACCGCTTGCCTACAATAAAGACATGCAAGAAGACAAAGAAGGTTTATTTGACGCGCTTGATACGTGGCAAGAATGTATGCAAATGGCTGTTTTAGTTGCAGAAGGTTTAACGGTAAATCGTGCCCGTACATTAGCTGCTGCTCAACAAGGTTATGCAAACTCAACCGAGCTTGCAGACTATCTTGTAAGTAAAGATATTCCATTTCGCGAAGCACATCATATTGTTGGTGAAGTGGTATTGGCGGCAATCGATGCTGGTCATGCACTAGAAGACTTCTCGATTGCGCAATTACAAAAATTTAGTGACAGAATAGAGCAAGATGTTTACCAACATTTATCCATTGAGTCGTGTTTAGATAAACGTGGTGCAATAGGTGGTACTTCTCGTCAACAAGTTGAAAAAGCCTTAGCAGAAGTGCAGTCGGGTAATCTTTTATCTGATAATCAAGATACTCTAAACACACAAGTTTTAGGGGCACCCAGTAAAACGCAAATCAACATGACCTTAAAACAAGTTAAACAACGTTTGAATGCGCAACGAGCAGCCGCTATGTCGGTTCGAAGAGCAAGAATGTCAGACATTGATAGTATTTCGGCGTTAGTTGATTACTGGGCAGATCTTGGAGAAATATTACCGCGCAGTCGCGACAATATTATTCATGACGTACAAAATTTTGTTGTCGCAGAAGTTGACGGTGTTGTTGTGGGTTGTGCATCACTTTATATTTATCAAACGGGACTAGCTGAAATTCGCTCGGTCGTTATTGATAAAAGTGCTCATGGTCAAGGCCAAGGGCAAGCGCTAGTGCAATATTTATTAGAATTTGCTCATCAAATTCAACTACAAAAAATTATAGTGCTGACTTATATTCCACAATATTTTGAGCAATTAGGCTTTAACTTAATTGATAAAAACTCATTAGCTGACAATATTATTGAAGACAGTGAGCAAAGTCCGCATAAAGACCCTGCAGATGAAGTGGCGATGGAATATATTGTTAATCGCTGTGCAGAAGAAGCATAGTCGTTTTAGCATTGGTAGTAAGTGATCGATATTAGTGAACAAATGTCATGAATAGTAATGAAGAAAATGTAAAGTGGTTTAGAAGTGCTGCGCCCTATATTAACGCCCATCGCGGTAAAACCTTTGTGTTAATGTTTGGCGGAGAAGCAGTGCAACATGCTAATTTTGCTAATATTATTCATGATATTGCTTTACTAAGAAGTTTAGGTGTGAAGTTAGTTTTAGTGCATGGTGCGCGCGTGCAAATAGAAGAGCGGTTAACCGCTCGCGCACTGCCACAGCACATAGAAAACAACATTCGAATTACCGATGCAGAGACTTTACTCGCTGTTAAAGACGCTACCGGTTCACTGCGTATTCATATTGAAGCCCTGCTAACTATGGGCTTAGTTAATTCGCCGATGCATGGTGCACAAATACGGGTTAGCACGGGTAACTTTGTTATTGCTAAGCCCATTGGTGTTCGTGACGGTATTGATTTTAAACATAGTGGTTTAGTACGCAGAATTGATGCTGAGGGCATTAATACACAATTGAATTTTGGTTCAATAGTATTGCTATCGCCAGTAGGTTATTCGTCAACAGGCGAAGTGTTTAATTTAGCGTTAGAAGATGTTGCAGCACAGGCTGCAATTGCCTTAAAAGCAGATAAGTTAATCACCTTAACCGAACAAGATGGTTTAATCGATAAAAAAGGCGCGTTAATCCGAAGTTGTGGTATTGCGACGGTTAGTCAACTGCTTGCCGATCAAAAAGATCATGTACAACAATTACTGTTAAAAGCCATTATCCAGTGTGGTAAACAAGGTGTTGAGCGTTGTCATAGTGTCAGCTACACCAGCGATAGTGCTTTATTACAAGAGCTGTTCACGCGTGATGGTGCAGGCACCCTAATAGCTAAAGATTATCAAGAGCAACTGTCGGCTGCCAATATTGATGATGTTGGTGGTATTTTAGAATTAATTGCCCCTCTCGAAGAAGAAGGTGTACTTGTAAAGCGTTCTCGTGAGTTACTTGAAATTGAAATTGATCGCTTTACCGTGATTAAAAAAGAAGACGTTATTATCGCTTGTGCAGCACTTTACCCTTACCCGGAGGCTAAAACAGGCGAAATTGCCTGTTTAGTCATTCACCCTGATTATAGAGGTGGTAATCGAGGTATTAGGCTAATTCAAGCGCTTGAAGAAGCAGCTAAAAGGCAAAGCCTCAATTCTATTTTCGTCTTAACTACGGTTAGTGCTCATTGGTTTATTGAACAAGGTTATAGTGAGCAAGCCATTGAAAACCTTCCAGAAGGTAAGCAAAAGATGTATAACATTCAACGTAAGTCTAAGGCATTTACTAAAGCCATTTAATTATTGAAGCTTACCATAGATATAAAAAGCAACCAGCAAGGTTGCTTTTTTTGTGCCTCTAACATTTACCAACGCTATACTTAATATCGGTTACAAATTATAACAAATCATTTCAATAGAATTTGTTTTTGTGCATACTAGGTAATATAAATGGCTAAACTGCCAACCGGATTAACGTACTTATCCGTATAATAATAATAAAAAATAGGCAAATTTGAGATATGAGTTTTTCTCGATTCTTAGCTGTATGTGCAACTTATTGCACATTTAGCACGTTAGTATTGGCAGAATCTGACAATACACTAGCGTTTAGCGTAGTTCCTGAAGCGGGTTATATAGATAATTTTTTATATTTATCTAATAACGAACCAGGTACTCGTTTTTATTCGCTAAGCTCTGATGTATCTTTAACTTCAAAAAGCCAACAATCGGCATTTAACTTCGATGCTAATATTGCCACGCATCTTTTCGATAAGTTCGAGGATGACAACCATACCAATTTCACTATCATTCCTAAATATCAATTCAAGTTTAGTCAAAATCAACGGCTACATGTTTCTGCACTTTGGTTAAACAATTACATTTATCGCGGTACAGGTTTATCTTTAGGCCAAGCTGAAGCCTTATCAAAAGGTGATGAACAAGAAATTTTAGGTGCAAGTATTGGCTATGAGTACGGCACATTTGAATCTCAAGGCAGAGTAAACTTCGGCCTTAACTATCAAGAAAGTGAATTTACTACTCGACGTGCTGACACCAACAGATTAGATACAGAAATACTGCACATAAAATCGAGTTTTGATTATTTATTATCGGGGAAAACGTATTTAGCCTTTGATCTTGATTACAAAATTATCGACTACCCGAATGATCCTCTCATTAGTCGAGACAGCATAGCGGGACTCATTGGTGTTAAATGGTACACCACGGTGATCAGCGAACTTAACTTTCTTGTTGGTTATCAGAACTTAACTTTCGAAGATAATCGCTTAAGCGATGATAGTGCGTTCAAGTGGCGAGTTGACTACACATGGCGTCCATCTGATTTTACTACCCTGCATATTGTATCAAATCGAAAATTTGATGAAACCTATCGGTTAATCAGCAGTTATCGTTTAGCACAAACATATCAAATTGATGTTATGCATGACTTTACAGAGCATTTATCTGTCTTTTTTGCTGTCGGTATTAATAACGATGAATTTATATCGCCACTGGGAAGTAAAGATGAAGACTATTTATTTACTACGCTGGAATTAGATTACGCGTACAACGATCGTTTAAGTTTTCAATTGTCTTATGACTATAAAACACTCGATGCAAATTATGGCAATATCGACTTTGCGTATAACAAACTAGGTATTAGCCTAAAACTTGATTTGTAAGTCACGAATATTTGTATCTGGCAAAAATAGCAGTTAAGCAGTAAATGCAATAATAGATAAATTTTAATTGCTTAAGCGTGTGAACAGATACTAAGTGGCAGTAATAATGTTACTAACATTTAAGAGTCAGTAGAGAGCTTTAACTTGATGTTAAATTTTTAACATAATCGGATGAAAGATATGCGAATTTTAATCTTTGGCTTGTTGTTTTTTCTTGCCCATGCAACAGGTAGTGATTATACATTAGGTGCTGGCGATCAAGTTCAGATCACGGTTTATGGCGAAAAAGATTTAACCACCAACATTAAAATTAATAAATCTGGTGTTATTTCTTTTCCATTTTTATCTGATATTAAGGTGGCGGGGTTATCGCCAAAAGAATTAGAGAATAAAATTGCAAACGGCTTACGTGGTGATTATCTCATTGACCCACAAGTAAGTGTGTCTATTGCAATGTATCGACCTTTTTTTATTCATGGGCAAGTTAAGCGCCCGGGAGGTTATCCTTTTCAAGAGGATTTAACCCTAGATAAAGCGATAGCTATCGCTGGTGGTCTAGCAGCTAGAGCGTCGAAGTCATCTTGGAATATTACAAGATTAGTCGATGGTAAAAAATTGGTAATTGACGCGAATGTCTCTAGCGCGATTTTACCAGACGATATAATAGAAATTGAGCAAAGCTTTTTTTGAAAACAATAGAAAATAAAAATTTAATATCCATTAATGAAGAAGTGGCTTTAAAAGAAATTTTAACGCCACTTTGGTCGCGTCGATGGAAAATTATATTTTTTACTTTGATCTTGACACTTTTAGCTGCAGTTTATGTATCGTTACTTAAACCTTCATATAGTGCGACTGCAATTCTACAAATTGGTACTAACAAACCTGCGAATACCTTATCGATTAATGATGCCTTTAATGAATCAAATGCCAGTAAAGAGCAAATTCAAACACAATTTGAGTTATTACGTTCTCGAAAGTTTGCCGAGCGTGTTATTTATCAACTTAATCTAGTTAAACACGCAGAATTCAATAGCGGGAAATATAACGATAAACTTGTTTTTCTTACTAACGTGGGGCAACGAAAATCTCAAGCGACAGTCAGTGATGTTGTTCGAAAATTTCAACAAAATTTATCCATAGTACCAATTGCGGGTACTGAGTTAGTTAAAATATCTTATGTATCTTTTTCTGCACAATTATCACAAGAAATAGCGAATCAAGTGGGTGTTACGTATCTGCAATATCAAGACGAAATTCATAGTGCATCAAAAGAAACCACTTCTCAGTGGCTGGTTGACCAACTTGAAGAGTTAGGCAAAAAACTGCAACTGTCAGAGTTGTCTTTGCAAGCATATCGAGAAGCTGAAGGTATTGTCGATATTCATGGTGTGGTGGGCTTGGTAGGCTCTCAACTGACAGAGTTAACATCGGAAACCTTGAAGGCGGCGAAATTAGCCGATGATCTTGCTATTTCACATCAAGAGATTCAAAAATACTCAGGAGATATTGCAAAGCTCAGTGAGCTACATGAAATAAGTAGTCATGCAACGTTAATGCAATTACGTCGAGAAGAAGAGAAAGTTGAACGTAAAATGTTCGAGTTATCGAAACGATATGGCCCTAAGCATCCGAAACAAATTGCCGTTAATGCCGAATTAATGTCCTTACAAAACCGTATTACACAGCAAGTTTACGATATTGTTATCTCAATGGAGAAAGAATATTATAGTGCAATAGAGAAGGTTAATGGTACAAAACAGCGCTTAGATATCGCTAAAAAAGACTACTTACGCTTAAGTCGTTTGCAAAATAAATTTTCGCAGTTAACGCGTGAAGTGGATACCAACAAAGAGCTTTACAATAACTATTTAGTACGCTTAAAAGAAGCTGATGCTATGGGTAACTATAAATCGAATTTTTATGTTCGGTTTATAGATAAAGCAACCGTACCAAAAAGCCAGTCTGCACCTAATAAAATAATGGTGATAGCTTTCACATTTATACTCTCGCTAGCTGTGATTTCGTTGATTATTATCATGCGTGAATTGTTAATGGATACATTGAATTCGCGCCGAAAATTGGATAATTTTAATGACGCACCTATTCTCGCTGTTTTACCAAAAATCAAGGTGAGAGCTCATCAAAAAAAGGAAGATGCTTACACTACTGATAATAGATTTACTGAAGCGATAAGAACATTACGCACTGCTTTGTTATTTAATAATGAAAAGAAGCCGCCGAAAATTATAGCAGTAACTTCTTCAGTGCCTAATGAAGGTAAATCGACTGTTGCGTTGCATCTTGCTCGTTCGTTCAGTGAAATGGAAAAAGTGTTACTTATAGAAGCCGATATGCGACACCCAACCATTGCTAAAAATATGAATTTGAACGAACATCGCCCAGGATTATCTAATTTGTTAGCTAAAACGCATCAAATTAATGAATGTATTATTCGTGATAAAAACGTCAAATTAGATATTTTAACCTCAGGTGTAACCCCCGCTAATCCGTTAGCCTTTCTCTCAATGAAACGTTTTAATATGTTGATTAAAGTATTTGGCAACTTTTATGATCGTATTATTATTGAAACTCCACCTGTTCATGCAGTGAGTGACGCCGTTATTATCTCAAAATTAGTGGATAGTGTTATTTATATTGTGCACGGTAACAAAACTAAACGAGAACAAATTTCGTCAGGTCTTAGAATGCTAAAACAAGTGAATGCACCAATTGAAGGTGTGGTGGTTAACCACAGTGAAAATATTGATACTGATAAATATCAGAATAAATATTATACCGAGCGTGACAATATCATTAAGCTCGCGGCCAGAAAACGCGGTTAACTCAAACTTATTATCATTTACTTACTTAATTCAATTGCGATCAAAGCAGTTTATGCCTTGGCTATTTTTGCGTACAATAGGGCAAATTTTTAATAGTCACTGTTATGAAAATACGTACAAACTTCTCCTTAAAATCTTTCAATAGCTTTAATGTGCCTGTTGTTACGCCAGAGATATTTTTTCCATCGACGTTAAAAGAGTTGGCTGAAATACCAGTAGCAAAAGCGACGTCATCTTATATTCTCGGTGAAGGTACCAACTCTTTATTTTGCCAAACAAGTGCTCCTATTATCATTAAACCCAGTCTTATGGGCATTGAAGTCAACGAAAGCGATGAATATTTTAAAGTTAAAGTTGCGTGTGCAGAAAATTGGCATGATTTTGTGCTGTTTTGTATTAAACATGGCATATTCGGTTTAGAAAATTTAGCCTTAATCCCTGGAAGTGTTGGTGCTGCACCTGTGCAAAACATAGGTGCTTATGGCATCGAAGTGTGCGATTTCATCGAGTCTGTTTCATGGTTCGATTTTGCTCAACAAAAACAAATAAACTTTACTAACGCGCAATGTCAATTTGGTTATCGTGACAGTATTTTTAAGCAAGCGTTAAATGGTTCGGGTATTATTACCCATGTTAATTTCGTTTTTCCAAAAGCTTGGCAAGCAGTAAATAGCTATCAAGGTTTGAGCGATATTGCCTCACCTGTTACACCTGAAGCTATAATGGCAAAGGTCATTCAGCTTCGCCAAGCCAAATTACCTGATCCTAAAGACTTGCCTAACGCGGGCAGTTTCTTTAAAAATCCTATAGTGAAAGAAGCTTTGTTTAATAAACTGCATCATCAGTATTCTACTATGCCGCATTATCGACAATCTAATGGTGACATAAAGCTAGCAGCGGGATGGTTAATTGAACAAACAGGTCTTAAAGGCTTTCGTCAACACGGTGTTGGCGTGCATGAAAACCAAGCCTTAGTTATTATCAATTATGAAAGTGAACAGGGCGAACAAATTGTAGCTCTGTCGGTTTATATTCAGGAACAAGTTATGGCTAAATTTAACATCCAATTAGTGCCAGAAGTTCGGTTTATTGGTGCTAACGGTGAATTGCGCAATGCCAATACAGGAAGTGAAAATGAAAGCCATACGTGAGCAATTAATAAAGAGGTTGGTCAAAGGTGAGTTTTTATCAGGCCAAGCTTTAGGTGAGGAGTTAGGTGTTAGCCGAGCTGCCATTTCAAAGCATATTAGTGCTTTGCAAGAAATAGGCTTCGATATATTTAGTGTTACCGGTAAAGGTTATCGTTTAGCAAGCCCAATTGAACTTCTCGATGAAAGCCGTATTACGCAATTACTTATTGAGCAAAAAACGCAAGCAAAAGTAGAAGTACATAACTTAATTGATTCTACTAATAGTTACTTAATGCGACGCTTACCTAATCAAAATATTCCTGGGCAAGTGTGTATCGCTGAGCACCAAAGTGCAGGGCGAGGGCGAAGAGGGCGGCAGTGGATTTCTCCTTTTGGTTCGCATATTTATTTATCGATGTATTGGCATTTAGAGCAAGGTATGTCGGCTGCAATGGGCTTAAGCGTTGTCGCTGCACTTGCCGTGAGTGATGCTATAAAATCTTTGTATAGTGTTGATGTTGAACTGAAATGGCCAAATGACATTTATTTTAATGGTGTCAAACTTGCGGGAATTTTAATTGATCTTGAAGGTCAAGCAATGGAGCCTTGTCATTGTGTTATTGGTATTGGTTTAAATATTAAAATGCCAGAAAAGAGTGCAGCCTTAGTTGACCAACCTTGGATTGATTTATCGACGGCGCTTGGTGTAGATATAGATCGTAATGTTTTGGCGGCCAGTATTATTTCAGCATTGCTTACACGCCTTAAAGTACACAGCGAAACAGGTATAAATACCATGGTTGCGCAATGGCAATCACAAGATTTTTATTACAATAAACCAGTTTCATTAATCACGGGAGAAAAAGTTACCCGGGGTATTTGTCGCGGCATTAACGCACAAGGCGCATTAATGCTAGAAATAAACGGCCAAGTTAGTCCTGTTTATGGCGGTGAAGTAAGTTTAAGGGCTGGTATATGAGACTATTAGTTGATGTTGGTAACACGCAGGTAAAATATGTGCTGCAAGGCACTAAAACCTCTTCGGTATTCTCTGATGTTATATATGTAGATTATCAGACTTTTCAAAACCAATTATCGCAAGGTGAGTTTTCACAAGTCACTGAAATTATTGTGGCTAACGTGCATGGACAGGAAGTACTTGAATCAATTGAATGCTGGGCTACAGAAAAAAATATTGCCTGCTTACAAGTTCACAGCAGTGCACAAGCTTTTGGTGTTACGTCTTCTTATCATCAAGCAGAACGCTTAGGTGTTGACCGTTGGCTAGCTTTAATAGGAGCCAAGCAGCTTTACCCACAACAAAACATACTAATTATTGATGCCGGTACAGCAACAACAGTGGATATTTTAGATGTTAATGGTCAGCATCATGGTGGTTGGATAATGCCTGGCGTAGAGGTGCTATTTAGTAGCTTGTTGTCTCGAACTAATAAAATTGTTGCCTCACCAAGTGCTAGCGCAAGCCTTGAATTTGGTACCGACAGCTCAAGTTGCTTAAATCATGGCAGTTGGGCTATGACTATTGGCGCTATCAAAGAAGCGATTACCCAAGCAAACAACTTGCTTGTACTGAACAAAGTGTTAATCACTGGCGGCAATGCTCAAGAAATTGCTAACCTTATTCCAGAGACTTGTCAGCTTGAGCCAAAGCTAATATTTCATGGCTTAAGCTGTTTTAAGGCCACTGAACGACGAGATACAATCAACAATTAAATGTCATTGTGTGCAAAAAACCATCAAACGCATAAAAACATGCTTTTTTTTGCATTTTGGTGTTGCAAGCTAGAAAACATTACTCTAGAATTCGCACCACTTAATGTAGTGCCGACTTAGCTCAGTTGGTAGAGCAACTGACTTGTAATCAGTAGGTCGCCAGTTCGACTCCGGCAGTCGGCACCATTAATACATTACTTGTAATGTGAAAAATAAAATTTGGAGGGGTTCCCGAGTGGCCAAAGGGATCAGACTGTAAATCTGACGGCTCAGCCTTCGGTGGTTCGAATCCACCTCCCTCCACCATTTTAACAGAGATAATCTGATAGATTAGCGGGTGTCGTATACTGGCTATTACCTCAGCCTTCCAAGCTGATGAAGCGGGTTCGATTCCCGCCACCCGCTCCAGTCTTTATAGAGAAATGCTGATATGGCTCAGTTGGTAGAGCGCACCCTTGGTAAGGGTGAGGTCGGCAGTTCGAATCTGCCTATCAGCACCACTTCTTCTTTAGACCTTCTATAGATTAATCAATGTTTAACACAATAAATTAATTTATTTAATGTACCCAGAGGTATTTTAAGATGGCTAAAGCAAAATTTGAACGTAATAAACCGCACGTTAACGTTGGTACTATTGGTCACGTCGATCACGGTAAAACAACACTAACAGCCGCTATCTCTGCGGTATTAACTAAAGTACACGGTGGTGAAGTTAAAGACTTCGCACAAATCGATAATGCTCCTGAAGAGCGTGAGCGTGGTATTACAATTAATACTTCTCACATCGAGTACGATACTGCAATCCGTCACTACGCCCACGTAGATTGTCCTGGCCATGCTGATTACATCAAAAACATGATCACAGGTGCAGCACAAATGGATGGCGCTATCTTAGTAGTTGCTGCTACAGATGGTCCTATGCCACAAACACGTGAGCACATCTTGTTATCACGTCAAGTTGGTGTACCTTTCATCATCGTATTCATGAACAAATGTGACATGGTAGATGACGAAGAGTTACTTGAGCTAGTAGAAATGGAAGTTCGTGAACTTCTTTCTGAATATGAATTCCCAGGTGATGATTTACCAGTAATTCAAGGTTCAGCACTTGGTGCTCTTCAAGGCGAAGAGAAATGGGAAGCTAAAGTAATCGAACTTGCTGATGCACTTGATACTTACATTCCAGAGCCAGAGCGTGCAATCGACGGTGCATTCATCATGCCTATCGAAGATGTATTCTCAATTTCAGGTCGTGGTACAGTTGTAACGGGTCGTGTTGAACGCGGTATCGTTAAAGTTGGCGATTCAGTAGAAGTTGTTGGTATCCGTGATACTCAAACTTCAACATGTACTGGTGTTGAAATGTTCCGTAAACTTCTTGACGAAGGTCGTGCGGGCGAGAACTGTGGTGTTCTTTTACGTGGTCTTAAGCGTGAAGATGTAGAACGTGGTCAAGTTTTATGTCAACCTGGTTCAATTTTACCTCACACTAAATTCGAATCAGAAGTATACGTGTTATCGAAAGATGAAGGTGGTCGTCATACGCCATTCTTCAAAGGATACCGTCCACAGTTTTACTTCCGTACAACGGATATCACAGGTGCTGTAGAGCTTCCTGAAGGTGTTGAAATGGTAATGCCAGGCGACAACTTGAAGTTTGTTGTAGAGCTTATCAACCCAGTAGCGATGGACGAAGGTTTACGCTTCGCAATCCGTGAAGGTGGTCGTACTGTTGGTGCTGGTGTTGTATCTAAAATTATTGCTTAATAGCTAATTTCAGAAACACCCTTAAAAAAGACGCTTCGGCGTCTTTTTTGTTTTCAGTACGAGCAGCTTCATGGGTTTATCCGTGATGAGGAAATACGTTAATAAAATAGTCCTAATGGACTATTTTTAGTGATTTTCGCAAGCACCTCTGGTGCGCAGCTGAGAGTCGTACTGTTGGTGCTGGTGTTGTATCTAAAATTATCGCTTAATTTTAGACCACACTAGAACTTAAAAAAAGGATGCTTCGGCATCCTTTTTTGTTTTGAATAGAGCCAGTTTCAGGGCTTATCCTAAGAAGCTTGGCGTCGAGTTTTTGGTGCAGGTGTTGTATCGCTTTTACCTTAACGGATGTATTGCTTAATAATTTTTAGACACCAAACCTTAAAAAAGACGCTTCGGCGTCTTTTTTGTTTATGGAAGAGCTATCAATAGTAACAAGGAATATAGTTATATCCATCAGGCCATAGAGTGAGGTTTAAGTAGGGGTAGCTAGCTTTTTGGGTCAAATAGACGCTTCAGAAGAGACAAAATGATACATTATAAATGGCTATATTTTGATAAAATAAAAAAGAGAATTTCCTGTTCGTTATAACAATAGTAATGAACATTTCAGGGGTTTTTATTATTATTGTCATAGTTAGTTGATAAGTTATTTTTCATTGTACTTTGGTTAAAGTTCGTTGCTCTTAAGTAAAACAGAACTATTACAGTAGATATAATGCAGTTATAAGCTTTGCTTTCCCCTTTATTATCAATGGAGTGATAGATGTTTTTTATTGATCAAGTCATATTACTGGCCGCGGTATTGATTTTACTAGGTATAATCTCAAGTAAATTATCAGCGCGTTTAGGTTTACCTGTCTTAGTACTTTTTTTAATTGTTGGTATGCTAGCCGGTGAAGATGGCCCTGGCGGAATTCTATTTGATAACGCAGAGGCTGCTCACTCCTTAGGCACGCTAGCACTAGCGTTAATATTGTTTGATGGCGGTCTACAAACTCCGTTTAAAGCTATTAAACTTGTTTGGAAGCCTGCATCTGCTCTTGCTACTTTCGGTGTTCTTATTACGGGCGCTATCACCGGCTACGCAGCCGCCTATATTTTAGGTATTTCTTTACTACACGGTATGTTACTTGGCGCAATTGTCGGGTCAACAGATGCCGCCGCTGTTTTCTCATTATTACGTAATGCCGGCATTCACTTAACGGGTAAGTTAAAAGCGACACTAGAAATAGAAAGTGCGTCTAACGATCCTATGGCGATATTTTTAACGATAGGTTTACTCGAAATTTTAGTGAATGACATGACACCCGGTACGGGTTTGTTGGTGATGTTTCTATCACAAATGGGCTTAGGTATCGCTGTTGGATTGGCTGTGGGTTGGATATCTGTTCGACTAATTAACCGTATTCAATTAGTTGCTGCAGGACTATACCCGGTATTAGTTGCTGCATGTGGTTTACTTTCATTTGGAATTACCGCCAACATTGGTGGTAGTGGTTTTTTAGCTGTTTTTATCACGGGTGTAGTTATTGGCAACAGTCGGTTTGTTTTTCAACGAAGTACTTTTTTGTTTCACGATGGCTTAGCTTGGTTAAGTCAAATAACGATGTTCGTTGTGCTCGGTTTGTTAATCACTCCAACTTCATTGTTAGACGTGTGGCTTGAAGGGCTAATTATTGCTTTTGTACTGATTTTTATTGCAAGACCACTTGCTGTCATGCCTATTTTGGCTCTTTTCGGTTTTAATCTTCGTGAAATGACCTTGGTATCTTGGGTAGGCTTAAGAGGCTCTGTACCGATTATACTCGCAATATTTCCTTTAATATTTGGTTTGCCAGGTGCTGCTTTAATTTTTAATGTAGTATTTTTTGTGGTACTCATTTCAGCTACTCTACAGGGTTCAAGTTTAGCTTGGATGGCAAGGAAGCTTAAACTAACCTTGCCTCCTCCGGTAACGCCTGCCGCAACATTAGAAATAACAGCGTTAGGTGATGTTGATGCTGATATTGTTGAATATACTTTGGGTAGTTCATCTCGCGCTGTAGGCAGCCGTATTTCGCAACTAGCTTTGCCTGAAAGTACTGTTATGGCGATGATCTCTCGTAGTAACAATATTATTACACCACGAGGATCAACGCTTTTACAAGCTGAAGATCAGCTATTTATTGTGCTTAAACCAGCAACGAGAGCATTTGTTGATAGCGTTTTTTCAGGAAAAAAAGTTGAAGCAGAAAATATTTTACCTGCACAAGAGCTGAGGGTTAAAGGCACCACGCAAGTTATTGATATCACTCATTCATACGGGATTGATATTACTGAAGACCCCCAAGAGACTTTAGAACAAGTCATAAAGACTAAACATATTGGGCAACCAACTGATAATACTGTCTTAGAACTTGGAAATGTTAAGTTATATGTAAGAGAAATGGTGAATCAACGCATTATTACCGTCGGTATTTTGGTTAATGAAAAGCAAGTTAAAGCGGGTATAAAGTAACTATACTTTCTTTCAATTTATACTTTGAAAAACGCAGTGGTGAAAAATTGGCTAGCCCTAATAAATTATTAGAAAACGCAGCTAGCCAGAATTTATGTAAACCTGTTTGTTTACATAACATGCATTTTATAAAGTGTTGCTGTAGCGTATTGTAAACTTACAGAAGCCCCGCACGTAACCAGAAAGGTTTATTTCGAAACCAGAGCGTTACAATCCATTTTTCACCAGCAGTAACGGCTTTACCTCTGTGGATACTGGAAACATCTCTGTTTTCGTCTTTATCACAATTGTCAAAGATTAAGGTCTTATTCATTTGAGGTTGCACTGATGTTAACGGCGTTTTAAATTCAGTCTCCCCTCCGGTAAAACCGTCATTTAAATAGAATATTGCTGTTTTAACTCTTTGACCAAATTGTGAAATGTGTTGAGCAATTGAGTCTGTATGCGGGTAAATATGATCGTAGTGCCACTGATAGTATTGTTCAGGTTGATATTTTAAAACAACAGGCGGCTCTGCAAATGAAATAGGAAGACCAGCTGCTTTAGCGAGTAAGTTTTCAAGCAGAGCAAGTGCTACAGAGTCGTTTGGAAGTGGTGTAGGATAATGCGTGTTATTTCTGATCTTTTCGTTTTTGCTATTTTTACCCTCACCGCCAAACAGAGACACATCTTTAAGTAATGGCGCGCAAGTCGATATAATAGTGTTGAGTTGTTCAGCTTTAAAAGGCATGTTGTAAGTGCTTTTGTTTGTGCCGATAAGCTCAGGAGGCGAAACTAATTCGGCCATAGCTACCAGTTGGCTGAGTACGCTTCTTTGCCTCTTAGTACAAAAGTTGTTAATCATTTGCTCTGAATAGGCAATAGCATCGTTATATTCGTCATCAAGTTCAATGGCTATATCAGTTTTAACATCAATAAATGCCTCTAGTGACTTAATTGCAGGTGTATTCCATTGGATACTTGCTGCAATAGCTAAAGATAACTCCTTGATTGAGCAATTACTTCTTATTGAGTGAACCAGCCAAAGGTTAGAGAATTCAGCATTACTATTGGCTAATTTAAACACTGTTTTAGGGGCTAATTTTCCAAAGTGTTTATCTTCGAGTAACGCTAAAAGCATAGGGGATCAGTTATTATTGAAAATTTGAAAAACAAAATATCTAATCTCAGCGTTAATATCAAGCATTAGGCGCTTATCATGCAATGTTGATAGTGCTTTCAACGTTTTATGGTAACTAATGGTACGTTCACTCGAGGGTTATTGAGATAACTGGAAAATAGTCCTTGAGTAAAATATTTTGATTAGTATAATAGCGCCTCACTTCTAGAGTCACTCTTAATTCCCAAACAACTAAGAATCACTCGGTAAGTGTAAGTACAAATTGAAGGGGTATAGTTCCAATTGGTAGAACAGCGGTCTCCAAAACCGACGGTTGGGAGTTC
Source organism: Colwellia sp. Arc7-D (assembly GCF_003061515.1). Classification (NCBI taxonomy): domain Bacteria; kingdom Pseudomonadati; phylum Pseudomonadota; class Gammaproteobacteria; order Alteromonadales; family Colwelliaceae; genus Colwellia; species Colwellia sp. Arc7-D. Next base: position 236,117 of record NZ_CP028924.1, read on the forward strand.
GAATCTCTCTACCCCTGCCATTTTTTAGTAAAGTGCTTATTAGTTAAATAATAGGGGCTTTAGATTTTAACCTCGATAATATCGAGGTGCTTTGTCTTAGATTAGGCATGTAATTACAGGTAGTATATATGAATGCAAGTACTGAAACTGAACCAAGTGGTTCGTTTGATTTTTTAAAGTGGGGCGTAATTGTTTTACTTTTAGCTGGCGCAGTTGTCGGTAATTACATTTTTGCTGAGCAGTCAGTTCTTGTTCGCGCTATAGCAGTAGTTGCTGCTATTGTTATTGCTGGACTTGTTGCTATGCAAACAGTTAAAGGTCGTAATGCAGTAGACTTTGCTAAAGAGTCTCGCACTGAAGTTCGTAAAGTAGTTTGGCCAACTCGTCAAGAAGCAGTTCAAACAACGGGTATTGTATTAGTGGCAACATTAATTATGTCGTTATTGCTTTGGGGTTTAGATTCAGTTCTTTTCTGGGTAGTAGGTTTAATAACTGGATTAAAAGTAGGTTAAGGTAGCGTTATGACTGAAGAAATTACAATTACAGATACGCCTGAAAAAAACAATAACCCTAAATTACGCTGGTATGTAGTACAAGCGTTTTCAGGTTATGAAGGCCGTGTTCAAAAGACATTGCTTGAGCATATTGGCATTCATGGTTTAGAAGAAAAGTTTGGTGAAATTTTAGTGCCAACTGAAGAAGTTATTGAAATGCGTGCTGGACAAAAGCGTAAAAGCGCACGTAAATTCTTCCCTGGTTATGTACTAGTTCATATGGAATTAGACGATGAATCTTGGCATTTAGTTAAAAGTGTACCTCGTGTACTAGGCTTTATTGGCGGCACTAAAGAAAGACCTGCAGCTATTACTCAAAAAGAAGCTGATCGTATACTACAACGTCTTGAAGATACTGATAAGCCTAAACCTAAAACATTGTTTGAGCCAGGCGAAGTGGTACGCGTTATTGATGGTCCATTTGCTGACTTTAATGGTGTTGTTGAAGAGTTAGATTACGAGAAAAACCGTATTAAAGTATCAGTACTTATATTCGGTCGCTCAACACCTGTTGACTTAGAATTTGGTCAAGTCGAAAAAGGTTAATATTAGCTACTTCTAAGAAACCAGAGTTTTTACTCTGGTTTTTTTATGGAAAAAATTTGATATCGAGGTTTTTATTTGTTGTTTCACTGAAATGTAATAGCAATTTAACTCATTAAGTATCCGCTTAGTAAAAGTGAAATAAGCATAGCCTGGACAAACGCTATTATTTCCATTCTAAACTTTCCTTAAATCGACTTCTTTTATCGTTACTAAAACGTAATCGATTGCCCGTTTCTTAGGGAAATTTTTTATCTCTGCTATCGCTTTGAGCACCATCCTACAACTCGTTTAATCGCTTTCGCTCTTTTTTTATACAAATATCATAACTGACCTTGCGCTTGCGCTACTTAATAATATATAATCCGCTGCCGATTTTATCTGATAAAGAGAGAATCGATTTTTTGTTAACGGGGAGCTGGTTTTAATTATCAGCGTTTGAACCCATACTAAAGGTATTAAAACCATGGCTAAAAAAGTCACAGCTTTAATCAAGCTACAAGTTGCTGCTGGTGCAGCAAACCCGTCACCACCAGTTGGTCCTGCACTAGGTCAACACGGTGTTAACATCATGGAATTCTGTAAAGCGTTTAACGCAAAAACAGATTCTTTGGAAAAAGGCGCTCCAGTTCCAGTAGTAATTACTGTATATGCTGATCGTTCTTTCACGTTTGAAACAAAAACTCCACCTGCTGCTTATTTACTTCTTAAAGCTGCTGGTGTTAAGAGTGGTTCTGGTCGCCCTAACACTGAAAAAGTTGGTACTGTTACTACAGCACAACTTGAAGAAATCGTTAAGGTAAAAGAAGCTGATCTTACTGCTGGTTCTATGGAAGCTGCAGTGCGTACCATTGCGGGTTCTGCTCGTTCAATGGGTTTAGTGGTAGAGGACTAATCAATGACTAAATTATCTAAACGCGCTCGTCTTATCCGTGAAAAAGTAGACGTATTAAAAGAATATGACATCGCTGAAGCTATCTCTTTATTAAAAGAACTAGCAACTGCTAACTTCCGTGAAAGCGTTGATGTTGCAGTTAACCTTGGCATTGATGCTCGTAAATCAGATCAAAACGTACGTGGCGCGACTGTATTACCTAACGGTACTGGTCGTGATGTTCGTGTTGCTGTATTTACACAAGGCGTAAACGCTGATAAAGCGAAAGAAGCCGGTGCAGACATCGTAGGTATGGAAGACTTAGCAGAACAAGTTAAAGCCGGTAATATGGATTTTGACGTTGTAATCGCTACTCCAGACGCTATGCGTGTTGTTGGTCAACTAGGTCAAATCTTAGGCCCACGTGGTTTAATGCCTAACCCTAAAGTTGGCACTGTGACTCCTGATGTTGTTACTGCTGTAAACAATGCTAAAGCGGGTCAAATCCGTTACCGCAATGACAAAAACGGTATCATCCATACTACTATTGGTAAGGCTGATTTCGAAGATGCTAAATTGCAGGAAAACCTTGAGTCATTATTGGAAGCGCTTAAAAAAGCAAAACCAGCTAATGCTAAAGGCCAGTACATTAAGAAAATTTCTGTTTCAACTACTATGGGTGCCGGCGTTGCCGTTAACCAAGCTAGCTTGACAGTATAGTTTTCTGTAAGGTGTCGAAAATCGATACTTTACAAGGGCGAAATTGTAGACTATAATTTCGCCCCTTAAATTTTGGTAGGTGTTGTCTAATTATTAGCATGTATTTGCTATAGACAACCCCGTCAAAGACCGTAGGAGCTGAGACGATTCTTCGTCGAAAGCTTAATATTTCCTACGTAGATGGTGATTACCCAGTATTTCCTAATTCTGGTCCTCGCCGTAACGGCCTAAGATAATTTAATTAGCTTAGGGATAGTAAATACCGGTTTTTTATTGCCGGTGAACCAGGAGTAAAGCCAATGGCTATCAATCTTGATGACAAAAAAGCAATTGTTGCTGAAGTTCAAGAAGCTGCCAATGGCGCTCAATCAGCTGTAGTCGCGGATTCACGCGGTGTTTCAGTTGAAGCAATTACTGTATTACGTAAGCAAGCACGTGAAAACGGCGTATGGATGAAAGTTATCCGTAACACGTTAGCACGTCGTGCATTACAAGGTACTGACTTTGAATGTGTTTCTGACACATTAGTTGGTCCATCATTAATTGCATTTTCAAACGAGCATCCAGGTGCAGCAGCACGTTTATTCACAGATTTCGCTAAAACTAACGAAAAATTTGAATTAAAAGCAGCAGCATTTGAAGGTAATGTAGTAGACGTAAACATGTTAGCTAAGCTACCAACTTACGACGAAGCAATTGCACGTTTAATGAGCGCTATGAAAGAAGCATCTGCAGGCAAACTTGTCCGCACTATTGCTGCAGTACGCGATCAGAAAGAGCAAGAAGCTGCTTAATAATTGTTTACCTCTGCTATTACTTAAACATAAGCAGAGCACAATTCGCACTTTTTGTATTTATAGTTATTTCAAACAGCCAAAGGCTGTTTATTAAAAAACAGGAAATTTAAAATGTCTATTTCTAAAGACGATATCCTAAACGCAGTTGCTGAAATGTCAGTAATGGACGTTGTTGCACTAATCGAAGCAATGGAAGAGAAGTTTGGCGTATCTGCTGCTGCTGCTGTTGCTGTTGCTGGCGGTGACGCTGGTGGTGCTGCTGAAGAACAAACTGAATTTGACGTAGTAATGACTAGCTTCGGTGAGAAGAAAGTTGCTGTAATCAAAGCAGTTCGTGGCGCTACAGGCCTTGGCTTGAAAGAAGCTAAAGACCTAGTTGAATCGGCTCCTAAAGCGATCAAAGAAGGCGTAGAAAAAGCTGAAGCTGAAGAGCTTAAGAAACTTCTTGAAGAAGCAGGTGCTTCTGTTGAGATCAAATAATCTGTTTTTAAACAGATTATTTGCCTGAAAAGGCAATGGCTGGTGATTTAAACGTCACCGGCCTTTTTGCGCTAAAGAAAGTGGTTTTTTTTTAAACCAAAACAGTGCATTATTTGATGCTTGATAAAAAAAGTATCACTGCAATATCCTGTCTTTTTAAAGGCAGATTCGGCCATAACCAGCAAGCTGAGGAACCCCATGGTTTACTCTTACTCTGAAAAGAAACGTATTCGTAAGGACTTTGGTAAAAGTGTTCAAGTAATGGATTATCCATTCTTGTTATCAATCCAACTCGAATCTTTCCGTAAGTTTATTGATATTGATCCAACAGGTGAAACAGGCCTAGAGGCTGCATTTCATTCTATTTTTCCAATTAAAGCTTATTCTGGTAGCTCAGAATTACAATTCGTAAGCTATCGTTTGGGCGAGCCGTTATTTGACGTTAAAGAATGTCAAATCCGCGGTATCACCTACTCTGCGCCATTACGCGTTAAATTACGCTTAGTCGTTTATGATAAAGAAGCGGCGGCAGGCACAGTAAAAGATATCAAAGAACAAGAAGTATACATGGGTGAAATACCATTAATGACTGACAACGGTACGTTTGTCATCAATGGTACAGAGCGTGTTATTGTTTCTCAATTACACCGTTCTCCAGGTGTGTTTTTCGATCATGATAAAGGGAAAACACATTCATCAGGTAAAGTGTTATATAACGCTCGCGTTATTCCTTACCGTGGTTCATGGTTAGATTTCGAATTCGATCCAAAAGATAACTTATTTGTTCGTATTGACCGTCGTCGTAAATTACCGGCGTCAATAATTTTGCGTGCTTTAGAGTACTCGACTGAAGAAATATTAGATATCTTCTACGATACAACAGATTTTACTATTAAAGGCGATAAGCTAGTAATGGATTTAATTCCAGAACGCTTACGTGGTGAAACGGCTACTTTCGACATAAAACTCCCTAAAGGTGATGTTTTAGTTGAGCAAGGTCGTCGTATTACTGCTCGTCATATTAGATCTTTAGAAAAAGCTAAACTTGAAAAGCTAGAAGTACCTGCTGAATATATTGTAGGCAAAGTACTTTCTAAAGCTTATATCGACAAATCTACGGGTGAAGTAATAGCTGAAGCTAATGCTGAAATCACCTTAGAAATGTTAGCTGAGTTAAGCCAAGCCGGACATAAAGTATTATCTACTTTATATATGAACGAATTTGATGTTGGTTCATACATGTCAGACACACTTCGTGTAGATAACTCAACAAACCGCTTAGAAGCGTTAGTTGAAATTTACCGTATGATGCGTCCAGGCGAGCCACCAACAAAAGACGCAGCAGATACGTTATTTAATAACTTATTCTTTGCACTAGAACGTTATGACCTTTCAACAGTTGGTCGTATGAAGTTCAACCGTCGTGTTGGTAATGCTGATGACGTTGGTACAGGCGTATTGTCGAAAGAAGATATCATTTCTGTAATGAAAACTTTAATCGGTATACGTGATGGTAAAGGCGAAGTTGATGATATCGATCACCTTGGTAACCGTCGTATCCGTTCTGTTGGTGAAATGGCAGAAAACCAATTCCGTGTTGGTCTAGTACGTGTTGAACGTGCTGTACGTGAACGTTTAAGTCTAGGTGACTTAGATGCGATCATGCCACAAGATTTAATTAACGCTAAGCCGATTTCTGCTGCCGTTAAAGAATTCTTTGGCTCATCACAATTGTCACAATTTATGGATCAAAACAACCCGCTATCAGAAGTAACGCATAAGCGTCGTATTTCTGCTTTAGGCCCAGGTGGTTTGACTCGTGAACGTGCAGGTTTTGAAGTTCGTGATGTACATCCAACGCATTATGGTCGTGTTTGTCCAATTGAAACGCCAGAGGGTCCAAACATTGGTTTGATCAACTCGCTTTCATGTTACGCACGTACTAACGATTACGGTTTCTTAGAAACTCCATATCGTAAAATCGTTGATGGCTTGATCACGGATGATATAGATTATCTATCGGCAATCGAAGAAGGTAACTTCGTGATTGCACAGACAACTGCTGAAGTTGATGCAGATGGTAAATTAGTTGAAGGCTTAGTTGCTTGTCGTCATAAAAACGAATTTACGCTAATGTCTGCTGAACAAGTTCAGTATATGGATGTATCACCACAACAAATCGTTTCAGTTGCGGCATCTTTGATTCCGTTCCTAGAACACGATGATGCTAACCGTGCCTTGATGGGCTCGAACATGCAACGTCAAGCTGTTCCAACATTAAAAGTGGATAAACCGCTTGTTGGTACAGGTATGGAAAAAATTGTTGCTGTTGATTCTGGTGTAACAGTGGTTGCTAAGCGTGGCGGTGTTGTTGCTTACGTAGATGCATCACGTATCGTAGTTAAAGTTAATGAAAATGAAATGCATGCTGGTGAAGCCGGTATCGATATTTATAACTTAACTAAATACACCCGTTCAAACCAAAACACATGTATTAACCAACGTCCATTGTGTCGTATGGCTGAGCCTGTTGTTCGTGGTGATGTTTTAGCTGATGGTCCTTCTACCGATATGGGTGAATTGGCACTTGGTCAAAACATGCGTATCGCGTTCATGCCTTGGAATGGTTACAACTTCGAAGATTCAATGTTGTTATCTGAGCGTGTAGCTACTGAAGATCGTTTCACTACGATTCATATTCAAGAGCTAACTTGTATCGCTCGTGATACTAAACTTGGTAGTGAAGAAATCACTGCTGATATTCCAAATGTTGGTGAGTCTGCGTTATCTAAATTAGATGAAGCAGGTGTTGTTTACATTGGTGCTGAAGTTAACGGTGGCGACATCTTAGTGGGTAAAGTTACTCCTAAAGGTGAAACACAATTAACGCCAGAAGAAAAACTTTTACGAGCAATCTTTGGTGAAAAAGCCGCTGACGTTAAGGACAGTTCTTTACGTGTTCCTAATTCAGTGTCTGGTACTATCATCGATGTACAAATCTTCACCCGTGATGGTGTAGAAAAAGATGCGCGTGCTGTTGAAATCGAAGAAATGCAACTTAAACAAGTTAAGAAAGACTTGGGTGATGAGTTTAGTATTCTTGAAGATGGCATTTACGCTCGTGCGAAGAAATTATTGTTAGCCTCAGGTTTGAATGAATCTGATCTAAACAGTATGTCTCGTGACAAATGGTTAGTGCAAAACTTAAGCGACGAAGGTCAACAATCTGAGCTTGAGCAAATCGCTGAACAATACGACAACATTAAAGCTGACTTTGATAAGAAATATGAAGTTAAGCGTCGTAAGATCACACAAGGTGCTGATTTAGCGCCAGGCGTATTGAAAATAGTTAAAGTACATTTAGCCGTTAAACGTCGTATTCAGCCAGGTGATAAAATGGCCGGTCGTCATGGTAACAAAGGTGTTATTTCAAACGTAGTACCTGTTGAAGACATGCCTTACGATGAGCACGGTGTTCCAGTTGATGTAGTACTTAACCCGTTGGGTGTACCATCACGAATGAACATTGGTCAGATCCTAGAAACGCATTTAGGTATGGCTGCACGTGGTATTGGTGAGAAAATTAACCGTATGTTGGAAGCTCAACAAGAAATTCATAAATTACGTGAATTCTTAAAAGAAGTTTACAACTTAGGTGAATCTCGCCAAGAAGTTGATATTGATTCATTCTCGGATGATGAAATTATGCGTTTAGCAGGCAACTTACGTGCAGGTCTTCCAATTGCTACACCAGTATTTGATGGTGCAAGTGAACGTGAGATTAAAGACTTATTCAAACTTGCTGATATGCCTGAAAGTGGTCAATTTACGCTTACTGATGGCCGTACTGGTCGTAACTTTGAGCGTCCAGTGACTGTTGGTTACATGTACATGTTGAAACTGAACCATTTAGTTGATGACAAAATGCATGCGCGTTCTACTGGTTCATACAGTCTAGTAACGCAACAACCTCTTGGTGGTAAAGCACAGTTTGGTGGGCAGCGTTTCGGTGAGATGGAAGTATGGGCACTTGAAGCTTACGGTGCTGCTTATACCTTGCAAGAAATGCTTACGGTTAAATCAGATGATGTAAACGGTCGTACTAAGATGTATAAAAACTTAGTTGACGGTGATCATCGTATGGAACCGGGCATCCCTGAATCATTCAACGTATTGTTGAAAGAAATTCGTTCGTTGGGTATCAACATCGAATTAGATCAGGACTAGGCTACGACAGCTACATTGCTGACTTCTAGCTAACGCTCTAAGTCAGTACATGGAGAGAACAGATTACTGTTCTCTCCGGTATTTAACTCCGACAGGAGATAGTGTGTGAAAGATTTACTTAAGTTTCTTAAGCAACAAAATCAAACAGAAGAGTTCGATGGTATTCGCATCGGACTAGCTTCACCTGACATGATACGTTCATGGTCTTTTGGTGAGGTAAAGAAACCTGAGACGATTAACTATCGTACTTTTAAGCCGGAACGTGATGGTTTGTTCTGTGCGCGTATATTTGGCCCAGTAAAAGACTACGAATGTCTTTGTGGTAAGTACAAACGTCTTAAGCATCGTGGTGTAATTTGTGAAAAATGTGGCGTTGAAGTTACATTAACAAAAGTTCGTCGTGACCGTATGGGTCATATCGAATTAGCAAGCCCAGTTGCTCATATTTGGTTTTTAAAGTCATTGCCATCACGTATCGGTCTATTATTAGACATGACATTACGTGATATTGAGCGTGTGCTTTATTTTGAATCTTATGTTGTTACCGAACCAGGTATGACGACATTAGAGAAAAGCCAAATCTTAACCGAAGAAGAATATCTTGATGCGTTAGAAGAACACGGTGACGAATTTGACGCCCTAATGGGTGCTGAAGCGGTACTTGCGCTATTACAACAAATCGACCTTGACGGTGAAGTAGCGCAAATGCGTGAAGAATTACCTGAAATCGGTTCAGAAACAAAACGTAAGAAAATCACTAAACGTTTAAAATTAATGGAAGCATTCGCAGCATCGGGCAACAAGCCTGAGTGGATGATCATGAACGTTTTACCAATTTTACCACCAGACTTACGTCCGTTGGTTCCTTTGGATGGTGGCCGTTTTGCAACGTCTGACTTAAACGATTTATACCGTCGAGTTATTAACCGTAACAACCGTTTAAAACGTCTTCTTGACCTAGTAGCACCAGATATCATCGTACGTAACGAAAAGCGTATGTTGCAAGAATCTGTTGATGCATTACTAGATAATGGTCGTCGTGGTCGCGCAATTACCGGTTCTAACAAACGTCCTCTTAAATCACTTGCCGATATGATCAAAGGTAAGCAAGGTCGTTTCCGTCAGAACTTACTAGGTAAACGTGTAGATTATTCTGGTCGTTCTGTAATTACTGTTGGTCCAACATTACGCTTGCATCAATGTGGTTTACCGAAAAAAATGGCACTTGAGTTATTCAAACCATTTATTTACGGTAAATTAGAAGCGCGTGGTTTAGCCACAACAATCAAAGCTGCTAAGAAATTAGTAGAGCGTGAAGGCGCTGAAGTTTGGGATGTACTTGACGAAGTAATTCGTGAACATCCGGTTATGCTTAACCGTGCACCAACACTTCATAGATTGGGTATCCAAGCGTTTGAACCTGTATTGATTGAAGGTAAAGCGATTCATTTGCATCCATTGGTTTGTGCGGCGTATAACGCCGATTTCGATGGTGACCAAATGGCGGTACACGTACCGTTGACAATCGAAGCACAAATGGAAGCACGTACGTTGATGATGTCAACGAACAACGTACTTTCTCCAGCTAACGGTGATCCAATCATCGTACCATCACAGGATGTTGTATTAGGTTTATATTACCTAACACGTGATCGTGTAAATGGTTTAGGTGAAGGTATGGTATTTACCGACATCAAAGAAGCTGAAAAAGCTTACCGTACTGGTTTTGCTGAGCTACATGCTCGCGTTAAAATTCGTATTACTGAACATGTACGTAATGCTGAAGGTGTTTTTGAGCCAGTTACTAAGCTTCGCGATACTACCGTTGGTCGTGCAATCTTATGGCAAGTATGTCCAGACGGCATGCCTTACGATCTTATTGATCAGCCATTAGGTAAAAAACCAATTTCAAAACTGATTAACCATGCGTACCGTAACTTAGGTCTTAAAGATACTGTTATCTTTGCTGACCAAATTATGTACACAGGTTTCCACTACGCGATGATCGCGGGTGCTTCAGTTGGTATCGACGATATGGTAATTCCAGCGGCGAAATACACCATCATCGAAGATTCAGAAGAAGAAGTTAAAGAAATTCAAACTCAGTTCGAGCAAGGTCTTGTAACTCAGGGTGAGAAATACAACAAAGTTATTGATATTTGGTCTTCTGCCAACGAGAAAATCTCGAAAGCGATGATGGACAACTTATCAAAAGAAACTGTGATTAACGCTAAAGGTGAGCCAGAAGAGCAAGACTCTTTCAACTCAATCTACATGATGGCGGATTCTGGTGCTCGTGGTAGTGCCGCTCAGATTCGTCAGCTTGCAGGTATGCGTGGTTTGATGGCTAAACCAGATGGTTCAATCATCGAAACACCAATCACCGCTAACTTCCGTGAAGGTTTGAACGTATTACAATACTTCATCTCTACTCATGGTGCGCGTAAAGGTTTGGCTGATACGGCATTGAAAACAGCTAACTCGGGTTACCTAACTCGTCGTTTAGTTGATGTTGCACAAGATTTGGTTGTTACTGAACATGATTGTGGAACATTAGACGGTTTACAAATGACACCATTGATTGAAGGTGGTGATGTTGTTGAGCCGTTACGTGAACGTGTTCTTGGTCGTGTTGTAGCAGAAGATGTTGTTAAACCAGGTACTGATGAAGTGTTATTACCGCGTAATACACTTATTGATGAAGCTTTATGTGATTTCATTGAAGAAAACTCAATTGATCAAATGAAAGTTCGTTCAATCATTACTTGTCAAACAGATTTTGGTATTTGTGCTCATTGTTACGGCCGTGATTTGGCTCGTGGTCATATGATCAACCAAGGTGAAGCGATTGGTGTTGTGGCAGCACAATCTATCGGTGAACCTGGTACTCAGTTAACCATGCGTACGTTCCACATTGGTGGTGCTGCATCGCGTGCATCAGCAGAGAACAATGTACAAGTTAAGAACACTGGTACACTTAAATTACAAAATGCTAAATTTGTAACTAACCCTGAAGATAACTTAGTAATTACTTCACGTTCATCTGAACTGACAGTAATTGATGAGCTTGGTCGTGAGAAAGAGCGTTATAAAGTTCCTTACGGTACCATTCTTAATAAGAAAGATGGCGAAGCAATCAAATCTGGCGACATCATCGCTAACTGGGATCCGCATACGCATCCTATTATCACTGAGGTTGGTGGTAAGGTTCAATTCGTTGAACTTATCGATGGTGTAACTATGGTTCGTCAAACTGATGAACTTACTGGTTTATCAAGCATCGTAGTTACAGAAGCTGGTCAACGTAACACTGCAGGTAAAGAAATGCGCCCAGCGGTTAAGTTAGTTGATGCTAAAGGCAACGACGTAATGATAGCTGGTACAGAAATACCGGCACAATACTTCTTACCTGGTAACGCGATTATTAACCTTGAAGATGGTGCAGAAGTTGGTATTGGTGATGCGCTAGCACGTATCCCACAAGCATCGTCAAAAACTCGTGATATTACTGGTGGTCTTCCACGTGTAGCAGATTTATTTGAAGCGCGTAAGCCTAAGCTTCCAGCTATTTTAGCTGAGAAGACAGGTATTATTGCTTTCGGTAAAGAAACTAAAGGTAAAGTGCGTTTACTTATCACTCAACCAAGTGGTGATGTATACGAAGAGATGATCCCTAAAATGCGTCAACTAAACGTGTTTGAAGGTGAATCTGTACTTAAAGGTGAAGTTATTGCCGATGGTCCAGAGTCTCCACATGATATCTTGCGTTTACGTGGTGTTGCACCAGTAGCTAACTACATTGTTAACGAAGTACAAGAAGTATACCGTTTACAAGGTGTTAAGATTAACGATAAGCACATTGAAGTTATCGTGCGTCAAATGATCCGCAAATGTGAGATTTTAGACGCTGGTGATAGTAACTTCCTTAAAGGTGAAATCCTAGAAGTTGCCCGTGTGAATATCTCTAATCGTGAGTTAGAAGCTGAAGGCAAACAACCAGCTGAATACGAAATGCAAATGATGGGTATTACTAAAGCATCATTAGCAACTGAGTCATTCATCTCGGCAGCATCTTTCCAAGAAACGACGCGTGTACTTACTGAAGCAGCAGTAGCTGGTAAGAAAGACAAACTTCGTGGCTTGAAAGAGAATGTTATTGTTGGTCGCTTAATCCCAGCCGGTACAGGTTACTCTTATCATCAAGAACGCGCGCGTGCTAAAAACGCCGTTCCTGTTGAAGAAGTTACAGTATCAGCTGACGACGCAGCGCAAGCACTAACAGATGCTTTGAACGCAGATTTATCTTAGTATTGATAAATCGGTTAAGAGCAATGTTTAACCTGTCTATTGCGAGTAAAGCTTGACAGGTTAAAGCTTGACCTATAGAATTCCGCGACCCTATATTCCGTACATTTGTGTATTGGATATAAGGTCGCGGATTTTCACGTTTATAAGGGTGTAAATTTCCCCATTGATTGGAATTTACACAAATTTAACTAATCGGGAGCTATTTAATGGCAACTATTAACCAATTAGTACGTAAACCACGTGTAAGACAAGTAACTAAAAGTAACGTACCAGCGTTACAAGCTTGTCCACAACGTCGTGGCGTATGTACTCGTGTGTATACAACTACACCAAAAAAACCTAACTCAGCATTACGTAAAGTTGCTCGTGTTCGTTTAACTAACGGCTTCGAAGTTACTTCATACATCGGTGGTGAAGGTCACAACTTACAAGAGCATAGCGTTATCTTGATTCGTGGTGGTCGTGTTAAAGATTTACCGGGTGTGCGTTATCACACCGTTCGTGGCGCACTAGATTGTTCTGGCGTAAGCGATAGAAGACAAGGCCGTTCTAAATACGGTGCTAAACGACCTAAATCTTAAGTTTCCCTTTCTGTACTTATCAAAAGATAAGTAAAAAGAATAGAAACGTTAAGTAAGGCCAAATAACATATTACATTTTGGGTTTATCCTGAATATAACGGAGAATTAAGATGCCAAGAAGACGCGTCGTAGGGCAACGTAAAATATTGCCAGATCCTAAGTTCCACAACGAACTTTTAGCAAAATTCATCAACATCCTTATGGTTGATGGTAAAAAATCTACTGCAGAAAAAATTGTTTACGGTGCATTAGACATTTTAACTGAGAAGAATACTGAGAAATCTCATCTTGAGTTATTCGAAACAGCGTTAGACAACATCCGCCCACAAGTGGAAGTAAAGTCTCGTCGTGTTGGTGGTTCTACTTACCAAGTTCCAGTTGAAGTTCGTCCTGTGCGTCGTAATGCACTAGCCATGCGTTGGTTAGTTGAAGCAGCTCGTAAACGTGGTGAAAAATCAATGGCTCAGCGCCTAGCTAACGAAATGTTAGATGCGTCTGACAGCAAAGGTTCAGCGGTTAAGAAACGTGAAGACGTTCACCGTATGGCTGAAGCTAACAAAGCATTCGCTCACTACCGTTGGTAGAAACTATAAACTAGCATTAATTGTTAGTTTACTAGTTAGAAGTGTAATGCCGTGGTTATCATCGAGTGTCAATGTTGATACAAAGTGATAGCCACAACTGTTTTATAATCTGAGGTAAACCTCAGAAAGAGGAAGTAATTGTGGCACGTATAACCCCTATTGAGCGTTACCGTAACATTGGTATTTGTGCTCATGTCGATGCCGGTAAAACGACAACAACAGAAAGGGTACTTTTCTATACTGGTCTTTCACATAAGATCGGTGAAGTTCATGATGGCGCAGCCACTATGGATTGGATGGAGCAAGAGCAAGAGCGTGGTATAACCATAACCTCTGCAGCTACTACTTGTTTCTGGAAAGGGATGGAAGCACAATTTGAAGATCACCATATCAACATTATTGATACCCCTGGTCACGTAGATTTTACGATTGAAGTAGAACGTTCATTACGTGTATTAGACGGTGCAGTATTAGTATTGTGTGCATCTTCAGGAGTTCAACCACAAACAGAAACTGTTTGGCGTCAAATGGAGAGATACTCTGTTCCACGTTTAGTTTTTGTTAATAAGATGGACCGCACTGGTGCAGACTTCTTAGCTGTTGTTGAGCAACTTAACTCTCGCTTAAAAGCAAATGCAGTCCCAATTCATTTAGCAATTGGCGCTGAAGATGACTTTTCTGGTGTTATCGACTTAATAAAGATGAAAGCCATTAACTGGAACGAAAGTGACCAGGGTATGACCTTCACCTATGAAGATATCCCAGCAGATATGCAAGAAGATGCCGATCATTGGCATGAAAACCTTGTTTCTGAAGCTGCAGAAGCCTCTGAAGAATTAATGGATAAATACCTTGAAGAAGGTGATTTATCTGAAGCAGAAATAAAATCTGCGCTACGTACCCGTACGCTAAACAATGAAATAGTTCTTTGTTCTTGTGGCTCTGCTTTCAAAAACAAAGGCGTACAAGCAGTACTTGATGCTGTCATAGAATTTTTACCTTCGCCAACAGATGTTGACGCGATAAAAGGTATTAATAATGACAAAAACGAAACTGAAGGTTCACGCGAAGCTGATGATAAAGCACCATTTGCTGCTTTAGCATTCAAAGTCGCGACTGACCCTTTTGTCGGTACGTTAACGTTCTTTCGCGTTTACTCAGGAGTGGTAAAAACTGGCGACAGTATATACAATCCTGTTAAAGGCAAAAAAGAGCGTTTTGGTCGTATTGTGCAAATGCATGCAAATGACCGGAAGGAAATAAAAGAAGTTCGAGCGGGTGATATAGCTGCGGCTATTGGCCTCAAAGATGTTACTACTGGTGACACATTGTGTGATGTAAATCATGCTATAACGCTTGAACGAATGGAATTTCCTGAACCTGTAATTTCTGTAGCAGTTGAGCCAAAAACTGTCGCTGCCCAAGAGAAAATGGCAATAGCGTTAGGTAAATTGGCCGCAGAAGATCCGTCATTCAGAGTTGTCTCTGATGAAGAAACGGGTCAAACCATCATTTCAGGTATGGGGGAATTACACCTCGATATTTTAGTTGAACGCATGAAACGTGAGTTTGGTGTTGAATGTAATGTCGGTAATCCACAAGTGGCTTATCGAGAAACTATTCGCTCAACTGTTGAAGTGGAAGGTAAATTTGTTCGTCAATCAGGTGGTCGTGGTCAATTTGGTCATGTTTGGTTGAAATTGGAGCCCTTACCAGAAGGTGAAGGCTTCGAGTTTGTTAACGAAATTGTTGGTGGTACAATTCCAAAAGAATTTATCCCATCAGTTGAAAAAGGCTGTAAAGAGCAGATGGACAGTGGTGTGTTAGCGGGTTACCCGTTATTAGACATCAAAGTCACGCTTTACGACGGATCTTTTCATGACGTTGACTCAAACGAAATGGCGTTTAAAGTCGCTGCATCAATAGGTTTTAGACAGGGGGTGCTACAAGCATCACCAGTAATACTAGAGCCTATGATGAAAGTTGAAGTTATTACGCCAGAAGCAAACATGGGTGATGTTGTGGGCGATTTAAATCGTCGTCGCGGCATGATCGATGGCATGGACGAAGGTCCAGCTGGTTCTAAGGTAGTGAATGCACTTGTGCCGCTATCTGAAATGTTTGGTTACGCTACGGCATTACGTAGTGCAACTCAAGGTCGAGCATCATATTCGATGGAGTTTCAGCAATATAGCGAAGCCCCAAAAATTGTTGCCGACAAAATAATTGAATCTTAGTAAGGCTTTTTGAAAGTCTGGCTCGGTCTTATGGCCGGGCTTTTAATAAACTTTAAGGTAATTGAAAAATGGCTAAAGCAAAATTTGAACGTAATAAACCGCACGTTAACGTTGGTACTATTGGACACGTTGATCACGGTAAAACAACTTTAACAGCTGCTATCTCTGCAGTATTAACTAAAGTTCACGGTGGTGAAGTTAAAGATTTCGCACAAATCGATAATGCTCCTGAAGAGCGTGAGCGTGGTATTACAATCAATACTTCTCACATCGAGTACGATACTGCAATCCGTCACTACGCCCACGTAGATTGTCCTGGCCATGCTGATTACATCAAAAACATGATCACAGGTGCTGCACAAATGGATGGCGCTATCTTAGTAGTTGCTGCTACAGATGGTCCTATGCCACAAACACGTGAGCACATCTTGTTATCACGTCAAGTTGGCGTACCTTTCATCATCGTATTCATGAACAAATGTGACATGGTAGATGACGAAGAGTTACTTGAGCTAGTAGAAATGGAAGTTCGTGAACTTCTTTCTGAATATGAATTCCCAGGTGATGATTTACCAGTAATTCAAGGTTCAGCACTTGGTGCTCTTCAAGGCGAAGAGAAATGGGAAGCGAAAGTAATCGAACTTGCTGATGCACTTGATACTTACATTCCAGAGCCAGAGCGTGCAATCGACGGTGCATTCATCATGCCTATCGAAGATGTATTCTCAATTTCAGGTCGTGGTACAGTTGTAACAGGTCGTGTTGAACGCGGTATCGTTAAAGTTGGCGATTCAGTAGAAGTTGTTGGTATCCGTGATACTCAAACTTCAACATGTACTGGTGTTGAAATGTTCCGTAAACTTCTTGACGAAGGTCGTGCGGGCGAGAACTGTGGTGTTCTTTTACGTGGTCTTAAGCGTGAAGATGTAGAACGTGGTCAAGTTTTATGTCAACCTGGTTCAATTTTACCTCACACTAAATTCGAATCAGAAGTATACGTGTTATCGAAAGATGAAGGTGGTCGTCATACGCCATTCTTCAAAGGATACCGTCCACAGTTTTACTTCCGTACAACGGATATCACAGGTGCTGTAGAGCTTCCTGAAGGTGTTGAAATGGTAATGCCAGGCGACAACTTGAAGTTTGTTGTAGAGCTTATCAACCCAGTAGCGATGGACGAAGGTTTACGCTTCGCAATCCGTGAAGGTGGTCGTACTGTTGGTGCTGGTGTTGTATCTAAAATTATTGCTTAATTTTAGATCACACTAGAACTTAAAAAAAGGATGCTTCGGCATCCTTTTTTGTTTTCAGTAGAGCCAGTTTCAGGGCTTATCCAAAGAAGCTTGGCGTCGAGTTTTTGGTGCAGGTGTTGTATCGCTTTTACCTTAACGGATGTATTGCTTAATAATTTTTAGACACCAAACCTTAAAAGAGACGCTTCGGCGTCGTTTTTGTTTTAAGCAAATTAGCTAATCATTTTTTATTATGTAAAAGGCAGCTTAATCTAATTCTTAAGTGGTATATAAGCTCTTTTTGTTTAGGTGATTCAGTAATATATTTGATGTTAAATAGTAGTGTTATGTGTGACTTATCAGTTATCTAAGGCTAGACATTTGTAAGTTTGAAAATTAAATCATCGACAAATTTGCATTATATATATATTGATCTAGTATTGTTGGTGTTGGCAACAACACGAGGCAGGATGCTTTGTTGGATACTTCAGGATGAAGTAAAGTGGCAAGAAGCTACTACAAGGATGAATAAAACAGGGAGTGTTGATCATGGATGATTTCCTCTGTTTTTCCCTTCTTTCTTTTATGATTTACTCGGTACTAATCCCTTAAGTTAAAATACATAATTTAAAAGCCATAGATCAAATAACGGTTTAGTATGTTGAATTTGATAACCTAGAAATTAACAAATACCCATAAAAGAAATAATGACTATATTCTCACAAAAGTGGCCCACCCGACAGGAATTGAACCTGTGACCGCACGCTTCGGAGGCGTGTACTCTATCCAGCTGAGCTACGGGTGGTTTATTATTTACTTCTTAGAGTTACTTCAAATCTAGCATCAATATAATATACAGTTATTGAAAAGAATAAAGCGCGGCAAATACTATAGTTTAACGCTGATCATGTCTAGAAAATTAGTGTTTTTCTGAAGACAAATTCTCTTGTGTTGGCTACATTTTAAAATTGTGAGTAAATGATGCTTGTCTGTGCTTTTAATGCTTAGTTTTTGTTAGGCTATTAGCTCAATAAATACTGTGTTTACTCTTAACATTGTCAACAGAATTAGGGAAAAAGATGTACTTTCGTCATGAAGATGCCTAAAGTAAAGGCTATAATAACTATTATCTCAACACCCTATAAGTAAACACTTAATTATGAAATTTCTCTCAGTTGTATTTACCTTTCTACTTATATCAATGATGAATCCTTTGGTGGCACAGTCCTACGATACAGAAGTCATCAGTGCAGAGTTGTACAGCGACACCATACAACGTACGGGTAAGCTAGATTATAAGCGGACATTAGCGCTTTCTTTTAAAAGTAGTGGCTACCTAAATCTATTAGCAGTAGATGAAGGAGATAAGTTTAATAAAGGGCAATTATTAGCGTCGCTTGATGTAACAGAATTGAAACAACAAAAAACATCGAATTATGCAAAATTATTACAAGCCGAGCGTGAAGTTAAGCGCATGAGTCAACTTATGGATGCTAATCTAGGCTCAGAGCGCGATTTAGACACAGCTACTACTGACGTTGAAGTATTACGATCTGCATATCAATCATCGCATTACAATTTAGAGAAAGCACAAATATACGCACCGTTTTCAGGTGTTGTTTTGTCTCGTAACACAGAGTTAGGTGAATTGCAGAGTCCGGGCCAAGCAGCGTTAACAATTGCTAAGCTTGAATGGATAGTAAAAGTAGCTTTAACAGGTCAAGAGGTTGCACAAGTAAGACTAAATCAAAAAGTCAGCGTTACATTAAGTCATGTGGGTATTGTTGAAGGTGTGATAAGTAAAATGCCCGCTATGGCCGAAGGTAATAGTAACTTGTTCACAATAGAGGTACTACTTCCTAAAATAAAAATATCAGCAGGTATGATCGCAGGACAACTTGCCGGTGTAACTATTGCTTTTGATAGTAATACGTTTGTTTATAGGTTACCTATATCAGCACTTGTCGCTGTAGATGATGATGGCAAAGCCATCGTTATTGCACAAACACAACAGAGTACAGATTTTAAACAATACAGTTATGAGGTGTTTCAGATAGATAATGATTATGTTTACTTGAAAGCAAATCGTGATGATGAAGCATTAATAATTATGACTACGGGTTGGCAAAATTATTCTAAGATTGGGAATAAGTAATTATGCAACTCCCTCGCATTGCAATAAAAAATGCCCAGTTTACTTTTACAATCGTTGTCCTCTTAGTACTTGTTGGTATTGTTTCATATTTTCAAATGCCGCGTTCAGAAGACCCGCAATTTGATATTCCGATTACCTTACTTGAAATTATTTACCCAGGCGCATCACCAACGGATATCGAAACGTTAGTGGTTGACCCTCTCGAAGAAGAGTTCGCTGAAATCGAAGGGATTAAAAAAGTAGAGTCACAAATTAAAAACGGTGGTGCTCGCATTGAGGTAACCTTTTTATATGGCAGTGACCCAAATGAGGCTTACAACGAAGTTAAGCAAGCAGTATCGATAGTAAAGCCAACATTACCTGAAGGTGTTCAAGATGTTTTAGTCCTAAAAGCGACACCAACCAGTGTAGCTATTATTCAATTGGCACTTTGGAGTGATACAACAGATTATAAAAGCATGGAGTTTCATGCGAAGCAATTAGAAAAGCGCCTAGAAGCTATTGAAGCAGTAAAAAAAGCGGATATCTGGGGTTACCCAACACAAGTTGTTGCGGTTGATTTAAACCTAGCCATGCTGAAGCACTATGGCATTAGCATCGCAACCATTAATAGCGTACTTCAAAAACGCGCTGTTAATATTACACCTGGCTTTGTGGATGCAAACACTCGGCGTTTTAATGTTAAAACTAGCGGCAATTTCCAGCAAATAGAAGAATTGAATAATACGGTGGTATTTTCAAATAATAGTGCAATTATTAGACTAAAAGATGTTGCGCATGTCGAATTTTCAAATCGAGAAGCTAATTACCTGGCCTACTATGATGGTAAGCCAGTGATATTTTTGACTGCAGAGCAAAGAAAAAACACCAATATATTTGCGCTCACCCAAGCAATTGATAACGAAATTTTGGCTTTTAAGCAAACCCTGCCTGATTCGATAAAAATCGACACGCTTTTTAAACAGTCGGATGGTGTTGAAAACCGGGTAAACGGGTTTTTTGATAATTTATGGCAAGGCCTAGTGCTCGTCGGCATTATGTCGCTGATATTTTTAGGTATACGTGAGGCGATTGTTGTTATCGTTGCTATACCGTTATCTTTTTTAGTGGCTATTGGCTGGTTAGACTTTGCAGGTTTTGGTTTACAACAAATGTCTATCGTAGGCTTAATCATTGCGTTAGGTTTGTTAGTTGATAATGCTATTGTTGTCACAGAAAGTATTCATCGTGAAAAGAAAAATTCAGCTTCATTAGCCGATGCAGCGGCATCTGGTACCAGTAAAGTCGGTTGGGCCATAACAAGTGGCACAGTCACCACAATGTTAGCTTTTTTGCCTATGTTGATGTTAGCGAGCGACACTGGCGATTTTGTCCGTTCAATGCCTGTAACTGTAGTACTGGTGTTGTTAGCCTCGCTACTCATTGCATTAACACTTACCCCTTTACTTGCGAGTAAATTTTTTAGCCACAAACCCAGTAAATTTAAAACGTTACAACACTATGCTAATGGATTTGCTGAGCAATACTATGTGCGTGGGCTCAGCCGATTAATGAATGTAAAATTAATCATGCTAATCATTGCTTTCATTGCTTTATTCGCAATGGCCTCTCTTTTTGGCCAAGTCGGTGTAAGTTTATTTCCGAAAGCTGAAAAATCAATGCTCTTAATTGATGTCGAAACACCAGCAAACTCATCATTAGATTACACTAATGATGTAATGCACTCGATGACAGACTTTATTGAAACTCAGCCTTATGTTGAAAAAATTGCACTAAACGTCGGTAACTCTAACCCGCGGATATACTACAATGAAATTCCAAAACGTGGTGTATCGAGCTATGGTCAAGTACTACTGGTTTTAAAGGCATATGAAGAAGCCGAAGTTAATGCTTTGGTCGCGTCATTACGTAAAGAGTTTTCAACTTGGAAACAAGCCAAAGTTACGGTAAAAGAATTTACCCAAGGCCCGGTAACCGACCAACCTATTACCGTCAGGTTGATCAGTGAATCATTGGCCGATCTTGAGAAGGTTGCGGGTGACTTACAATCTAAAATGGCATCAATATCAGGCGCCATCAATTTAGATAACCCCATTGGTATCGCTAATACCGAATTAGCCATAGCGATAGATTATGATAAAGCAGCTTTGTCTGGCATTGATATAAACCAGTTAGATAATGCCGTTCAAACCGCACTTTCAGGCACATTTATTGGCCAATTTAATGACATCAATGGTGAAAACTACCCTATTTTAGTTCGGAGACCCAAAAGCGACCTAAATGGCCTTTCTGACATCACGATAGTGAATCAATTAGGTGAAAGCATACCATTAGGCCAATTTGTCGAGATTAAACTACAAAAAGGGCGTACAGACTTTTTCCATTATCAAAAATTACGCATGGCAAGAGTGTCTGCTGATGCTGCACAAGGTTATTCAGTGCAAGAAATAACCAGTGAAGTGGTTAATTATCTTGATAATTACGAATTACCAGCAGGTATGTATTACATTCTAGGTGGCGAAGAGGAATCTCGACAAGAATCGTTCGCTGGTTTGTCACAAATTATGTTAATAACGGCAATCGGTATTTTTGCCATTTTAGTTTTACAGTTTAAGTCCTTTTTACAGCCGTTAATTATCTTTACCTCTATCCCTTTCGCGATGACAGGTGCTATTTTAGGTTTATATTTAACCAATTTATCATTTTCGATGATGGCATTTATTGGTTTGATTAGTTTGTTTGGTATAGTAGTGAACAATGCCATTATTTTAATCGATACAACCAATCGTAATTTATCGACAGGCTTAGCTAAAAAAGAAGCTATTCTATTGGCTAGCTCAACACGCTTTACCCCGATATTACTTACCACTATCACTACCATTGGCGGTTTACTACCACTAACACTTTTTGGTGGCAGTTTGTGGCAACCACTAGGTGTGGTTATTATTTCTGGTTTATGTGTTTCTGCGATAGCGAGCTTTATTATTGTGCCAATACTGACCGAGTTATTTACAAAAACAGAAACAGCTAAAATAATAAAAGAATAAATCATGGATTTTTACGGCTTAATTGGATTCTCCCTCGCAGCAGGTGTTTATGCCTTATTTGCGCTTCTCATTATTGCAGCACGCAACCATAGCTTGGTTGCACGTGCAGTTTTGTTCTGTGCTTTAGTCACGTTAAGTAGCAACTTAATTGCTGCACTTCAAATTAAACTGGGTTACAGCCTGCAGTGGGCAATGCTAGTAGACGGGTTTAAAATTGCCTGTTGGTCATTATTAATTATTTTGTTTAATACCGAGCACCGCAGCCTTAAGGCACTAGTGAGTAATTATTATGTTCGACAATATGTTGGTGTTTGGCTAGTACTCATGTTTGGCTCTTGGCTAGCCAGTTATTGGTTAGGCTATGCCTATGAATATATATTTTTACTGTTTATCATCTTAAATTTGTGGATGTTAGTCTTACTTGAACAACTATTTCGCAATGCTGATTTACAAGTACGTTGGGCTATTTGGCCATTAGTGGTTGCTCTGGCCAGTGTGGCTATTTTTGACTTTGTTATTTACGCACAAGCTACGATGGTTGATAGCATAGACTTTGATTTCTGGTTTAGCCGAGGCTATTTAGCCTTTCTTGTTACACCCTTGCTGTTAATCAGTATTCGTCGCATTAAAAATGGTGAAGTTCGTATCTTTGTTTCACGTAATGTTGTTTTCTATAGTTCAATGTTGATGATAGCGGGTGCTTACTTACTGTTAATGTCTGTCGCCGGTTATATTATTAATTTTATTGGTGGAGAGTGGGGCAACTTAGTTAGCATAGGCTTTTTAATGCTCAGTGGTATTGTGCTGGTTGCTTTACTGATCACTGAGTCTTTAAGGCGTCGGGTTAAAGTCTTTATAGCAAAAAACTTTTTCGCCAATAAATACGAATATCGAGACGAGTGGTTAAATCTGATTGAAAAAATTGAAACCACAAGTGGAGCAAGTCATTATCAAATGGCGACCCAAATTATGATGTCTAAGGTTGAAGCATCTCGTGGAGCAATCATTAAAAAATTCTCTAATCAGCACTATCAGCTTCAGTACAGTCAAGGACTGGAAATTAATGAGGAAGTTGAAGAGCACTTGTTATCAGTTGGTTTGTTTTGTCATCAGCAAGGTTGGATTGTTGATGTAAATGAATATGAAAAATCACCTTTGCTATACCCTGATTTAACCTTGAACGTAGCACTCTTTCGTTCTAATAATATTCAAATAATAGTGCCTATTTTTATCGGAAAAGCTTTTTATGGTTTGTTTGTACTAGCCGATGAAAAAGAGCTAAAACGCTTAAATTGGGAAGATAGAGATTTATTATTTGCGATATCGAAACAGCTAGGAAACTTTGTATCTTTATATGAAGCAACAGACAAATTAAGTGAGTCTAAGCAGTTTGATGCATTCAATCGTATGTCAGCATTTTTAGTTCATGATTTAAAAAATGTACAGGCGCAACTCGCGTTAGTTACTGCAAATGCCGAAAAACATAGAGAAAATCCAGAGTTTATTAATGATGTATTTGAAACGGTTGAGTCTGCAACACAAAGATTAGTGAAAGTTTTATCACAATTGAGAAAAAAACAAGTCGAGCAGTCATCACATAGCCAAACTGATTTAGCCATAACGATTAAAAAAGTAGTTGAGCAATGCAACTTAAGCTTACCCAAAGTTGAATTTGAGCAGGAAGGTGATTGCTCTACTTTTATTGATAACGAATCCTTTCAATCAGTTATGCATCATTTAATACAAAATGCAAAAGAAGCTACAGCAAGTGATGGCTTGATAAAAGTAACAGCTGTTGAAAAAAAGCGCATTGTCAGAATTATTATTGAAGATAATGGCAGTGGAATGAGTGAAGAGTTTATTAAAAATCGATTGTTTAAACCCTTTGATACCACTAAAGGTAATGCCGGTATGGGGATAGGTGTATTTGAAGCTAAGCAGTTTATTGAAAATATGGCCGGTATTATAAAAGTTACAAGTGAGCTAAAAAAAGGCACAATGTTTACTATTGATTTGCCAAGAAGAACTTCAGGCGCGATAAGCGGACAAGATTTACTATAAGGGTCCAATAAGAATGGAAAAGTTGTTAATAGTAGATGACGATAAAGGTATACAAAAACAATTAAAGTGGAGCTTATCTGATTACAATGCAGTGCTCGCAGGCGATCGTGAAAGTGCGGTTGCTGCGGTGCGCCGTTATGAGCCCAAAGTCGTTACTTTAGATCTAGGGCTGCCACCTGACGAGGCAAATGCGTCAGAAGGACTCGCAGCCTTACAAGAAATTTTAACTATTGCCCCACATACCAAAGTGATTGTAATAACCGGCAATGATGACCGAACCAACGCACTGGCAGCAATTTCAGCTGGCGCTTACGACTTTTATCAAAAGCCAATAGAAACTGAAGTTATTAATGTCATTGTAGCTCGGGCGTTTAGTGTCGCGGCTATTGAAGAAGAAAACCGTAAAATGCGATCGGTTGGTGGCAGTGATATAGGTATTATTGGTAATAGTGAAAGCATCGAACGTTTAAGAATGATGGTTAAGCGCATTGCGCCAACATCAATCACTGCATTGCTGTTGGGCGAAAGTGGTACAGGTAAAGAAGTTACGGCAAATGCAGTGCACTTAGCTAGCGACCGTAAAAATAAACCTTTTGTTGCCATAAATTGTGCTTCTATTCCAGAAGCGTTGTTAGAGAGCGAATTGTTTGGTTTTGAAAAAGGTGCATTTACTGGAGCACATAAAGCTACAAAAGGGAAAATTGAATGTGCAGAAGGCGGTACATTATTTCTCGACGAAATTGGCGATATGCCTTATAGCCTGCAAGCTAAACTGTTACGATTCTTACAAGAAAAATGTATTGAGCGTTTAGGCGGCAGACAAGAAATTTCAGTAGATGTTCGTGTAGTTTGTGCAACGAATCAAAACCTTGAACAAATGGTTGCTGATAAAACGTTTCGTGAAGACTTATTTTATAGAGTAAGTGAAATCACTTTAAATATTCCACCACTTCGCGATCGCGATGAAGACGTTATAATCCTCTCTCAATACTTTCTGCAGCATTATGCTGCAGAATATAAACGTAACGTTAAAAGCTTCTCTGAAGACGCTTTAAGTGCCATTAAAGAACACAAGTGGCCTGGTAATATACGAGAGTTACAAAATAAAGTGAAAAGCTCGGTAATTATGACCACAGGCACACAGGTAACCGCGATAGATTTAGGCTTTTTTGATAATCAAGGCAAAAGCTTTGAGCTATCACTTAACTTGCGTGTTGTTCGCGAACAAGCTGAGTCAATCGCCATTCAAAAAGCTTATGCAATTTCTGAAGGTAATATGTCTAAAGCTGCAGATTTATTAGGTGTAACCAGACCAACACTTTATTCGCTAATTGAAAAATATGAATTAAAGATTAACGATTAACGTACTCTATATGTAACACAAAAAAACCGCCTTAAAGGCGGTTTTTATTTTAATATTAGATTACTATTCTTCGGTACTGGTATCTGTATCAGTGTAAATACGGCTTTTATGTTTAAGCATTTTATCGACATAACGCGCCATTTTTATTTTTTGTTTGATATTTCCTTCTAATATTTCTTCTACTTCACGTAAAATTTCTTTGATACTCTCTACTTTCTCAGAGGAATTAACAACTACTTGGTTTGGTTCATTACTGGCCAATTCTGCCGCGTTTAATGAACCCGTTAGCTCTACTTCCATTTCTTTAGCTACTTCATTAATCGCCGCTGAGTTTATACTTTTGAGCTCTTCTAAAAAGCCGAACAAAAGTAATCTATCAACAAAAATATTAATTTTTCGTGGTACACCTAAAGTCTTCTCATGAATAAGTTCAAAGGCTGCATCAGAAAACAAATCTTCTTTATTGCAACCTGCTTGATGTAATCGATGGTTAATATATTTCTTAACTTCTTCTTTTGATAAAGGCTTTAAATGTGCAGAAGCAATAATACGTTGACGAAATTGCTCCATATTTGGTGCTTGAATAATGCCTTTAAGTTCTTCTTGACCGAGTAAAAAACTTTGAATCAAAGGTTTATTATCTAACTGGAAATTAGACAACATACGTAACTCTTCTACGGTTTCACTTGGCAGGTTTTGTGCTTCATCAACAATTAATAATGCACGCTTTCCTTGTTGATGTAATTGAATAAGAAACTTCTCAATACCTTGCAGTAAATCAGCTTTGCTATTACCTTCAACAGTAATATTAAATTCGGAAACTACTAACTCGAGCAATTCTTGAGGGTTAAGTTTAGTGGTAACAAGCTGTGCAGCAACAATACTTTTGTCCGCTAAGTTATTAAGTAAATTGCGGGCAATAGTCGTTTTTCCGGTACCAATGGGTCCGGTTACCACAATAAAGCCTTCACCTTGATCTAAACCATATTGTAGGTAAGACAAGGCGCGTTGATGATGACTAGAAGCGAAAAAAAATCTTGGATCTGGGCTTAATTGAAACGGTCTTTCTTTAAAACCATAGTAATTTTCATACATACTGCTAAAAACCTTTGGTTATTTTGGCGCTAACGCGGCCTTCTTCGTAATTTAAAAGCGCGTTATCAGAGCCTCTGTTCAGGTGGCTCAATTTTAAACTAATCGATAGTTCGCTATTAATTGATCTATCGTAACTCAGTTGATAACGTCGATAATGATCTGTTCGCTCAAACTCAGTATCAATTTGTAAATTTGACCCTGTATAAGATAAGTCTAGACTAACACTAGAACGGCCACTTACATTGCGCTTAATGTTAAAACTTGCTCCACTTGATTCGTCTTCAATACGGCTTTCAAGGTTCTCTCTATTTTGCTGATTAGTATTAATACTAATTGTTGTGCGAGGCAGGCTAAGTGTAGAGGTCCAGCTCAAAGTTTTATTGAGTGAATAAACATTATCTTCTGCTAGGGTAAAATTTTGTATCGGTACTATTTGCAAGCCTGGGTTATCTGGGGTGTTAGGGTTGTTAGGAAAAATGCTTGTATCATCCTTGATAATACAATCTTCAATTGCAGTTAGATTACCTGTAGGACAAAAATAGAAGCCAACAACGTTTGCAACAAAGTTATTACGGGTAAAAGTTTGAATATCTTCCACATAACTCAGGGTGTTTGTTAAGCGCCTATTTCTATGGGTCAAGTCAAGTCCATAACTGGTACCATAAAAACGCTCAGAAATGTTTGCCGAAAACTTTGTACGAGGTGAGGGTTGCCATTGCATAGCGGCATTAACATAGGCTTTTTGTTCATCGCCGTCTACGTCTAAATTATTGCCAATTGGCTCATTATAGGATGCATCTAAGCGCAGTCTTGGCGAAATTAACCAGCGAACACCTAAGCCGTAAGAGTTTGACTCTAATGAACGATTTGAAGTGTTAATATCGCCACTATTTTCCTCGTTATAATAACGAAAATAGGGGTTAAGGCTATAATCAGTGATCAAGCCAAGTATGGCTTCACTTTGGCTTTGCTCGCCCTTGAGTTCATCATTAGTTAGCTCTTGATAATTATGCTGCATTTCCCAAAAAACATGTCGAGCACCTCTACCATTTGTACTGTTTAATTTAATTATTACACTATCTCGATTGCCAATATTATCTTCTGAGTTAGTTTGTGAAAAACCGAGTGAAGAGTTAATAGTATAAGCACTATTATTGATATTATATTCAAGACCACCGTTATAAGTTTCTACCTGAACGGTATCACCAGAAACAATATCAGCTAAGGCATTTCTACTTTGATTACGTGATTGATTCGAAACGTTTACCCCAGCGTAAGCAACAATACCGTTGGGCCAAAGTTCGAGTCTTAAATCACTCGCTAGAGTGTGATAGTCTTTATCAAGGTCATGGTTATGACTATATAAAGCATAAGTACTTTGAGATGAAAAATTAAATACTGCCTGTTGCGCTTTATAGGTGGAAGCTAAACTTAAACCAGCTTGGGTTACCAAGCTAGATTGTTCATTGATAGTAGTTAAACCAACGTTATCAGAATAGGTTTCATCAATTGTAATGTTGGGATCAAATTGCCAGTCACCTGCAAAAGCAAAATTAGAGCAAACTAATGCAACACAAACGACACTGAGTCTAGTTTTGTGTGCCATACCCATAGCCGTAGTAGCCATACAAATCCTTATGAGATCTTATTGCTTTATTAAGTACTAGCCCCAAAGCTAAATTTTCATTGAGGTGTTCTGTTGCTGCTTTTATATCAGCAATTGAAGTTTTTGACTCTTCAACAACTATCAGGGCTTGTCCCATTAAGTTTGCCAATACTAGTGTTTCTGTGGTGCCTATCAAGGGCGGGCAGTCAAAAATAACGATACGATCAGGGTAACGGTTAGCTAATTCAGTAGCAAATTTTGCCATTTTTTCGCTGGCTAACAATTCATTAGATAAATGGTGTGGTTTCCCTGCAGGTATTAACTTTAGTTTATCTATATCTGTGTCGTAAATTATATCGCTTACTTGTTCTGATTCACCCAATAAATAGTCAATAATACCTAGATTATCTTGAACACCTAATTCACGAACAACACTGGGGCGCAAAACATCAGCATCAATAAGTAGTACGGTTTTATCTTGTTCTAAGGCAATGCTTAAGGCTAAGTTTATAGCAACAAAAGTTTTACCTTCATTGGGTTTTGCACTACTAACCATAATTAAATTACTATGGTGCAAAGTTTTTGATGCTTTACCAAACGCATTGTTGAGCAATTTACGCTTAATTTGTCTAAACTCGTCTTTTATACTTTTTCGGGTGCCGTTATCAATTAAGTAACCACGCTCTGCTAGGCTTGTTTTATCAAGTGCCAATATAGTCTTTGACGCTACATCTACAGCCTGGTTTTTAACTTGCTCTTGCGGAGATGCTTGGTCAGAAGTAACAGATTCATCCGTGTTTTTCTGCTGCTGTTTGGCTAACGCTTTTTCAATAATGCTCATAAGTTATAAAACCCCTCTAATCGGCGCTAATATAACATCGGGCGCTATGGCATAAAGCATAAAAAATGCCAATAATATTAATAACAGACTATTAGAAATAATAAAAAATATTGTTTTCCTTTTATGCCAACGCTTCAGGCCAAGATTTTCTGTCGCAGATACGATACCAAATACTGGTATACCAGTAACTTTTGATACTTGGCTACTAGAAGTTACCACGGGATTAATTTGGCTAAATAATAGTGAAAGGGCAACACCAACACCAAAAGCAAAGACAGTAGAACCTACTAAAAACAATAGACGTTTCGGACCAACAGGCTCTGTTGAAGCTCTCGGAGGATCAATAACCCTAAACTGTATTGGGTTCGTAGTT
The DNA here is from genome assembly GCF_003061515.1 of Colwellia sp. Arc7-D. NCBI lineage: Bacteria > Pseudomonadati > Pseudomonadota > Gammaproteobacteria > Alteromonadales > Colwelliaceae > Colwellia > Colwellia sp. Arc7-D. The sequence goes on from NZ_CP028924.1 coordinate 265,795, forward strand.
TCATCTGCTTGTTGTGCTAATTGCGCTGTTTCCTGACGATTGAGTAATTCCTCATATTTACTTTTAGTAATTTCATAACCGCGATTAAGCGAGGTTAACTCAGCTTCTATTTCCGGCAGTATATGAATTTTACTTTCTAGTTCATTAACTTGCTTACGATAATTATTCACTCGAACCGTGGTTGAGGCGACTAAATTTTCTAATTGATTTACTTGTATTTGTAATTGTTGAATAACAGGATTTTGACTGGTTGAGAGCTTATTGTTATCACTACCACTAGTCGCATTTAAATATTCACTAATCTCTTGAGAACGTTGGTTATTCAGGTGATCAAGTCTACGTTTAACTTCTTTTACGTCGGGATGCATTTCAGTGTAACGCAATTGTAACGAATCTAAAGTGGCTTCTAATTCAGCAATACGCTCGTCATAAGTGGTTTGAATACTATTTGAGTTCATAATATTATTTTGGGCATTATCGCTACTTGACGGCGAAGAACTCAATTGTGCTTTTGCGGACTTTAATTGAGTTTCTTGCTCAAGTAAATTTAACTCGGTAATTTTGAGCTGTTCCTTAACAATATTTAACTTTTGATAATAACCACCATATTGACCAGGTAAAACACCGCTATATTTTTGTTTAAATTCAGTTAATCTAGACTCAGAAGCTAATAACCGATTTTCGTAGTCTTTAATTTGAGTACTTATAAATTTCTGGGCTGAATTAGAATCGCTACGATTTTCACCTAAAGTATTTTCTATAAATACAGTTAAAGCTGAATTAACTACATTTTTCGCCATTTCAGGATTTTTATCTTCGTAGGTAATAGTATATATATTGTCGCTTCGACCACCTGTTTTTCTAATCTTTATTTTAGACTTTAATCCATCAATTAATGACTCATAAGCTTCTGGGGTGCTAGCCTGCACGTCGAGATCAGTCATACGGGTAATGCGCTCTAAATTTGGGCGACTTAACAGTGTCTTAATCATTAGTCGAATTTGCACTTCAGGATTAGTCTTAACGGTTAATCCTTTTAGCAGTGGGCCAAGCACAGATTGAGTGTCAACGTAGATTCTAGCATCAGACTCATAAACATTATCGAGTTGAGAAATATAAACCCATGCCACAGGACATATTAACCAAGTGGATATAATAATAAAACGACGTTTAAGCCATATTCCTTTAAGATAATCTACAATTAGTTCTATAATTTCTTGCATTCCTGACCTCTAAAACAGGTAAAAAAAAGGTATTGCGTTTAAAACCATGTTTCAGGTATTACAATAATATCGCCAGGTAATACATCAACGTTAGCCAATATTTCCCCATTTTTAATTAAGTCTTCAATAAATATGTCGTATTGCTTTTGTATGCCATTTTCTATTCGTACGAGTATTGCACCGTTACCATTGGCAAATTCGGTTAAGCCACCGACACGGATCATAACGTCTAATAATGTCATATGTTGAATATAATTTACCGATTGAGGCTGGGCTGCTTCACCAATAATACGAATTTGCTCACTAAAAGGTCCAACAAAATTATTTACTGTTACCGTAACGACGGGCTCGCGTAAATATGTTCCTAGTATGGTTTCAATAGAGCGAGCAAGCTCTGTTGGTGTTTTCCCTGATACAGGTATGTCTTCTACCAGTGACGTGGTTATCATACCATCTGGGCGAACGACAAACGTGCCTGAAACTTCAGGGTTGCGCCAGACAAAAATATTAACGACATCGCCGGCACCAATTAAATATTTGTATGAGTCTACATCAACAGTATTTGACTGATGAAGCTTGGCAGTTGGTAATGTAGCTGAGCTGCACCCAGTTAAAATGTAACCAAGAGATAGAAATAGAATCGCTTTTAATGTATTAGTCATGCGTTTTTCCATGGTTTTAACCTTATTATTTACAACCGATTTTTATATAAGCTGATTGATTGTATTTGATTTTCACAATTGATGCACATTATTAATTTCTGTAATCGGATTGTAATTGTTGTATTTAAATTAGTCTATTGTTTACATTTAGCAGTGAATCAATTCTAATATACAGCTTAAAAAATAAAAACATCTATTACTGAACTATTTTTTCTCACTAGAAAGGAATTTTCTTACCTAATGTCTAGCCCTAAATTTCGTGATTTATCTGCGGGTAGTAAGTCTTTAGTCTTAATCGAGTTTGTCTGCTTTGCTGGCGCACTTTTGCTCAGCTTATACTTAAATAAAGTCTTTCAGTTTGTAGTACATGATACGCAAAGCATACCGATGAACATTTTATTTATACATTCTGTGGTTTTTGCTTTAGTAGTACAGTTATCATGCTTAGCCATGGGGCTTTATGACTCTAAATTAAGAGAAAACTTAAGAGGTGTCATTAGAAGGTTACTTGTTTCGATAGCGATAGGTTTTTTCATTGTTTCATTAGTTAACCCATTTTACGGTTCAGGATCTTTAGCCATTGAGTTACTTGCGGTTGCTTCATTAGCAAGCTTATTTTTGGTCTGTGGTGTTAGGTACTTTACATTACAAATAGATTTTTTTGGTTTTAACAAGCGTAATATTTTGGTACTAGGGGCAGGTGAAAGAGCCTCAATCATAGAAAAACGTATGCGTCGCGACGTTGATCGTCAAGGTTTTTTCATGCACGGTTTTGTGGTTATGAACGGTGATGCGGATCATGGCATTGTCAACGAAAATAGAATTAATTTAGACTGCTCGTTGGTAAATTACGCCCTTGAACATCAAATTGATGAAATCGTTGTTGCCAATGATGAGCGTCGAGAAAATTTGCCAGTTGACGAACTTTTTGCCTGTAAAATTAGAGGTGTTGAAATAACCGAAATTCTCGACTTTATTGAGCGTGAAACAGGCCAGATTGCGGTTAACTTAATTTATCCGAGCTGGGTTATATATTCCAATGGTTTTGCTTCTGCTAATCATTTACGAAACACTCTCGATTGGATTTTTAACGCGGCTATGGGCTTCTTCTTATTTCTTGTTACATGGCCTGTAATGCTTATCACTGCATTGTTAATCAAGCTTGAAGATGGCATGAAAGCACCTATATTCTATTCGCAAGAGCGCGTAGGTTTGGATGGACAAGCATTTAATATTGTTAAATTTAGAAGCATGCGAATCGATGCAGAGAAAAATGGCGCGCAAATGGCGGCCAAAGATGATGATAGAACAACACGTATTGGTAAAGCTATTCGTAAATATCGCATTGACGAATTGCCACAAATTTATAATGTAATGGTTGGAGATATGGGGTTTGTTGGGCCTCGCCCAGAGCGCCCTCAATTCGTTCAACAGCTAATTAAAAACATTCCATATTATAATGAGCGTCATAATGTTAAACCTGGTTTAACCGGTTGGGCACAACTTAAATACCCTTACGGTGCAACAGAAAAAGACTCTTTAGAAAAACTTAAATACGATTTGTACTACATTAAACATCGCAGTTTTATGTTGGATTTACTTATATTAATAAGAACCGTAGAAATAGTGTTGTTTGGCAAAGGAAGGTAATATAGGCTACCAATCATCTGTGATGTGAAGATATTTCTTTTAATTGAGATCTTAACGTTGATGGTTGGTAACTCAAATCTGAAAGTTCATTCTTGATAGCTAACAGTTGAAGTCAGACAGCTAAAATACAATAGTTTTAAAACTAAAGTGTAGGAGCATTAAGACATAACTCCATAAATCTAATCTCATCAAATGGTTCAGAAATAGAAAACCTTCCTAATTGAAACTTGTTGGTGCTTACTTGTTGGTTGATAAAGTAACGAAAAGAGAAGGCAAGTTGATAACCTTGGCTTTCTATTTCGTCAAACATGTATTTGTTATATGTTGACGCATTACCAACAGGGTAAGAAATGGAAAGTACTTTGCTAGTTAGTTTTTCTTCTAACAACATTTTTGCGTGATATAATTCATGTGACAGTTCTTTTGCACTTAAGCTAGAAAATATCCGATGAGAATGCGAATGTGCGCCAATAGTCATACCGGCAGAGTCCATTTCGACTATATTATCCCAGCTCAAAAATTCACTTACATAGTCTGATAGTATTAAGCCCGTTTTCTCACGCAATTCTACTAACTGCGCCTCTATAGGTGTCGATGTCGATTTAAATTGACTCAACACTTCTTGAATACTTTTGTTAATCGTTTTTGCTGATAATACGATCGTTTTATTCCACGAAGATAATCTAAGCTCATTTAAGTTAGACTGTCTTATATGCCAAGATATTTCATCCCACCATGGTATTACTTTTGATTCTATCAACCCTGTAGCGACAAAGAAAGTTGCCGGAATATTCATAGTACTTAAAATAGGAAAAGCCAATTCGTAGTTATCTAAGTAACCATCATCAAAGGTTATATAGGCGAATTTTTTGTTAATTACTTGGCCATTATTTGCTAATTCAATAAAGTGCTTTTGATCGATAATCTCAAAATTATGTTTGATAAAATGAAGATGTTTTTCTAAGTCGTCAGCATTACATGAAAATACATTAGGATCGTACTTGCATTTTTCAGCGTCACCTATGCGGTGAAAATTAAAGCAATATATGCCATTTTTACGGTAATGCCATAATGTTTTCGTCATGCCTAGATGACGAAATAATCTGGTTTTAACTTTCTTAAGTAGCATGAGCTATTTCGCAATAAAACTAGGTTTTGGTAAAATATAATCACGATATTGGTGAGGAGAGCCAATCTCATTGGCTTCAGCTGCTTTAATCATATTGAACATTTCCCTACTATTAACGTAATGCAATTGGTGACGTTCACCATCGTTATATTTAGCCTCTAAATAAGAAAACATATCATCGACAGGCTTCCCTAATAGAACGTCCATATCCCTTTCCTGTGTGCCATGGGTATGAACTTTAATGAATACCCAATCAGGTTTACCTTTAACATGAACATTGGCTTCTACCCATAAATCAACACGCTTTTCAGTAGGTTCCATACCCTTTCGAATATCAGAGTTTTCAATTTGTGGGAAAACTCCTTTTTTTAATTTTTTCCAATTAAGCATTAATGGTCCATTAACGATCATAAGATCACCCCATGGACTTCCACCAACTTTTACATCAACACCTGTATTATGAGATTTAGGTTTAAGCGCATCATCTTTTGCGTAATATATGCTGTTAATTGTTTTTGGTTGCGTACCATGTGGAGCCGACGGGTAAGTAAAGTCTGCGTAACAACCGGTTTCTTTTAAAACAATAAGTTCGTCGTTCACACCACAAAGTTTACCGTCATGACCTGAGTTATCTAAGGTCCAATTACCATGAATAAAGCCATACATTAATTGACCTGTGTCTGGGTGGTGTGACAAAGCGCCATGATCATTATGTAAAACATGACAAAACTGAGTAATAGAAGCTCTTAAGTTTTCAGACGTATCATTATCATGATGTAAGTGAACTTCTATTTCACCGAAACCTTCACGGCATAATTTAGCTATTTTATCTAAATGCTCAACACGATACTCTTCCTCTGGATAGAAAAATGTATGTTGTGGATGTATACCATTCGCGTCAACGTGCTTACTTGCCATTGCAGGGTACTCAGCGCACCAACGGTCCACACGGCTACGTTCTATATCAATACTATTCGGCTTGCCCCATTGTGGCTCGTAATGGTCGACAAAAGAGAAGATTATATGTTTTGTATTTGCATCATCGTGCAAAGACTTACTCATTTGCTGCTTAATATATTGTGGCAACCACTCTTGCATGTTTTTCTTTTTTAAAATAAGAAAAAATAGGTATGAAGCTAATATAAAGAAAAATAAAAATAAAATGATCACTAGCGAGTTGTCCTTTGCCAAGTTCCTTGCACGTTGGAACTAAAATATTTAATAAAGCCGCGCATTAATGCCAGGTTCATTGCTACAAAAAATGCTAAAAGTGCTATTAGCGTTGATGTTTTCTTACCCTTTGCTTGTTGTTTTATGCCATAAAAAGCCAAAGTATAAAATATTAATTGCGCCGCCAAGACTATTTGATAAAAAATATTATCGAGTAACATAACATTGGCAACTAAGGCTATCAACATTAAGTGTGGCACAAACCAGCGGCATACTTTATGGCTAAAATAAGCGACAAAACGCCAACCTAATAAAGGATTTAAGGCCCAATACATCTTGAAAAAAGCTTGATAGTTACCTAAACCAATACGTACTCTTCTGCCTTCTTCCTCGGTAAGGTTAGGCGCTATTTCTTCAATGGCAATAGCTTCAGGGTCATAAACTAAACGAAAGCCTTGCTTAGCAACATTCATCGCTATTTGAAAGTCATCAACGATAGTATTAGCAGGTAAAGGAATAAAAAGTGATTTTCTAATGGCATAAATAGCACCATTGGCACCTTGCAGTGCGTTCATTCTAGATTCGTGAAATTTTAGAATTTGTTCGTAACGCCAATATACATTGTCTTTATTGTCGCCTGTGTCACCATCAACTAAATGAAGTTCCCCACATACCGCGCCAATTTTTTCATTGTTAAAGTGGCGAGTTAATTGCTGAATAGTATCCGCTTGAAAATGTGTATTAGCGTCAGAAAATATGATGATATCGTCAGATGTTTTTTCAACTAAATCGTTTAAAACACTCATCTTTCCACGATTTTCTGTAAATATATGTATTTGCAGTTTTTCGCTATCAAATTCCGACAATATTTCGGCGGTTTTATCACGACTACCATCTGAACCAATTAATAACGTTAACTTTTCTTTTGGATAATCTAGGCTTAATAAGTTTTCTACTCGCGCTTTTATGCAAGACTCTTCATTATAAGCAGCAATAATAATAGAAACCGAAGGATAATTTTCAATGTCTATTGTTCGTCGTTGGCGCTTTCTCCACAAATATTTAGTGTCGCTAAAAGCTTGAGTAATGCCACTAAAAGTAAATAATATTAATGGATAGATAAAATAACTGTAAATAATTATAGCGATGCAAACCCAAAATAACGTTTCCATTAATTGTTTGCTCCGTTAGTTTTTTTTACATATGCCTTGGCGGGTATTCCCAGCATCGTTGCACCTTTATCTGCATTTTTAGTTAGAACAGCATTCGCACCGATTTTTACGTCGTCCTCAACTGTTAACAAACCAATAATCTTCGCGCCTGCACCAACAAAGATATTATTTTTTAAAACGGGAGACTGCCCCTTTTCATCACCGATAACCACGCCACTTTCTAAAGTAATATTATTGCCACCTACCACTTTAGAATTAATAACGATACCAACTGGGTGCATAATAACGAAGCCAGAGGCGAAATTAGCACCACTGCCAATAACACAACCATTTATAAATTTATTAGCCCATTGGAAAAAGTAAGCCAATAAACCAAGTCTATGCGTGGCACACCAACGCATACATCTATACAAAACATTAGCGCTTGTACCGTCAGCCATCCAAATTCTCAGCATACTGACATCTGCACCATCTTGGGCAAAAATTTGTTGTTTTCTTTTTAAGTCGGCCTTTAAATCGCGCATTTTAATTTATATCTCGTTGAACGAGCGATAATAACTGCTCAGCGTTATGCTTCCATTGACGTTCTCTTTCTATATAGTCACGAGCATTTATGCTAACGGTTTTATGCGCATTTCTATCATTAACAATTTCAAAAACTTTATCTATACAGGCTTGTCGATCGCCTGCTGGAAACAACCAACTTGTTTTATTGTCTTGAACAACCTCAGCGATAGGCCCAAAATCTGGCGCTATCATGCCTTTGCCCATGGCCATAAATTCAAATAATTTCATCGGTGAGCCATAATCATTTGAATCAGGTAAAATACCTAAATCCATGGCTGATAAAAATGATGAAACTTCATGATGTGGAACTTTACCAGGTAATATAACCTGTGATTCTACACCCGCTTCAATAACTCTATTTTTAATTCCATCAAAAGCAACACCGTCACCAACCAGTAATAAAACCAGATCAGGAGTTTGTTTTAATTTTTCACAAACTAAATCGACAAACCAGTCAATCCCATGCCAATGAACAAATGCCCCGACATAACCAAGAACTATTTTATCTTCAATACCTAACTTACTTCTTAATGCTGAACCTTCAGACTCATTAATAATAAATTTATCTAAATCAGCACCATTGGGTGACACAACAGAATTGGCAATTTCACCATAGGCTTGCTCTGCCACTTCCTTAAAACGTGTTGAAATAAAAACTAGGCCTGTCGCATTTTTAAAAATCCAAGCTTCTATTTTTGCAGCAAGTTTTTTAAAAGTTAACGAACGAACCCGCTGAACTTGGCAAGAGTCATTAATTTCTAGCACTATGGGTAAATTATGACGTTTTGCCCACCAAACGCTAGAAAACATAAATAACGAATAACGTTCGTAAATAAGGGTTATATTTTTTTCTTTTACGGTTTTTCGTAAGCGTATTACCGCGATTAAATTGAACGCAAGCTCAAAAAGCTCGAATACAAACTCGGGTACATGTTTTGTAAGATCGGAAAGTATAGAAAAGCTGCTTTTCTTTGTTGGTGCTTGCTTAACTTGTTCAGTCGCTGTATTTGTTTCTTCCGCTTCAGGCTCTGCACCAGGTAGTGAAAGAATATCAACGTTATTGTTTAACTGTCTTAAGCCTTTAACAACTCCGCGAATATGTACACCTTCTGCACCTCTACCGCGAGTTCTATGATGAAATAGTATATTCACTATTGTTTGTTCTCCAGTGCGCTAAAGCTATAACCTTGTGCAAGCCATTGTGGAATTAATACATCAAGTGCATCAATACAGCGCTCATGGTCGTCATGAAATAAAATTATATCACCAGACTTAACCGGTTGTTCTAAAAAACGATCTGCAATTTTATTTGCAGGCTCTTTTAAAAAGTCCATAGAGTCTCGGCTCCAATGTACGGCGGTTATTTTTTTTAGTAGCAGTGCAAATATTAAATGCATATCCCAACGGCCTTGAGGTGCTCTAAATAATGTACAAGATTCACCCGTAATTTGTTTGATAATTAAATTGGTTTTTTCAACTTCTATCATTTTTTCAGCATGTGAAATTTTATGAAATTCTGGATGACTATACGAGTGGTTTGCAAGGGTGTGCGCGCGTTTATGTATCTCGTGAAGTAAATCAGGATTTTTTTCTGCGCGACTACCTAGAATAAAAAATGTCACTTTAACTTGATATTTATCGAGTAAATCAAGCAGTCGCTCAACAACACCTGGAACAGGTCCGTCATCAAAAGTTAAATACAATGTCTTTTCTTTTTGAGTTTTGCTCAACAAAAATAAACGGTCGGGCAAGATAATAGCCCTGAGAAGATATTTTAATTTAAGCAGCATTCAAATAGAGTTCCGTTATTTAAAATTTAGATAAAATTACATTGTAACAGTAACAAGTAATAATCATACCTTTGAATGTTAACATTGATTAATACTCATTAACATTTTAAGCAGTTGACGTTTATTGTTTTGCCATGAGAACTGTTGGCTATGCAGTTGTATATTAGACTTATTCCATGTGGTTGATAATATATAATCCAAACCTTCAGATACTGCCGAATAACTTTTTGCTTCTATTATTTTGCCACAAACCTCTTCATTTACAACTTCAGGAATACCACCAACATTTGTTACTAAAACAGGAGTGCCACAAGCCATTGCTTCAAGTACAACATTTGGTACACCTTCGTTATAACTCGGTAAGGCTAGTATACGAGCTTGGCTAATAAGTTTAGGTAATTGGTTATGATCAACACCACCTAATAAAACAACTTTGTCACTAATAGCTAAATCTTTTGCTTGGTTTGTAAGTTCGCTGCGTAAATTACCTGGCCCAGCATATAACAATTTAAGCGTTGGGTATTTTTTACTAATTGCAGCAAATCCCTTAATTAATTCAATGACACCTTTCTCTTTCTTTAAATTGCCAACATATAAAATATAATCGTCGGATTGTTTGTTCGCTATAGCATGCTGAAATTGAAATTTTTGGTGATCAACGCCGTTGTAAATAACACGAATTTTTTCTTTATCTATCCCCATCGTTATCATCTCATCAGCAAGAGCTTGTGAAACAGACAAAATGCCTAAAGCGCTTTTACTCGCCTTAACAATTTGCTTAGCGCGGGCAGGAATTTTTCCATGCAAGTTAATGTCACTACCGTGAACTTTAAAATAGAAGTCAGCGCTAAATAACTTACTAATCCAACTAGCAGCTACAGCTTCTGGAAAAGCCCAGCTTGCGAGTATTTTTTTAGGTTTTTTACGTACTAACCATAAGCCAGAGTGCAAAATGATCGAGATAAACATCATCGCGCTATAAAATCGGCGACCAAATTTTGGCAGATAAAAATAAGGTACGTATCGTAAGCTTTCTGTTTGTTTAAACTCTTTTCTATGTGAAAACCAATCTGGAAAAGCTACTGGCACCAAAACACTTTTGTTAAAGTCATCATCGAGTTGTGCAAACTGCTGACGGTTAAATGTTGCTCGGTTAGGCTCCCAGGGTGACGGATACAAATTAGTTAATATAACTAAAGATGGTTTGTCTTCGTTAAACTTCACAAATGGTAACCCTATGTTTTCCGCTGGCGGTTAACGGAATTTCATCAACTTGGCTAAACACTAGTTGTAATTCATTGTCTGCGTATTTATTTATCTCGGTGGCAATATCAAGTTTGTTTTGTTCAGTAAAGTGCTTATTGGTAATTAACAATATCTGTAAACTCGTTATGTCACTTTGTTTAACTTGAAATTTATCTATACCAATAAATTCTTTAAATAAATGCGGAAAAAGTTCGCCAGGAATTGATTTACCCGTCACAGTTTTAATAATGTCGAGTTTACGACCATCTATGCTACTCATGATTGGTAAAGGATTTTTGCACCCACAAGGTTGGTCAATTAAAGTCGCTCTATCGCCATTAACATATCGAATTAACGGCATACCATAATTATATAAATCGGTAACCACTAAGTCGCCAGACTCACCAGTAATTGACTGCTCCATTTCATTAACAGTTTCTACCACTAAATGGTCACTATTAATGTGCAAATTTTTATGTTCTTGGCATTCTGCTGACATTAACATAAATTCACGACAGCCAAAGGTGTCGTAAACTTCACAATTAAAAGCTTTTTCGATAACTTCTCTTTGAAATTCATGTAATGGCTCTGCGCCTGTCAGAATTGTTTTTGGAGAAAATACCGTTAATTTTTCTGCAATAATATAGCGCGCTAATTCATATAAAGGATTTACATAAGAAACCAATGCGGTAGGCCTATAACTATTTATATCATCTACATAGGTATGCATATTGTTAGAATTCATTGCGAAAGAATTAAGCATTTTCCTATTGTAAAATCTATGATATAGCGTATTTTTTAAACTTTTCAATAAGGTTGGTTGACCAATGTCAGCCCCCCAAAGGTATAAAGTTTTTTGTCCTAAGCCAGCACCTAACCAACCATAACCTCGCCACATAATAGCTTCTCGACGAGTGTTACTGTCTATATCTAGCTCAAAACGAAATGGTTGACCGGTCGAGCCACCTGTGGCCTTTTTGATGTTTTGACTTGAGTTAGTCGCAACAATATCCTGATAATGCTCGGTAATATCACTTTTAGTGATTAAAGGTAATTTGGCAAAATCTGACATTGAAGTAATGTCATCAATAGAATGTACGCCGACCTTAGCCCAAAGTTTGGGGTAGAAGCTAGTATGTGCGAAGGCATGCTCAAGTAGTTTACGTAACTCTTGCCACTGATGTTGCTCTAACGCTTTAGGGGTCCACAATAAGTGTTGTTCATAATTGGATATGTGTTCAACAAGATTTTTACCTTTAAGAAGTTCATATGTCGGCATTAAAAAATGACGAAAAATTGAGGTATACATCAGTAAAAATTATCCTGTTATCATGAGTAGCATTAATCGATTGAATTTAACAAATTAATTATAGAAAGTAACACTTTTATAGTAATATTCTCAGATAATAAAAAAGTTAAATTGTCAGAAATAAAAAAACAGTCATTATTATGGCTATTTTATACGCTGAACCCGTGGGCAAAGTCCCGCTCAAATTATAGTCTGTGCGAACAGCATAGATAAGTAAATAAAAGGGAAGTTTTGTGTCGCAAGTTTTAGTTTCTGTTGTTGTGCCTGTATATAACGGTGATCAATACCTAGAAAAAACTGTTCAATCGATATTAGTTCAAGATTACGAAAATATTGAACTCATTTTGGTTGATGATGGCTCCAAAGATAATTCAAAAGCTATTATTACCCAGCTTGCAATGCAAGACTTACGAATTAAGCCATTTTTTAATCAAAATGGTGGTGTAGCAAATGCTAGGAACTTCGGTATTGCGAAAGCCCAAGGTGACTTTATCGCCTTTTGTGATCAAGATGACTTATGGCTGCCAAAAAAACTTAGTCAACAAATACCATTATTTAAAAATAATAGCGTAGGCCTAGTTTACTGTGGCGCTATTACTGATTATATTTTGTATCAAAAGCAATCAAAGTCTGGTTTTAAAAACAAGCACAAAGGTAAAGTGTTTGAGCAATTAGTTCAATTAAATATGCTAACTTGCTGTACTGCAGTTGTTCGAAAAAGTTACTTACAGCAAGTTGATGGCTTTGACGATGACAGGGCTTTAATGGGAGTAGACGATTGGCACCTTTGGCTTAAGTTAGCCATGGTGTGTGAATTCGACTTTGTTGCAGATTACCTTGCGGTACACGTTTTTCATGGTGACAATTACTCATTAAATGATGAGAAAATGCATGAGGCTGAAGTCGTTTGCTTAAATAAAATTGAAAGCATTGCAGCAACACGTAATAAAAGTGCAAATTGGGCATTAATAAAGCAACAGTTACACATAAGGTATGCTAAATCTTACATCTTTTCAGGTTTTTATAATTTAGCGGGTGATACTTTTATTCGCGCACATCGAACACAAAAAAACACTCCATTCTTATTAAAAGGGTGGTTCATAAAAGTAGTACCAAATTTTGTTTGGAATATACTGCAAAAAACTAAACGTAATTTTTTCACGCGTTAATGACTTGTATATCTACCCTTTTTGAGTATGATATTAGACTACGTTAGCTTTTTAATATTCCTTCATGCTTTGACTTCATAAACCACGCCAGCGAGTATCAACTAGTGACTTTTGATCGGAATTTAGATGTAATATCACCTGTATATCAAGCTCATAATAAAGAACTAGATTCCAACGTTCAAAACGAAATTTTACAAACGAAAAAATGGAAAGTGCTGGCAGGTGCGTTCTTATCTGTCCTTATTTTATCGCTAATTTTTATCTGGACGAGAGAAAGTATTTTTCAGAGTCAGTCTACTATTCAGTTTTCCACAGTGCAGATGGTCGGTGGAAAATTTTCTTCTACTTTATTGCTAGACAGTTTACAAAACCAGCAGCGCCTCACCAGTAATAGAATATTAAAAGCCGTTAATTACAGCATACGTCATAATTACGGTATACAAAGTAATGTGGAATTACTGAGTAACATGCTCAGTGTCGAGTTGCAAAGTGGCCAAATTATTAATTTAAAGGCAACAGGAAGTGACCCTGAACAATTGAAACCGATTTTATCTGCTTGGTTAGAGGTATATCTGAAGGCTTTCAACGGAGAAAATGAAAACAATAATATTGACAGTATATTGAGACTAAGTAACATGCTTAAGGCGCTAGAGGAAAAAATATCTCAGCAAAAAACAGCATTAGTTAACTTTAGTCAAGATAACGATATTGTATCTTTCGAGCGTAACGAAAATAAAATTTTGAATAAAGTAAAATCATTAGAAAAACTGTTACATACAGCTGAGCAAGACCACCTTAACCTGCAAGAGATAGTTAACCGTATCAACCTTGAGGAAAAAGAAAAAAGCTTAATTATGCACCCTAAAGATGAAGCTGCTATAGCTATAGTTAGGCAAAATATAGTTAATATTGAAAATGAACTTGCTGAATTATCTGAAAAATACACACGCAAATATATGGAGAAAGATCCTAATATAATCTTGTTGCAAAAGTCGCTTTTAAATTTTCAAGATCAATTAGAAGAAGACAGCCTATTAAGTCACACGCTTTTCGTAAAAGAAGCTAAAAACAATTTGCTGGTGGCAAAAGAGAAGGTAAGTATTTTAAGCAAACAACTCAATACCCTAAATGCAGAAGCACAAGCCTTTAACTATAATTTAAAAGAATATATTCGTATGAACGATTCTTTAAATCAGTTAGTAACACAAGCACAAGGCTTAAAAGATAGCTTGCTAGAGCAAGAAATTTTGCAGGTAGGAAAACCAAAGCTTACCGTTTTAGAATATCCGTTTGTGCCTAGCTACCCTATTGCCCCTAATAATCAAAGAGACTCTTTAATTGCCCTTTTAATATCGGCGGTTGCAGCACTTTTAGCGTTATTTTTATTTAGTTGTATCGTACGACAAAAACAAGCACCAACAGTTTTTTCAAACTATACCGTAGTTCCTCATGACATGAGTAATAAGTGTCAGATGCTTAAGCAACAAGAGGCTCAAACCTCCGAAAATCAAGCGCTGATTGAACAAAAATCTACCACGGGAAATCTTCGATTGTTAAGTGCTAACGAATGTCAAAAACTAGTTGGTTTTGCTAGCAAACAGGGACAACTTGTTATTTTGTTAGTGTTAGGCGGGGTCAACATTGAAGAGTTATTAGCAATTAAATTATTAGACTTTGATGGAGAAAAAAACACGCTAAAAGTTAACGGGGCGTTCGCCAGAAATATAGCACTATCACCTGAAGTTTGCGTGCTAGCTGCTGAAGTTATTCAGTATAAAAATATACAAGACAGTATATTTGATCAAAGTTATACGCATGAAGAGTTAGGGTATTTAGTCACGAATAGCGCTCATGACGCAGAGTTAATTGAACCAGAAGGCATTAGCCTAGAAAACTTGCGACATACTTATCTTGTTTTTTTGTTGGAACAAGGCGTTAAATTGAATAATTTAGAAAAAATAGCAGGATATATTAAACCTGCTCAGTTAGTGCTTTACCGTAAAAACAGCGTTAACACACAGTTGAAACAAGCAGAAGTTAGCACTATTTATCCAATACATTTAGGTAAGTGTTAATTAATTTAGTGTCAAATTACAGCCTTGACTTTAAGGATAAATAAACAGCAATTATAATTGATCAGCAATATAGCGTAGACCGAACCGCAACATGATTAGAAAAGTGTATAGCGTATATAACGATGCTCAATACCTAGAAAAACTGTTCAATCGATATTAGTTCAAGATTACGAAAATATTGAACTCATTTTGGTTGATGATGGCTCCAAAGATAATTCAAAAGCTATTACTACCCAGCTTGCAATGCAAGACTTACGAATTAAGCCATTTTTTAATCAAAATGGTGGTGTAGCAAATGCTAGAAACTTCGGTATTGCGCAAGCCAAAGGTGACTTTATCGCCTTTTGTGATCAAGATGACTTATGGCTACCAAAAAAACTTAGTCAACAAATACCATTATTTAAAAATAATAGCGTAGGCCTAGTTTACTGTGGCGCTATTACTGATTATATTTTGTATCAAAAGCAATCAAAGTCTGGTTTTAAAAACAAGCACAAAGGTAAAGTGTTTGAGCAATTAGTTCAATTAAATATGCTAACTTGCTGTACTGCAGTTGTTCGAAAAAGTTACTTACAGCAAGTTGATGGCTTTGACGATGACAGGGCTTTAATGGGAGTAGACGATTGGCACCTTTGGCTTAAGTTAGCCATGGTGTGTGAATTCGACTTTGTTGCAGATTACCTTGCGGTACACGTTTTTCATGGTGACAATTACTCATTAAACGATGAGAAAATGCATGAGGCTGAAGTCGTTTGCTTAAATAAAATTGAAAGCATTGCAGCAACACGTAATAAAAGTGCAAATTGGGCATTAATAAAGCAATAGTTACACATAAGGTATGCTAAATCTTACATCTTTTCAGGTTTTTATAATTTAGCGGGTGATACTTTTATTCGCACACATCGAACACAAAAAAATATTCCATTCTTATTAAAAGGGTGGTTCATAAAAGTAGTACAAAATTTTATTTGGCATACACTGCAAAAAACGAAACGTAAAATCGCAGAAAAAAATAACAAATAAAAATTTAAACGAATTAAAGCCAAAAGTTATACACTTATGAGACTCGGTGGTGTTGCCATGCAAATTTTTTATGCTTTAATTGTAAGTCATTCTTGGCACAAAACATCCCATAAGCCCTGAAAAAACTAACGCGAAAACAACTTTTCTGAGTAATAATTGTTGTGTATTAATTTTGATTACTATAGTTACTGACTCTATTTTATATAGTATTGAGTTTGGTGCCATGGCTTAGGGGCTTTTTTTGAACTGTAGGGGTTCCACTTACATTTATTATAGTCTTAAAGCGCCACAGCATTTATTAAAGATTAATTAAGCTTCAATCGGTAAATTATTTATTGTGTTAATATTGAATGGGTTTTGTATTATATTTGCTGTAATTATATTGAAACCCATCTTGATTAGTGAAGATATGATCAACATTGTTATTAAGGTTTTATGGGCGTAAGGCTATATTATATATTTTAGAGAAAAATTCAATTTTGGTAATGACAACCTTATTCAAATCTAATGATAGTTAAGTCTCATATGTCAAATTTACAAACATCATAAAAAACAAGGATCCACAGAGTAATGAAATTTGTTATTTTAAACCAACCCACAAAAAACAAAGGTGATTTAGCTGCTTTCAAGGCACTTGTCATTCTTATAAGTCAGAAGTATCCAACAGCTGTTATTGAATGTTTATTTACCACTAAAGATCATGATGTTTTGTTTGATAGAGTTGAGAAGGTTAATTGTATAGATATACACTTACCAAATTTATGGCGAATTACAAAAATGTGTTTAAAATTTCCATTTTTATTTAAACTACTAAGTTGTTTTTCTGGCTACTCTAAATATATCAAACATTTAAAAAATGCTGATATGGCTATCCTCTCTCCTGGAGGATTAGAAATAGGAGCATATCAAGATTGGCGAGTTCTTTGGGGCTTAGCTTTAGCTGATTCTTTAAAAGTAAAATATTCAATATACTCTAGATCAATTGGTAAGTTTGTAAATAAGTCTCATGATGATAGACTTTTTATTCAATATGCCATTAAATATCTGCAAAAATCTAGGTTCAACGGATTAAGGGAAAGAAAAAGTCAGGAGCTTGCTGGGATGCTAGGTTTAAGTTACTTCCCTGCTATTGATGTTGTATACAGTAATACACCAAAGAAAGATTTCAATAGTGCGTTAATCAAAGGTGTAGCTAAAGACTTTGTGGTTTTTGTACCTTCCAAGTTTGATAATTGGCACCCAGATTTCAATAAAGAATCCCAAACTCAGTTAGATAAGCTTTATCAAAATGTGATATCAATTATTATCAACAAAGGGAAAACTGTGATTATGCTTCCTCATACTTATAGCAGGGGGATTGAAAGAGATGATCGTAATTATTTTGAAACTTTAATTGAAGATAAATTTAAAGATAATTGTATTATTGTTGATGACCAATTAGATACAGATGACTACCAAGCTATAATCAAAAAAGCTGATTTCGCAATATCTGCTCGTCTCCACCAAGTCATATTTGCAATTAATAATCACACACCAGCTATATGTTTAAGTTATGAACATAAAATGCAGGCGATGATGGATATGCTAGGGTTAAGCGAATATTCACTAAGCTTGCAGTCACAGATAAAAGAAAGTGAAAAATTAATTATGTTGCTTGAAGAGTTTTTAGATAAATCAGACTCTCATAAAGATAAATTTATAAAGGCTCAAAATCAAGCAGGAATTATCGCTAATGAAGCCTTTAATAATTTTACAAAAAGCATTGATTCATAATTAGTTTAATAGACCCTCAATCATTATTGAATTTTGATTGAGGGTCTATTAAACAAAATGTTTTTTAAATTTCATTGTAGGATTTTCGATACCATACCATGACAGAATAGCTAAAAATATAGTGGTAGGTATACACCAAAAAATCATTTCATATGGGGAGATAGGGTTTATTATTGTCGTAAGTGTTTGTTGTATTGGCCATGCATAAATATATGTGCCGTACGAAAAATCACCTAGTTTATTGTAGTTTAATATTATACCTGTTGGCAAATATGCAGCACAAAGTACTATATATGGCATTGTAAGAATATAAGCCACAAAGAACATTGCTTTACTGATAAAAAGAGCAATTAACAGTACAGATATGAGAACCAATACCCATTTAATATTCAGCGAAATATATTTCCTCAGTACATATAAGCTTCCACCGATAAAAAATGCAGATGAAAATCTAAAAAACTTATAATAAAACCAATGAAAGTTTTCTTGAAAGTGAAAATAAAAATATAAACTGGTGCTGCAGATAGCAATTAACACTATGATGTATGAATGCATTTCAAATTTGATATTTATTTTTTTTAATAAAACACAAAAAACACCAATTAAACACAGCAAAACATACATTCGAAGTTCCCACGGTAAAGTCCAAAGTGAGCCGTTAACACTTCTGTCTAATGGCGCGTTATAGAATACACCGGGTAATTCTTGATAATCAGTTACAATAATTGTGGAATTATAAATTATAAAATTTAATAACTCTGGATCTTGAACATAATGCTGTAATGAAAAGCTTGATAGATATGCACCTAAAAGAACACAAAAGATCACACAAATAATTAATGCTGGAAATATTCTCAAAACTCTTGAAACGATAAAAATCTTTAGATCAGTTCGAACTAATAAACTGCGAGTGACTAACAAGCCGCTTGTGATAAAAAAAATATCTACAGCGATAGTTCCTAAGCTAACTCCAAGTAAATCTTGTAATGCTCCCAGGCTTTTGTCACCTAATGAAAGAGCATAACTGTGACTAACAATAACAGCCAAAGCAGCAAACATTCGAATTAAATTAAAATTGTTATTTTTACTATCTATTACATTACGAAGTGTAATTTTATTCTTAATATTCAAAATTAAAGACCTAACTTTAATGCGATATAAACGGCAACAATAATTGACCAGCAATACAACATTGACCTCATTGCAAGTTGATTCGTGAAGTTTATAGCGTAAGCAGGGTTTATTTTTATTAATCTCATATGTGAAGCAATGGCCATCCCTAAGAAAATAAACAATATTAAAGTAAACATCCTACTTATAAAAAATCCGGTTATCATAAAGCCCATTAAAGAAAAAAATAACGTTTTATTAAGTAGTATTTCCGCTGCTTCATCAGCTGATCTTTCTATTTTTTCAATATCTTTTAATTTATTATTAACTATTTGATCTCGAATAATTAAATACCCCGTTAATACGGTGAAAATTAGCGCGCCACCCCAAAGGGAATAACCAGGTACCCCTAGTTCACCAGCAACATGTATATAGGAATTATGTGCAACAAGCCCATGCTCTTCTAGAAATTGACCCATGCCAATACCCAAAATAGGATTGTGTAATAGCATGAGTACTCCGGCATACCAGGCTTCGAGGCGACCATCAGCAGAAGCATCTATATTGCTTTGCAGGGAAGCTACAACCGTTGCTGCTATTGGTGCAAGAACTGCGATGGCAATAAACAATTTTGGACCAGCGTTCATAACCACTAAATACACACCTATTAACGCGCCTGCACCTAAAGCTGTACCACGTGAACCCGTTAGGTATACACCATATAATAGTGCAGATAATGCAAGAAGCATTAATATTTTTGTAATAGGATTTCCTGTTTTAAAGAAATATATAACAAAGGGAATGTTCATTACTAAAAACATACCAATATCATTAGGATCGTTAAAAAATCCCAGGTAGGTTATACGTCGTTCACCTAAGCCTATATACCCAACAGAGAAAGTATCGAAAGCCCATCCAGCACCATTAATTCCAGTTTGTTGAACATGACCATTATGTACCATCAATAAAGCTGCAGCCAAGCAGATCATCATGAGTAAGTGTTGTCGTTTGATCGTAGTTATACAGTTTGAATATAAAAATAGTGGAATTAATGCACTTATAAATATCCGTTCTGACTGTTCAATACCTATCATCCCAGAACCATTGAAAAAACCTGACATAATAATGAGAGGTACTAATGCAAGAAGCATCCAATGTTGAGGCAATATTTTAAGAGGTCTTTGGGTTGCAAGCGTAGATACAAATGCAATAATTATAAAAACTTTAATCGTTATCCACTCAATACTTACTAAAAACATTTCATGAGGTCGAATAAGTACAGATGCTGTATACAAAAATAAAAAGAAGAAAGCTAATCCAGAGTCATTCTCTACTGTTTTTGGGAAGTGACGGGCCATACCTTTAAAGTTCCTTTATCAATTTTTTTTAAAGTTCGGAGGTATACGTTCAATAGCATAAGTTAGTAAAGTCTTTTTAATGGCCTTATCAAGTAACAACACCCAACATATAAGTACAATAAAAGGCAAAGCTAACGTGGCGGATAATAAAAACTCTAACCAAGTATCAACAGTTAAATAATCTAATAAATAGCTTCCGGCAATACCTAAAATAACGGTAATAAGCACCGATTTTGATAAACACAAATAAAGCCCGCGCATATTAAAATTATTGTATTTTTTAAACAATACTATTTTGGCAAAAATATTAAAAATAAAGCTGTTAAGAACAGCTCCTGCGGCCATACCGATAAGTCCAAATTTCAAGCCTAAAGCTATAGCTAAAGTAAGTCCTAAAACCACCGACGCAATAGTAATAACTGAGATATATTTATGATTCGCTTGTGCAAATAAAACTGTATTAGCGGATTTACTAAAAGTGGCAAACAAAGCTGAAATAACACCTAAGTACAATAGATTTACTGCGTATTCAAATTCTTGCCCAACCCATAAAAGGATAAAAACTTTACCAAAAATAAATAACGATAAAAATAACACAGTTGAAGAAAATAAGTTAATAGTAGTCGTTTGATTGAAGAGCAACTCCATATTTTCGTTACGGGCAGCTTTTTTATTAAATAAAGGTGAAAAAACACCTGTTATCGAGCTAATGAATGCCGACGTATGCATAATTAAATTACTGGCAATACTCGTTAACGTTAAAGATGGTAAATCGAATAGTTGCGTAATAATTATTGGTTGTGATTTATTGCCAATAGTATTAGCAATACCATTAATAACCAAGTGTTTTGAATAGGAAAATAAATCGATTATTTCTTTTTTACTGGCGAGTTTAAGGCTAAACCTGAGGTCGGGAAATAATCGCTTAGCATAATAAATTTTTAGGGTGTTGGTTAATATATCGCTGGCGAGTGTTGCGACAACAGCACCCCAAATATTTAAATCTGACAAAAGTAAAAATACCAAAACTGCTTTTACTAACGCGTTTAACGACGATATGTTTGCATCAATATCGAAACGTAACATACCGGAAAAAAAACCATGAAAAGGGTTCATCATAAAACCCATAACACTTTGACTGACAGCACGAGTAAAATGTCGACTAAGGTAATTTGGTCTATGCCTTCGACACCAAAAATAGCTGGTACTGTGGTTAAGCCAACTAAGGTTAAAACAGATAAGCCACCTAAAACCGTAAAAAGTACCAAGCCCGTTGAAAAAATTACATTCACGCGTTTTTTATCATTTAGCTCTAAAGCTTGTACTATTTGGCGCTGTATCGCTTGCGGAAAACCTAGGTCAACAACATTAAACCAGCCTAATATGGATAAAATTAACAGCCATAAACCATAGTGCGTACTGCCTAATTCATTAATAAAAAAGGGCGTAAGTAAAAAAGACGTTATTACGACAATTCCACGTTCAAGAAACCGAAATAGCGAGCTAGTAAGTAATTGTTTTTTCATTGAATGGTATAGTAGCTTTTGTCAGATAATTATAAGGAAAAAGAAAGTTAATGCGCTAGCTGACTTCAATTTTTATAGTAATAAGTGTTTATAACATTTATTTGCCGATAAATGGTGAAAAAAATAGGCGAACGAGCTTATTAAAAGCCTTACTAAAAAACAACTTTATTGGACTTTTAACAACCGTAATCGATAACATAGCACGAGAATCCGCATTAAATTTTGCTTTATAGCTATTGTTTACACCACCCATCATAAAGTCGTAATTATTTTTAGGACAATGAGTTATCGACCAATAGTGTAGAAATAGGCCAGGTGACAATTTTGCATAATTTTGTTCGTCCCAACCACTTTGATAAAAGTGGTAAGTATCATCGGTAACTAAATAATAGTGAATGGCGATAGGTTGCTCACCAATAAAAACCGCGCTCATTGCTATTTTTCTGCTGTTTTTTTCACGTAATGCTTTATGGAATTCATTAAATTCAGTGGCAGCGAACGCACCTATTTTGCCTTTATTTTGCCAACGACTTTGATGATAGCTTTTTAGTAACTCCCATGTGTTGTCGTATTCTTTGACATTAAGCCAGCGAGCAGTTGCACTAAGTTTAGTCAATTGGTTTTTGCAGCGATTAATACGCGAACGGGTATTTTTACTTAACTGTGCTAATTGCCATTGAGTATTTTTAACCTTGTATTGTGCAAAGTGCTGCTGGGTTAAATTACCTGTAATATGTGGCATTATTTTAGCTAAATGTGAATCGTTGAAAACTGCTTTAACGACGCATTGATCAAAATTTAATTTGTTTATTTCCTTAATAAGCAAAGGATAAATAGTGTGCTCATAACCTGGCTCTATGTATACATCTAAATACTCAAGCGCGACTTCAGTATGTTCAGGTTCCCCTTGCCCAACTAAATATAGTGTTTTGGTAAAGGGAAAGAATTTACTTTTTTCTATGAAAAAGGGTACTAAACAAATTAATTTATCGGCTTGGTAATAAGCGAAAGATTGTATCTCCCATTGCTTTTGCCAATAACAACTATACCAAGTGTTTAGTAAGTCACAGGGGCCAAATAGGGGGGAAGGAGGATTTAGGCTTTTAAACTTAGACAGTAAAGGAATTAACTGGTCATATTTTGTGATTAACGTTAAATTGATATTATTGTGGTTAATCATAGCTGTCATATGTTTCGTATCTTACGTAAATTGAACGCCTCTTCGCAGAGAGGTGTTTTTTGTACTGGCTTAAATGTTTAGTTTGTCAGTATATTTAATGCTGTTTATTTCAATAAGTTGTTTTAATCATAGTTAACAGATAAATAAGGAAAGAAGGCAGCACTATATCAGTTCCACGGATCGATATTAATAACTATTAATTTGATATTGCTATTCTTGAGTTAGATTGTGCTCATAATTGTACTTTCAGTAAATCAGTTGTTTTAATAATATGACTATATTCTTCATTATTTATTCTGTATATAATGTGTATAACTATATATTTAATAAAACTAATGTCAATTGTGGGCCAAAGTTGAAGACTCATTTATTGTTCTCATATTAATCCTGTAGTTTGGGGCTGGGTATTCACTACCGTTGTATAGAAACAATTGATTTGAATAATATTATTGGAAGTAGAGCTATATGGTACTTTCATGTACTCGTTAAATTTTAAGTGCTCTTCGTTGCTGTAGAGAAAATTATGGATGCTAAAGATGGATATTAAACTGATACAGTTCCAAAGTCATGGGGATGAAAGAGGGGCACTAGTCTCACTTGAAGAAGATAAAAATATACCCTTTGAAATTAAGAGGGTTTATTACATGTTTAACACTAGCAAAGATGTTCGGCGAGGTTTTCATGCTCACCGAAAACTGAAGCAATTAGCGATCGTCGTGAAAGGTTCTTGTCGATTTATGTTAGATAATGGTAAAGAAAAAATTGAAGTACCATTGGATAAACCATCACAAGGCCTTTTTATTGACTCTCTTGTGTGGCGTGAAATGTTCGACTTTTCAGATGATTGTGTGCTTGTTGTTTTGGCTGACGCAATTTATGATGAAACCGATTATGTGCGCAATTATGATGAATTTATAAAGTTGGCTAATAATGATTCATAAGTTGGCAGATGTTCAATCATTAAATATTGGCAAGGGTACAAATGTTTGGCAATTTTGTATTGTTCTTCCAAATGCTCTTATAGGTGATAATTGCAATATTTGTTCCCATTGTTTAATTGAGAACGATGTTGCTGTTGGCAATAATGTTACCGTTAAAAGTGGCGTTCAGCTTTGGGATGGGATCAAGTTGGAAAATGATGTGTTCATTGGTCCCAATGTAACTTTTACTAATGATAAAACCCCTAGGTCAAAACAGTATCCTAATGAATTTTTAAAAACATTGGTTAAACAGGGAGCATCTATTGGGGCTAATGCAACAATTCTCCCGGGTATAACCATAGGTGAATTTGCCATGATAGGGGCTGGTGCAGTTGTTACTAAAGACGTTAAAGCGCACTCACTTGTTGTTGGTAACCCTGCTAAAGAGGTAATAAAATGATCCCATTTTTAGATTTAAAAAAAATTAATAGCCAATACCAAGAAGAACTAAAAGAAGCATGTGCAAGAGTTATAGATTCGGGTTGGTATATTTTAGGGAGTGAAGTTAAAGCGTTTGAAAAAGAGTTTGCGAAGTATTGTGACAGTAATCATTGTTTAGGTGTTGCAAATGGTTTAGATGCTTTGATTTTAATTTTTAGAGCGTATATCGAAATGGGAGTGATGAAAAAAGGTGACGAAGTAATAGTACCTTCAAATACCTACATTGCATCGATATTAGCGATATCAGAGAATGGTTTGGTGCCAGTGTTAGTTGAACCCAATCAATACACTTACAATCTTGATCATGCCTTAATAGAAGAAAAGTTAACTGAGAAGACCAAGGCTATATTAACCGTTCATCTATACGGGCAAGTAAATGATATGGATGAAATTAATGCTATAGCGAAAAAACACAACCTTAAAGTGATTGAAGATTGTGCGCAAGCACATGGTGCACTTTATAAAGGCCGTAAGGTAGGCAGCTTAGGTGATGCTGCAGGGTTTAGCTTTTATCCCGGGAAAAATCTGGGAGCTTTAGGCGATGCAGGAGCAGTAACCACCAGTGATATAGAATTAGTTAATACCATATCTGCATTAAGGAACTACGGTTCTCATGAAAAATACAAAAACATTTATAAAGGTATCAATAGTCGGTTAGATGAAATGCAAGCAGCTATGCTAAGAGTTAAATTAAAGCATTTAGATCCTGAAATTTCTCTGAGACGAGACGTGGCTTTTGCTTACAAAAATGGCATAAAAAATCCATTGTTGATCTTACCTAATATAAACGACATGCAATCCCACGTATGGCATTTATTTGTTATTAGGAGTAGTGAGCGTAAACGATTGGCTGCTTACATGTTGGAGAATGACATCGAGTCTTTAGTGCATTATCCGATCCCTCCCCACCAGCAAGATGCTTATAAAGAATGGAACAAGACCGTTTGGCCTGTTTCTGAACTCTTACATCAGGAAGTATTAAGTATCCCATTAAGTCCGGTAATGCTAAAAAAAGAAGTTATTAGAGTAATAGAAGTACTAAATAACTTCCAATAAAGATGGTAATTCAATAAGGGGCGATAGTAAGTTGAATAGTTTAGAAAAAAATAATAAACCATTAGTTTCATTAATATTATTACTATATAAGCATGAACCTTATGTAAAGGAAGCTATTAAAGGAGTTATGGAGCAAGATTATTCGAACATAGAGTTTATTATTTCTGATGACCACTCTCCAGATTCTACTTTTGATCTTGCTAAAGAGGAAATTAAACAATATCAAGGTAATAAAACTATACTGTTAAACAAAAATGATACTAATATGGGGTTAGTTCCTCATTTAAATAAACTGCTTAAAATAGCTAAAGGCGATATTATCTTACTTGCTGCGGGTGATGATATATCATTTCCTAACAGGGTTAGCAGAACAGTTGAAATAATGGGCGATTCTGAAGTTTCCTTTGTATCATTCAATGACCAACGAATTGATGAAAAAGGCAATATAACATCAAGTGGAACACGAGTTGGGTATGAAGGATTAAAACTGTTTACACTTGAGGAATACTTATCAGGTAAAAGAATACCCTTCAGTGGTGCATCGCGCGGCTTTCGGAGAGTACTATATGATTATTATGGTGATCTCAATAAAGAATGCCCAACAGAGGATACGCCCTATATTATAAGAGGCCTACTAACAGGCAAGGCAGCTATTTCATCAGAAATAGCGATAAAGTATAGGGTTCATGGTGAGAATCTTTCTGGGCCAAAATACCTTCCATATATGAATATAAGTCATATTTCTAATCAGTATCTTGCTGATTTGGGTGTAGCTTTAGAAAAAGGGATTGTAGATAAAGCATTAAGCGAAAAGTTACAGTCTTGGGTTGCAACAAACCATTCTAGAAGGGTCAAATCAAATTTGCGTAACCAATTATCAATCAAAAAATACACTTTTAATTTTTTCATAAACAACATTTTATATGATAGGAATTTTTCGATAAAAGAAAAGTGCATCTTGTTGATAAAATGTATTATGAAAAAAATATATATTTAAGGTGTTGTCAATATTTAAGTATATCTAGATGAGCTCATTTAAAGACTTGAAGTTTATAGTAACTTGGAATTAAAGGTTAGATTATGGAATTTTTGACTAAAGTACAAAGAAAAAGTACTAAGCTGTTAATAAGGGCAAAGGCTAGCGTATATAATAATGGCGTTAACGCTTTTTGGTGGACAGGAAGAGTTAATTTTGGCGATTTATTTACTCCTGAATTGTTTCAGCATTACGGTGTTACCGCCCTTGAGTCTAAACCTGAAAAATCTGAAATTGTTGGTGTAGGTAGTTTATTTGGAATGATACCACCAAATTTTCAAGGTGTTTTTCTTGGTACAGGGCTTATGAAAAATGAAAAAATGCATTTTGAGAAAGCCTCTTTTGCCGCTGTTAGAGGTGAATTCACAAGAAGTAATCTTGGTTTATCTAATGCTACACCTTTAGGTGACTTTGGTTTACTAGCTAACAAATTAATAATCAAAAAGGTAATGATAAAAAAATACGCTGTTGGTTTTGTTCCTCATTATGTTGATCAAGGGCACCCTTGGTTAAACACTATGCAAAAGTACCTAGGCGATGATAAATGTACAGTAATAGATGTTAGGGATTCTGCTCAAAATGTTACAAAACAGATTGCAGAGTGCGAGTTAATACTTTCATCATCTTTACATGGTATTATCGTTGCTGATTCTTTAAATATTCCAAATGTTTGGATTGAGTTATCTAGTAAAGTTATTGGAGATGGTTTTAAATTTAGAGATTATAATACTGCGATTGATTATGAGCAAGCTGCTTTAAAAATTGAAGAAAAAACAAAGTTTTCTGATATTACCAGCTTTATATCTGACAAGAGTGAAGAAAAAATTAAAGACAAAATAATTGAATTAGAAAGTATAATCGTTCAATTGCTAGATAAATGAAATTATTGGCATCATGAAAGCAGATTAAATATTGTAAAGGGGTAACCCAACCCCTTTAAGTGGCTAGTTAGCCTATAAGGAAAGAGCTATTGTGATAGTTTTATCTTAAATGTGGATTCGTTAATGATATAACTTTCCCTATGGTAAACAAAATTTTTCTTTCAAGTCCTTGTGATTTACCCCCAGCAGTCATAAAAGCCCTATATAAAAAAAGTGTTCTCGCGCCATCGTACCTTTTGTATATATGATAATTCTTTTTAAATAGCTGGAGGTTACCTTTTAATATATTTCTGCCATTTGACGTTATGTTACCGTGATTCATCCGTCTCACCTTTATTAAAGGTTGGTTTACAAAACCTATTTTGTAACCTTGTTCTAGAATTCTGATGGTTAAATCATGGTCTTCAGAGCACTTTAATTGTGTGTCAAAATAGTTTACTTGCTCTAATGCCGATTTTTTTATTAATAATGAAGGAGGGGTTACGTAGCTTATCTCTATGGCTTCACTTAGTTGTAAATCATAAGGCTTGTCAATAAAAGTTGCAATATCACCTTCTTGGTTAAACGTTGTTACGCCTGTGTGGCAAGCTGAAAATATAGTGTTTTCAGACATAAATTTAACTTGCTGCTCTAATTTCGATGGTTGCCATATATCGTCGGCGTCACAAAAGGCTATCCATTCTGAAGTTACCAGCTTTATTGCGATATTTCGAGCTGCTGAAGGGCCTTGGTTTTTTTCTAAGTTGATTATTTTAATGCCATTAAAGTTACTTAAAAACTCTTCCGCTTCATGACCACCACCATCATTTATAACAATAATTTGTTGCACGTTATATGTTTGCCGCGCTATCGATAGTAAGGTTTCGGCGAAAAAGTCGAAACCATTAAAGAAAGGGATAATAACGCTAATATTCATGACAACTAATTACTTAATTAAACAACGCTGGTTTTGGTAATATTAATTTTAATATGCGGGCAATTAATATAAGCAACTTACCAAATATTTTACCTTGTTTGTAACCCGTTTTTTCAATGTAATTAACAATGCAGTAGTAATAACCTAGTATTCCAATCTCATTAACATAATTTTTTTTGTAACGTTGGACTACGCCAACATGCCCCTTAAAAAAACCTTTCCAATTAGAAGATATTTTATCATTCGTTCCAAGTCTTACATGCGTAAGTGCCTCAGGGATGAAATGAATAAGGTGTCCTTGAGTTATTAGCCTCATTGATAATTCGTAATCTTCAGTTTGTCTAAATGTTGGGTCAAATCCACCAATATCTTCAAAGACTTGTTTTTTTATCATTACACTTGGTGGGGTAACATGGCTGTTTTTAATTAAATGCGTAAATAATAGATTAAGTGGTTTTTTTATGTATGTTTTTTCTGTTTGGTCAGGATAAAACACTCTGCAACCAGTATGTGTTAATGAAACCTCTGGATGATTTTGCATGTAATTATATTGTTTTTCTAATTTGTCGACACTCCAATAATCGTCACTGTCTAAAAATGCAATATATTCACCTTTAGCTGCTTTAACGCCAATGTTTCTGGCTTTTGATACTCCTACATTTTTTTCTAATGCAATGATGGTAATTTGAGGTTCGTATTGTTTTAAAAACTCAATTGCGTCACCGCCAGAGCAATCATCAACCACAATAATTTCGAGAGGTTTGAGTGTTTGGGCAAATACAGATTGTATTGTTTCATCGAATATTTTTTGTCGCTTAAAAAAGGGGATAACTACGCTTATTGTATTTGCCATTTAAAATTCCTTAGTGGTATAAAAGTTTTCAGATTTCCCTATTGGGTCTTTTAAAGGATCCCATACTGGCTTAAAGGTGGTTTTAATTTTGGCGGCTACACGGGTAATGTTATTAGCCACACCTATGGGGATATGCAACCAGCGACAAAATAAGAATATACGGCGACGGAATACCCAATGGTACATTGATTGTTCCGCATAAAAGTTATAGCCCCAGCGATCTTCAAATAAACGTGATGCCTGCCAAGTAAGTGTTCTGCCCCAACGATAGAAGAAGAACTTCATGTCGTCTAGTTCCATGCGCGTGCCTAGGTTGTCAAATATTACGACTGATTTGGGCTGTGTTAGAATTTTTCGGCCCATTTTCTTTGCTTGCATACCAATGTCGATATGCTCACGAATAACCATTTGTGGTATTTCTATTGCTTGTAAAAATGCAGTCTCGAATAAAACACCGTGGAGTTCAAACATTTCTGACGGACGTACTTCTTTTGGAATATCTTCGGGTAATGCACGTCGGTAATGTTTGTCTTCTATTAAGTAGTCAGTACCTTTAACGTCTACAACACGAATTTCATTGGTGTAAAGGTGGTTTCTAAGCTCTGCGCCTTTATCAACACCTTCTTTTTCTAGTGTCACTGGGTTAACTATGGCAGCCTTTTCTTGCTGAGCAACTTCTAATAAAGGCTCAACCCAACCTGCGGTTACATTTGAGTCGTTATCTAAAAACATGGTATAGGGCGTAGTAATTTTATCGCGAATATTCCGCATTGCTTCCATTGGAATTATAAGGCCCATTTCAACAATTTCAGCATTATTTTTGGTTGCAATTAGCTGTGTTAATTGTTGTTTAATGCTTGCTGGATAAGCAAGGTCGAGCACCTTTAAATAGAAGGGTTGTGTTGTAACTTTGTACAAGTTTTCTATACACTCGATAACACCTGAATAACGGTCTCGTGGTGTAATAACTACGGTAATTTTGACTTCGTCCATTGTTTTATCCATTGCTGTGCTCAAATAAAAATTATTTAACTACGGTGTTAAAAATAGTGAGGTATTTGTTTACCATGCTGTCAATCGAGAATTGAGTTGATATTCGCTGATAGCCATTTTTGCCAAATAGTTTTCTTTCTTCGGGTGATTCTAACAACTTTCTTAAGGCTTGGCTTATTTTTTCTGGTGCAGCTGGCGCGACTAAATACCCTGTTTCTTTGTCAATAATTATTTCTTTTATACCACCAACGTTGGTGGCAACAATCGGTTTACTTTTGGCTCCAGCCTCTGCAAACACCAGCCCAAATGCTTCTTCAATTGACGGTTGTACGAATATATCACAGGCTTCGAGCCAAAGGGGGGCGTTATTAATTTGCCCTAAAAAGGTAACAAAACTTTCAAGTCTTAACTGTTTTATTAGTTTTACTAAAATGCTTTTTTCTTCTTTACTACCATCGCCTGCAATGTATAAATGTATATTTTGATGATGTGTGACCAATGAAGATAGTGCGGTAATAGTATCTTGATGTCCTTTTATTACCCCTAAATGCCCAAGACTTAATAGGGCAAGTTGCTCGTCAGGAATTTTCAAGGTGCTTCTGGCATGTGAAATTGATGCTTCAGTGGGCGCTGCTTCAATAATTGCCCCTCCATGAACCACGTGGCATTTGTTCTGGGGTAAGGCTAAGTTTTGCGTTAATAACGATATTCTATCGTGTGAAACAGCAATGTAATGTGAAAGTATAAGTTTAATTAATGTATTAACTTTACTCGGCTGATATTTACTTAAGTCAGAACGATGAAAAGTACCTATGGTACGAACGCCGCAAGTAAAGCCTGCAATACCTGCATAAAGTTGGCTCAATTCACAGTGGGCATGAATAAGCTGAATGTCGTGTTTTTTTATTAATTGTCGAATGCGAGTAATTAATTGCCAAGCTGAAGTTTTTTGGCGTTCAATAATTTGGAGTTCAGGTATTTCAACCCATGATTCAGGCTTCGATAAGCAAAGTGGTATGACGTACTGATTATGTTCTCGTAAACCGAAAACTGTATCTGAAAATCGTTTTGTTCGACCTCCTTTTTCTAAACTTTGTACTACTTCTAGAATTCTCAATTGGGGTTGAGAGGGCATACTACTTCCTTGAATTGGGTCAGATATATTTATTTTCAACGTATCAATCATACAAAAACTCAATTACTATTCTACATTGAAACTGAGCAATATAAATATAACTGATTTAGCTGAATAAGTTTAGATAAGTTGAAAATGGATGAGTTTGTAGTGATAAAAGTTGCACATGTTGTTGGAAGTTTAAAGATTGGTGGTGCCGAACGCTTTGTGATTGATTTATGTGAAGTTCAAAAAAATAATGATATTGCGCCTGTTATTATTTCATTGGGCCAACCTGGTGAGGATCTAGAACAAGAATGCCATCAGTTAAATACCCCCGTTTTTAGTTTTAAACATTCGCTTTTTATTAAGTTGGCGAAAGTGTTTTCACAATTGAGAAAATGCGATGTTATACATGTACATACTCCTCATGCGTTAAAATTTATTTATCCTTTACTTCCTTTTTTAAGTGCCAAGTGTATTTATACACGTCATGGTGCTGCACCTTTAGCTGGTTCGCATTGGGTTAAGTTACATTTAAAAGCTGAAAAATTTGTTGATGCCATCACTTTTGTATCTCAGGAAGGTGCTGATAATTTTCAGAAAACTCATGACTGGAAGACAGTTCAAAGTTCAGTAATCGATAATGGTGTGCTTATACAGCCCATTGAAAAAGCTAAACCTGAAAGTGCAGTTTTACGTGTAGGGTCAGTTGGGAGAATGATCCCATTAAAAAGCCAAATAACTTTATTGCAGGCTTCCTCACTATTACCTTTGTCAGTACAAGAGAACTTGGAGATTCATTATTTTGGTGATGGTGAATGTTTGTCTATTTTACAAGACTATGATGAACAACAGCATTGGCCAGTGAAGGTGTTTTTTCATGGCATGGTGAACGACAGAGATAAAATTTATTCTAGTTTTGATGTGTTAGCCGTAACATCTGAAACTGAAGGTTTGTCTATGGTTATTATTGAAGCTATGGCGAATCGTATTCCTGTTGTGGCAACGAATGTTGGCGGTAATCCTAAGTTAGTGATTGAAGGTAAAACAGGTCATTTATTCGATTATAGAGATGATAAAACGTTAGCGAGTTTACTCATTTCTTTTGCTGAAGATGCACAGATAATTAATACCTTAGGAGATTGTGCTTTTTCTTATATTAAAGAGAATTTCTCATTAGAGACTAGTGCTAAAAAATATGCTGAGCTTTATGAAAAATAGCATGCGCTCTATATTGCAGCGCTTAAGCCAGCCTTATTTTATATTTTGTTGTTTCATGTGCTTATTGGTTACGCTGTTACCTTGGTGGCCAACTAATGAACTACTGATTATTCCTAAATATGCATTATTGTTTGGTCCACGCTGGTGGTTATTAGTTTGTGTTATTAGTTTGTTTGTTTTCTGGCGTTATTTGTCAAAACGTCAATTGCAGTTTTGTTCATTTTTGATTTTGTTATCACTCAATTATTTAGACTTTCAGTTACCTAGTGTGGCTTCATATTTTTCTACACCCACACCTTATTCTGCATCAACGTCTACATCAATTAGCTCAGAAATTTCAATACTTAGTGCTAATATTGGTGGTGGAGGGTCAAAAAACGAGCTTGATTCTATCGGCTTTAGCATGGAACCTGACATTATTTTATTACAGGAAGCGAGAAGAATAGGGGTTTCTAAGTTATTTAATGATTATAACTTTAAAGAATGTATATCTGGTTTGTGCATTGTTAGTAAAATACTCGTCAAGATCAGAAATATGGAAATTTCCAATACCCAAGCGCGCTAGCACTATTGTGTGATCGCCACCAACGCCACCTAAGCCACCTATGGCAACTTTAGTATGTCTAAGTTTTTGTTGTTCTTCCTGAGTAACCCAGCCAATATTTCGAGAGAATGCTTCTTCATAGTTAAACATGAGGATCCTTATTTACTAAAAACTTAAATGTATTGAGAATGATTAGACAATAATAATAGTTAAAAAAGCTAGTTTGAGAAAGCTCAATTAAAGTTGGTTAGTAATTTCTCTTTGTATTTCTTGATATAGGCATTTGAAGCCAGGTGATAAATTATTCATAAATATACTCGCATTAATATAATAAGGTGCACGTAACCCATGATAATCAATAGCTTCACCAAGTTGAATGAAGTTTATTCCAACAAACTTCATGCTACGTGCAAGTCTTGGCTCCATCATGACGTAAACATGTTTAACACCTGTTTCCATGCTCATTGTCGCTGCGGCCATGTATAGGCCGATAGCGATGAACGGAAAACAGCGTAGTTCTGTTTCTGAGTAAGTAGGTTCATTAATGGCACCTATGGCTGAGCCTCTAAATTTATCCGTTTTACGACGTCTAAAATCAGCTTTAACCGCAAGGCGAGATATTTCAGCTATTTCATGGCGTGGAAAGTTACTTGGGTGTAATTCTTTATTTTGTATAGCGTCTAAGCAGTATTTTTCTATGGGAAGTAGTTCAGTTTCGTTCGCTGATTTAACTACTCGCACACAACTGGTATAGGTATTAGAAGGTTTATGTTTGATCATTGAGAAGATTGATTGAGCGTCAAACTCATCTTGTTCTTTGCCTTCAGCTTTTACTTTTTCAAAAGCTAATTCTTCACAGTATACATTGTGGCGAATACGGAAAACTTCATCACGCAGTTCATCATTACTTGCAAACTCTGGTTGTAGGAATTGGGTAAAATGCTCAGCAATATTCATCGCATCATGATTAATTTTCATTGATGCAATGCGTTTGGTTATACCTCCAATTACTGGGGTGTCTAGTAACTTCTTACTCCAATTCATTATTTTCTCAGTTTCTTAGCATTTTATTCGGTTAGATGTAATAACCATTAATATATTTTTTGATAGCTGTAGAATTAATTTAGCATTTTATGTATGTATTATGAAATATATTTGTTAAGTATTTATTAATAATGTTTATTTTTTAAGAGTTTAGCTACCATGCTTAGTTTTAATTGGTACTATTTCCATTGCAGTATGGTAACCAATATCAAATAATTCGAGTTTTTTCTCTTCACTCATACCAAAATCAACGGCTGAGGATAGGCCAGCATTGATAATAATGGTGTTATGCCAGAATGCATCGTTGATATATTCGCGTGATATCGTGGTCATAAAGGTTCTAATGAGTAAAGTAACGTAGTTGATAATAGGGAACATACCATCTGTTTTCAGTTCGTCATATTCATGTTCACCGCGC
This sequence comes from Colwellia sp. Arc7-D, assembly GCF_003061515.1. Classification (NCBI taxonomy): domain Bacteria; kingdom Pseudomonadati; phylum Pseudomonadota; class Gammaproteobacteria; order Alteromonadales; family Colwelliaceae; genus Colwellia; species Colwellia sp. Arc7-D. The sequence continues at coordinate 300,426 of NZ_CP028924.1, forward strand.
AGACGAAAACACAGTACGGGTGTGCCATCCATGGCCCAATCTCTATGTAGGGCATCTTCTGATAAAATACTGCCATCAACCATTAAGTGACTACCAAATTTTTTAAAACTAAACACCAGTGGTATCGACATAGAAAAACGTACGGCCAAAGATACTTTCATCCCGGGTGTTCTTTTACGATCAAAAATTACCGGACGACCTGTTTTTACATCAGTCGCTACTATATAAAGATTGCAATCCAGGTCGTTAAAGGTTTTTCCGTCTAGATGCTTATCGACCCATTGTTCAAAAACATCACCAGAACTTAAGCCGCCATTACGAATTAAACTTACTATTGAATAGCCTTTAAATTGATTATAATTAGTGGTTAGAGCAATCTTTTTCATTTTTTTTATTGTAAGGCCAGCAGCATAAAAGCTGGCAATGATACTGCCACCAGAAACGCCAACAAGGTGAGTAAAATTGATATTCAAATCATCTAAAGCTTGCAGTACGCCAATATGCGCGGGTAAACGTGTGCCTCCGCCGGCTAAAATCGGTACTATATTATTCGCCACTAAACATATCTCCTTCTATTATATTATTTAATTATGGGTAATAATTTCGAAATCGCTAGCCAAAGAGTATGCTAAGTTCAGGTAATGTGTGAAATTTTTAAAAAAGAGTGAAAATATGAAACGATTATTACAATCATTAATATTGATTGGGTTACTTTGTAGCTCAATAACCTACGCTAATTTAGTTGATACCGTCAGCATGGTTAAACCGTCTGTTGTAGGAATTGGTGTTTATACGCCAACAGGACGGCAGAAAAACCAGCTTAATGGTACCGGCTTTGTGGTTGGGGATGGAACCTACATCGTGACAAACAATCACGTTATTGATGCCGAGTTAGATGATAATTTATTACAAAAACTAGCCGTATTTACCGGGAAAGGACCAGCAGCTAAGGTTAGATTAGCAACATTAGTTGCTACTGATGAAGAGCATGATTTAGCTATTCTTAAAATAGAAGGGAAAGCGTTACCCGCATTAACCTTAGCAAAGAATGACTTTATTAAAGAGGGTAGTAGTATCGCATTCACGGGGTTTCCTATTGGCGCGGTACTTGGGCTTTATCCGGTTACACACCGTGGAATAATTGCGGCAGTAACACCGACGATTATCCCGGTTGATGACTCAAGACAAATTAGTATTGCTATGCTGAAACGTTTAAGAGATCCCTATTTAGTCTATCAACTAGATGCAACGGCTTATCCAGGCAATAGTGGTAGTGCTATGTATGATGTTAAAACGGGTGAGGTTGTTGGTGTAATTAATAAGGTTTTTGTTCAGCAAAGTAAAGAAACTGTGATCAGTAAACCCAGTGGCATTACTTATGCGATACCCGTAAAGTATCTTCATAAGCTACTTAAAAAACATAATATAAAGAGTTAGTTAACATTGAACTGTCAAAAAAATTTACACATTTAAAATGTTAAAATAGTTCAGTCTTCAGCATTTACTTGTAGGTTAAGTGTTGTTAGTTTACGGTTAAGCAATGTAGATATTGGCACAAGCTCAACATTGTTTTGTGCGAGTAAAGGCAGAAGTTTTTTCAGAGACGTTATCGTTTCAGGGTGTGGATGAGCAATAGCCACCACAGTCTGATAGCGTTTAGCGTCTCGAATTAATTGTTTAAACTGTCGGCGAATATAGTTGTGGTCGAGTTTGTTATCGAGAAATATATGTCGATGTAAACTGGGTACACCAAAGCTAATAGCAACGTCTTCAGCTTGGCTATCGCTAGTGGTCACGCTATCTATAAAGACTAAATCTCGTTCTTTTAGAAACTGCATGGTCCAAGCCATTGGTTGATACAATTCAGTAAGCTTGCTGCCCATGTGATTGTTAATACCTAACGCAAAAGGAATTTCAGCAAAAGCATGACTTAAACTTTCACGAATGCCATTTTCATTCATCTCACTGGTTAACGCGCCAGGCCCTAGCTTTTTACCATTTTTTGATTCCATTGGGATATGCAAAATAACATCATTATTCTTCGCTTGTGCTTTTAGCGCTAACCTTTTGCCGTAAGGGGTATGAGGTAGAATGGCGTAACTAATATTGCCAGGTAAGTAAAGCGCTTGTGCATCACTTTTTCGATAGCCAATGTCGTCAATAATAATCGCTACTTGCGCTGATTGAGCAAAAAGTAAGGCAGGAGAAAGTAAGCTTAATAACAATATAAATTTGGAAAATAATTTAAGCACGGTAAGTTTTTCTTATTATAAGTCGTTAGTGAGAATAGCAGTTCAAGTGGGCAAAATCGACTAGTTCAATAGATAATAATTGAATTAGTAAACAAAATTACTTGCACCAGAGTTTGGGGTTAACTGCAATACCTGTGTGCCTAATTTCAAAGTAAAGTCCTGAATTAGCTTGCCCACCACTTTGGCCAACTAAGGCTATAGGTTCACCCGCTTCAACACGGTCACCCACCGATTTTAGTAAGGCTTGGTTATGGCCATATAAACTCATGTATCCATCACCATGATCAACAACGGTAACCAGTCCATAACCCTTTAACCAATCTGAAAATAAAACTGTGCCGTTGTGAATAGTTTTTACTTCACGACCAATTGGCGCTGAAAGAAATACGCCTTTCCATTTTAAATAGCCTTGTTTACTTGAACCAAAACTATGATTGATTCGCCCTTTTACCGGCCAACTGAGCTTACGTTTTAATTTACTCAGTCCGACTAAATTTTCTGCCTGTTTAGCTTTTGCAGCATCGGCAGCCATTCTTTTTAATAAGGAGACTAATGCTGATTCTTCTCGCTCCAGTTTGGCGAGTTTTTGCTGTTCTGTAAGTGCTTTTTTATTCAAAGCCTTTAAAGTTTGTTTTTGTTTGATTTTTGATAATTCGAGAATTTGTTTTTGCTGGCTTTGTGTTTGTGTTAACTGTGTTAATTGTTCTGCTTGTTGCTGATATTGTTGTGTAACGTCATTTAATTGCGTAATGGTACTTTTAAATGCTTCAATTTCTTTAATACGCGCCGTATTTAAGTACTGATAATGGGTGATAGTGCGTTGTACATTACTAGGCTTTTCTTGATTAAGTATTAGCTTGATGTAGTCGTGATGACCCGTAGAATAAGCGGCTCGTAATTGTTTGGCGAGTATTTCTTCTTGTTGCTTTTTAGCCAGTTCAAGTTGTTTTTTTTCGGCACTTAGTTCAGCTAATTTATTTTCTGTAGCGGTTAATTCACTGGTGGTATTTGATAAACTTTTAGCTATTTTTCCTATTGCTAGATCATCAGTTTTTAGCTGTTGTTCTAGATCACTGATTTTAATATTTGTGTTTGATAGGCTTTGTTTTTGTTGATTAATAGCTTGTTGGATATCGCTAAGTTGCTGATTTGTTTTTGCACTGTTGTTCGCGCTTGCTTGAGCCAAAGTATTAAACGATAAGCACAGTATGATTAAGCCAATGCAAAAAACATAGCCAGCATTATACTGGCTAAGTTTTATTGATAAGCATCTAGCGTTGTCGTTATAAGGCACAATAAAAAGCACGTTTACGTTAAGTCAGCGTTAATAAGTTATGTCCTGTCATTTCTTCAGGTTGAGGCATATCCATCAATGATAAAATTGTCGGTGCAATATCACTAAGTGCGCCTGATTTTGCCATTGCTGCTTTTCGGCCAAAATATATTAAAGGTACAGGTTCACAAGTATGGGCGGTATGTGCCTGTCCTGATTCGTTATCTAGCATTTGTTCAGCATTGCCGTGATCGGCGGTAATTAAGCACTCGCTACCTGTTTTTTCTAACGCGGTAACAATGCGGCCTATACATCTGTCAACCGCTTCACAAGCTTTTACGGCAGCATCAAAGTCACCGGTATGACCAACCATATCACCATTAGGGTAATTACAAACAATAAAGTCGTGATCGCCGCTTTCAATAGCTGCTACTAATTTATCAGTTAATAGGGTGGAATTCATTTCAGGCTGCAAATCGTAAGTAGCCACTTGTGGTGATGGCACTAATATTCGTTCTTCACCTTTGAAGGTATCTTCTTTACCGCCACTGAAGAAAAAGGTGACGTGGGCGTATTTTTCAGTTTCTGAAATGCGCAGTTGCGTTTTGTTATGTTTTTCTAGCCATTCACCTAAAACGTTGTGAAGCTCGACTTTTGGAAAAGCAGATGGAGCATCAATATCAGCAGCGTACTCGGTTAACATCACAAAGCTGCCAAGTTTAGGTTGTTGCTGGCGTTTAAAACCTGTGAACGTTGGTTCGGTAAAACAACGGGTGAATTGACGTGCGCGGTCGGCTCGAAAATTCATAAAGATCATGGCATCGCCATCTTCTACTTGAATGACATTACCTTCGGCATTGGTAATGGCTGAAGCTTTGACAAATTCGTCATTTTCGTCACGCTCGTAAGCGGCATGTAAAGCGTCAGTTGCTTTACTGTATTGGTATTCAGCTTGTCCTGAAACCATTAAATTATAAGCTGATTCAACGCGATCCCAGCGCTGATCTCTGTCCATAGCATAATAACGACCAATAACTGAGGCTACTTGGCCACAGCCTAATGCTGAAAATTTTTCTTGTGCTTTGATAAGTGAGGCTTCTGCACTGCGCGGTGGTGTATCGCGGCCATCTAAAAATGCATGCAAATAAATTGCCTTAGCACCTTTTTCTGCAGCCATTTCTAACATGGCAAAAATATGATCTTCATGACTATGAACGCCGCCTGGAGAGAGCAAACCAAAAACGTGAATTGCTTTATTGTTACTTACGGCATTTTCAACTGCACTCGCTAACGTTGGGTTTTGTTGAAATTCTTTATCTTTAATTGCTTTAGTAATTCGAGTGAAGTCTTGATAAACAATACGCCCAGCGCCTAAATTGACATGTCCAACTTCAGAGTTGCCCATTTGTCCGTCTGGTAAACCTACCGCCATGCCAGAGGTTTCTATCAACATATTGGGCTTGTTAGCTATTAAGTTGTCTAATACTGGGGTGTTGGCATGAAAAATAGCATTTGATTCTGTGTTTTCTCTATATCCCCAACCATCTAGAATAATAAGAACAGTAGACTTCTTGTTTGGCATTATGACTTCCTTTATACGAGCAAAGATAGATAAAAGTAATACGAGCGATAGATCATTGAAAATAATTTTCAGCAGCAGTATATCAAGACACGATGTGAATATCTTCTGTCTGTTTAGACAAAATGTTTCAGTTTTAAGATCAAAAACCAATGATATATGCAAAGTTATTTCATTATTGTGTTTTTGTATGAAAAGTTCAGTTTGGGTTTAGTTTATTAGCCTGTATACTGTGGAAAATTTTTAGTTAATTAGAATGTAAAACTTATGGATCAACTTATTACTTTCGCAATGAGCCAGCCTTTACTTAGTGGAGCTTGGTTGGTTATTGTTTTAATGATTATTGTCATTACTATCAAAATTCAAATGTCACCTATTAAGCAATTAAGTACGCAACAAATGACTTTTTTAATTAATAGAGAGTCGGGTGTTGTGGTTGATAGCCGTAGTGAAAAAGACTTTAAAGCCGGACATATTGTTGATGCAGTGCATCTTGGCAATGAAAAAGTCAGTAAAAATGACTTCACTAGTCTTGAAAAACACAAAGATAAACCCATTATTGTAGTATGTAGTGCTGGTCTTAGTGCAAGTAAAGTGGCTAATCAGCTAGCAAAAGCGGGTTTCACTAAAGTGAGTATTCTTAAAGGTGGAATGAGTGCTTGGTTAAGTGCAGGTTTACCTGTAACTAAGTAATTCACAATAAAACAACGGGTTATCATAATGGCAGTTGATATATATACTAAAGCGACTTGTTTTTATTGCATGAGAGCGAAAGCTTTATTCGATGATATGAACGTTGCGTACAACGAAATAAAAATAGACGGTGATGCACCACTGCGTGAGAAAATGATTAAACGTAGTCAGGGCGCTTCAACCGTGCCACAAATATTTATTAACAATAACCATATTGGTGGTTGTGACGATTTATTTGCATTACATGCTCAAGAAAAATTAGCTTCACTTTTGGCCTCTGCGTAAAAGTGAAAATATCTTAGAATAAAATGCCAATAAATAATGGCGTAAAAATATAAAGGAAGAACAACATGGCTGACGAAATTCAAAACGGCGCAGAAGCGACAACTGAGCAACAAGCTCCACAATTTGCTATTCAACGTGTTTATACAAAAGATATCTCATTTGAAACGCCAAATTCTCCAGCAATTTTTCAAAAAGACTGGAAGCCTGAAGTACAGTTAGATATTGATACTAAGTCGACTAAATTGGGTGATGATACTTATGAAGTAACATTGTCGTTAACTGTTACGGCTAAAGTTGAAGAGCAAACGGCTTTTCTAGCTGAAGTACAGCAATCAGGTATTTTTACTATTGGTAACTTACCAGAAGCGCAATTAGCCCATACTATTGGCGCATTTTGCCCAACAACATTATTCCCATATGCTCGTGAAGCTGTTGCCAACCTAGTTAGTCGTGGTTCATTCCCACAAATTAATTTAGCACCAGTAAACTTTGAAGCATTATTTGCAAATTATGTACAACAGCGTGCAGCACAAGCAAATGCTGACCAAGCGCCAGCAAGTACAGAAACTCATTAATTTATGAGCCCTGATTCTGCCGCAATTTCGGTTATTGGCGCTGGCTCTTATGGTACAGCGCTGGCAATATGCTTAGCGCGAAATGGCCATAAAACATTGCTTTGGGGACGTGATGAAAATCATGTTTCTGAAATGGCGAGTTCGCGTGCGAATGAAAAATATTTACCGGGAAGTTCTTTTCCTGAAGCATTAGTCGTTACTAATGACTTAGCCAGTGTGATCGCTGCCAGTAAAAATATTTTATTAGTCGTACCTAGCCATGTTTTTGGTGAAATGCTAACGCAAATCAAACCTTTTCTTAGAAAAGATGCTCGTTTAGTTTGGGCAACAAAAGGTTTAGAGCACGATACAGGGCGCTTATTGCAAGATGTAGCTCGAGAGATTTTAGGTGATGATATTTCGTTAGCTGTTCTTTCTGGACCTACCTTTGCTAAAGAAATGGCAGCAGG